>NZ_CP070507.1 GCF_016925675.1 Pseudomonas hygromyciniae | reverse complement strand
ATCGTGCCTAGATAGGTGGAAAACCAGACATTTTCCGGCCTCTCCATACCTATAGATGTTGCTAGGATTTAAATATTTTTCTGTGTTGCCTTTCCTCGTCCCAAGTTTAGCCGTCTATGCTGAAGCTTTTGCTTTTCCTTGAGGGACGAACCCTATGGCCTCTCTGGAGCGCACAGCCTATCCGAAGCTGCCAGCGCACCTGTCGACGAAAGAACTTCATCAGTGCTATTCGCTCTCAGAATTTGAGCTCGAATGGCTCTCTAGAACGGCTAAAAGCCCTGCTCTTACCATTGGGTTAGCCGTTCTGCTGAAAACATTCCAACAGCTTCATTACTTCCCCAGTCTTGAAGAGATTCCAACTGAAATCGTCAATCATGTCAGGTCTTGCCTCCGTTACGGGGTTCGTATAGCGCCTCGTTATGCGAACCCCCGAACCTTGTATCGCCATCAAACAGCTATCCGTCAATATCTACAGATCACCCCGTTTTATGGGAGCGATGCTCTGAAAATTGCCGAGAAAACTGCCCACGAAGCGGCGGAGGTCCTTGATCAGCGCGTTGATGTCATCAATGTCCTGATTGGCGAGCTGCTTGAGCGAGGCTACGAACTCCCGGCCTACTCGACGCTCAATGACGCAGCTGAAGACGCCCAAGTTGCTCTCCAGGAAAAGATTTTCAATCGAGTCGTCGATAGAGCTCCGATAGATGTGATCTACCGTCTCAGAGAGCTTCTTGACACCGATTTCGGTCGTTGCCAAAGCGATTTCAATGCCCTGAAGCAGGTCCCCAAGAAGCCCTCTCGCAAACACTTGGAGATATTGATCGACCACTTAAGTTGGTTGGGGGGATTCGGTGACCTCGACGCCATCTTTGAGGGAATCGTTGATACCAAGATTTGGTTTTTTGCGAATCAAGCGGAGAAAACGGATGTTTCAGAGCTTAAGGATTGTTCGCTTCCAAAGCGCTACACTTTGATGCTGGCTCTGATCTACCTGATGCGTGTACGAGCACGGGATCACCTTGCTGAGATGTTCATCAAGCGAATCGCGACGATTCACAAGCGAGCCAAGGAAGAGTTGGAGCAAATCCAGCTACGTCAGCGCAAAAAGCTAGAGTTGCTCGTGGCCACCTTGGATGGCGTGATTCAAATTCTCAGCCAAGAACCAAGTGATCAGGAAGCCGGCAGCTTGATTCGCGAGTATCTGTCTCCCGAAGGGAGTCTTGATCACCTTCGCGAGGCCTGCGCCGAAGTCCAGGCCACAGGCGGCAGTAACTATCTCCCACTACTCTGGAAGCACTTCAAATCCCATCGATCACTGCTGTTCCGCCTGAGTCTTCTGTTGCAACTGGAGCCAACCACCCAGGATCGCTCGCTTATCGAGGCGCTGCACTTGGTCCAGGCCAACGAGATCCTGCATAGGGAATGGATCGACGAGCATGTGGACCTGGCGTTCGCCTCGGATCGTTGGATCAAAGTTGTGCGTCGCGCCGCCAGCGAAGGGCCACCGACCAATCGGCGCTTCCTGGAAGTCTGCGTTTTTTCCCATCTGGCCAATGAGCTTCGCTCGGGTGATATCTGTGTACTTGGCTCGGAGTCGTTTGCTGACTACCGCAAACAGTTACTGCCTTGGGATGAGTGTCTGGCGCGTCTGCCGGAGTACTGCGCAAAGGTTGGCCTGCCGAGTACCGCCAAAGAGTTTGTCGCCAGCTTGAAGGAGCAACTTGAGAGTACCGCTCAGCAGTTGGATGACAAGTTTCCCAGTTGCCGCGGTGATGTGTCGATTAATGAGGCCGGTGATCCTGTGCTGCGCCGAGTGGTCGCCCGTGACATCCCGCCTTCAGCAATCTCGCTACAAACGGCTATCACACAGCGTATGCCTGCCAGGCATGTGCTCGACATCATGGCCAACATCGAACACTGGATTCAGTTCACCCGGCATTTCGGGCCGATGTCCGGCAGCGATCCCAAACTGAAGGAGCCGGCCGAGCGCTACCTGATGACGATCTTCGCCATGGGCTGCAACCTAGGGCCGAACCAGGCCGCTCGCCACCTGGCGGGTAACGTGACCCCGCACATGTTGTCTTACACCAATCGTCGGCACCTGCCACTCGACAAGCTGGATAAGGCCAACCGGGAGTTGGTCGAACTTTATCTCCAGCTCGATCTGCCCAAGCTCTGGGGTGACGGCAAGGCGGTCGCGGCCGACGGGACTCAATTCGACTTCTACGATGAAAACTTGCTCGCCGGCTACCACTTCCGTTACCGGAAGATGGGCGCAGTCGCCTACCGACATGTGGCAAATAACTACATCGCAGTCTTTCAGCACTTCATTCCACCTGGCATCTGGGAAGCCATCTATGTCATCGAGGGCCTGTTGAAAGCGGATCATAGCGTTGAAGTCGATACGGTCTATTCAGACACCCAAGGCCAGTCCGCAACAGTGTTTGCGTTCACCCATTTGCTGGGCATCAATCTAATGCCTCGCATCCGCAACTGGCGCAACCTGGTCATGTATCGGCCCGATCGCTCGGCCAAGTACAAGCATATCAACAGCCTCTTCACTGATACCGTCAACTGGAGCCAAATAGAAACCCATTGGCAGGATCTGATGCAGGTGGCGCTGTCGATTCAGGCCGGCAAAATATCTTCGCCAATGCTGCTGCGTAAACTCGGTTCTTACAGTCGGCGCAACAAGCTCTACCATGCAGCGCAGGAGCTGGGATGTGTGATCCGGACCATTTTCCTGCTCAAATGGATCGGCAACCGAGAGTTGCGCCAAGAAGTAACCGCCAATACCAACAAGATCGAGTCCTACAACGGTTTCTCGAAGTGGCTATCCTTCGGCGGCGATGTCATCGCCGAGAACGATCCAGATGAGCAACAGAAGCGCTTGCGTTACAACGATATGATCGCTTCCTCGGTGATCTTGCAGAACACCGTCGACATGATGCGGATCCTGCAGAAGCTAGCCCGTGATGGTTGGCAGTTTACCGATGAAGACGTATCGTTTCTCAGCCCTTACCTGACCAGCAACGTCAAACGCTTTGGCGAATTCAATCTCAGCCTCAAGCGTCCACCGGAACCCTGGATCAAGGATTCCATTTTCCAGCAGGCCGCGGGTTCAATTCGTGGACAAACGATGCCCAATAACAGAGTTGAGGAGACGAACTGATGCACATTCCACCCGCTTCGTTTCGAGTGACGCCCTACGGCGAAGTGGATGCCGCTGCACTGGACAGGTTGCGAGATAGCTTTGACACCTCCCAGATTCTGCTGTTGGTGGATCGACTGGATACCTGTCTGGCTGAGCTGGGTGGAGTTGTGGCTGTCCGTGATGAGTTGCTGAAGCTCCACGCGATGACCCTAACCCTTGTAGAGGGCGCTCCACTGACTGTACCTACTGAGAATGCCTGCATCTGGTCGGAGGCCGAATCGCTACAACAGGATCTTGAGGCCCTCGCTGGGTGGGTGCATTCTGCCCAAGCAGCGATATCCCCTTTGGTCAATCTAACACCCGACCATGAGCAGTAAGCCCTTGGAAATAGGCAACTACAACGGCGCCGCATGACGTAGGGCTCAGCAAGCATTTCGCAGGAGGTGCTCGACGAAGTTCAATTAGCTTTCGCCGCCTCAGGAGCCCCTATCGTGAGGGACATTTGTACCTTTCCTAGACATGGCTAAAGCAGGCGCTCGACAATACCGCGTATCGCGTCGTCCTCCAACTCAGAGGGGGCGAACCAGGAAAGGTATTGCCACTACATATGCTCTATCTCACGGACGTCCAACCAACCTTCTGCCCCCAGTGCGGAAAACCCATAGAAATCAGACTGCATGGCTGGGAGGCTCAGGATCGGTTTTACAACGCCAAACACCCCTTCCTCTGTGACTGCGGGGCCCGTTACCTAATTGCCGAAGACACGGTGTCCAAGGCCTTCGATGGTGCTGAATCAGTCGGTGGCGATGCGGGTTTCGACCGAGCGGCCAAAGGCAAGCTGCTATCCGAACTCTACGTGATCCTAGGCACACTCGATGCTCCCGAGGACGTGCTCGATCAAGTTTTTGCAGCGGTCGAGGGATACCCTCTGCCGCATTCGACATTGCTACCCTTCAAGACTAAGTAGATGAGCAAGTAAGATTCACTGGTTTGCTGTTTCCAACCCCGAGCAGAAGCGCTACCCCGAATGGCGGCGATCCTTCGGAACTACTGAGGAGGGCGTCGTTTTCGTGCTGGCCTCCATGGCCGGTGACTGCTCTGAACTCCATGTGATGCTCTGCGCCCGCTAAGATTTCGGAGCTGGCGGCGGGTCATCTTCAAAGCTGCCATTACGGTATCGATGGGGGCAGAATTGCTTTCCTCTCTTCGAAGTGTCCATCGGTAAGGTAAATCATTTCGTATGCATTGCAGTCGCCCTGATGGGTGGGCTGCAACAGAATGTGTCCCAGTTCACCCATCTCGACATCGCGCAGTTTGTAAGCGACGGAACCGTCTCCGAGGAACTCCCGATCAACCTTGAGTTCTTTCGGCGACATGGTGGCCTTCTCCAATTCAGGTTGTGAATGCCCACGTCTCACGGGTGATGGCCGCAATGGTGACAGCCAGTGTCTCGGATGGGCCATCAGCGACCAAGCAACGTTGCCATGGCTCAGCCTGAGGGTTGGCCGGGATTCGCGCCAAAACCGCCAAAACAACCTTAAGTAATTGATACTAAAGATCAATCAAGTCAAAGCTCCGAGCACGAAAGCGCTGCTGTAACACATGCGTATACTTTCGTGCCATCCCGTCACCACGACAGCCCTTACCCTTCTCGCTCAGAATTTTTTCTGACCGTAGCACGTCGATGCTGCTCACGAACAAGATCATGGCGTAATTGTCGTAGTAATGCGTCTGCAGGTAGGTGGCGATTGTTGAGGCTGTATCGGCATCGCACACCACCTCAATGCGGATGTTACCGCTCGCCTCCCAGCCGGCATTGCGAACGCCACGACCGCCTTTGCCACGAGCGTCGGTGATGGTGTATCCGTGGGCACCTAACCGCTCGATATCCCGGATCAGAGTGCCCTCGACTGCTGCTTCTGTGACGATGGTCAACAGCTTGCGCGTATGTCCTTCCATTAGTTTCATCCTCCCAGGGACGTGTGCGCCCACACGGCGAGCGCATAATAAATTGGGATACCCACCAAGACATTGAACGGGAATGTGACGCCCAGCGAAGCGGCCAGCGACAAGGTGGGGTTGGCCTCGGGCACCGATATGCGCATGGCGGCGGGTACCGCGATGTAAGAAGCACTGGCGGCCAGCGTGGCAAGCATGGCTATCCCCCCGACGGACAAGCCCAGTGCCAGCCCCAGCCCGATGCCCACTAGCGAAGAAAACAGGGGCATGCCAATGCCAAAGGCAACCAAAAATAGCCCGTACCGGCGTAGGCTGCCCACCTGTGTCGCGGTGATCAAGCCCATCTCCAGCAGGAACAGGGCCAGAATGCCCTTGAAGAGATCGAAGAACAACGGCTTGATCGAAGACAATCCGTCAGGTCCGGCTGCCCAGCCGATAAGCAGGCCGCCGACCAGCAACACGATGCTTTTCCCCAGGAACACTTCATGGGCAACCTCACTCCATCGCGTCTGCCGTGACAGGCCGCGCGCCAGTATGATGCCGACTAGAATGGCGGGAATCTCCAGCAACACCAGAAGCAGTGGCATGTGCTCTTCGAAGGCAATCTGGCGGGAGCCAAGATAGGCAACCGCGACGGCGTAGGTACCGACGCTCACCGAGCCGTAATGAGCTGCGATCGAGGCCGCATCTGCGCGCTTGAAACGGCCCACGTAACGAAGCACGGGAAAGGCAAGCAGCGCCAGGAAAAAGCCCATCGCCACGACGGCCAGCATATCCGGCAGCAAGTCACCGAACGGCTGCTTGGCGAGTTCGATACCACCCTTGAGGCCGATGGAGAGCAGCAACAGAATGCTCACGAACTCGTAAATCGCGGCCGGAAGACGCAGCTCCGAGCGCAGCAGACCGGCGACGAGACCCAGCAGAAAAAAACAGGATAATAGGATCGATTACATTCATTACTGTTCTCTATTTCGTTTCGATGGATGTGAAATTAAGTCGTCGACTAGATTCTCCATATGCATGCAGCGTGATCCTTTGATTAAGGCGGTGATATTGGCATGCAGGGTGTCGCGCAGCGCGGACGCCAACGCTTCGTGGCTCTGGAAGTGCCGCGCGCCCTGCCCGAAGGTGTCAACGGCATGTCGCGACAACTCCCCGAGGGCGAACAATCGGTTGACGCCCGCAGCGCGGGCGGATCGCCCCCGCTTGACAATGCCACTCCATGGCCGTCTCACCCAACTCGGCCATGTCCCCCCAGTACCAGCACCCGCTCTCCCTGGGTGTCGGCGAGCACGGCCAAGGCCGCATGCAACGATGAAGGGTTGGCATTGTAGCTGTCGTCGATCAGTCGGGCGCCGTGCAAACCAACCAGTGGCTGCATCCGTCCCTTGATGGGCTGTACCTCGGCAAGCCCCGCCGCGATCACGTTCGCGGGCACCCCAAGCACCAGCGCCGCGGTAGCAGCCGCCAGGGCGTTGGCAGCATTGTGTCGGCCAGTCAGCGCCAGTTCGATGTCGAGGCCCCCCCCACGGTGATTGGATCACGAGCCGCCCGCCGTATGCCGTGGAATGCCACGCCCCCCTGTACATCGACTTGCGCGCTCGACAGGCTATAACCGATGATCCGACGTCCGTTCGCCAGTGCTGTCCAGATAGGGAAGCAAGGGTCGTCGGCGTTGAGCAGCGCAATTCCGGCGTCATCCATCGCCGCGAACATCTCGCCGTTGGCCCGTGCCGCCCCCTCCGAACCACCAAAGCCCGCGATATGGTCCAGTCCTGCGTTAGTAATCAACCCAAGGGTGGGGGCGGGCGAGGTCGGCTAGCAACGCGATCTCACCGGGGTGGTTGGCACCCAGTTCGATCACCGCGAAACGGTGTCGATCGCGCAAGCGCAATAAGGTCAGCGGAACGCCGATCTCGTTATTGAGATTGCCGTGTGTCACTAAAACCGCAACCGAGGCGGCCCTGCGCAGGATTGCCCCCAGCATCTCCTTAACGGTGGTTTTCCCGTTGCTCCCGGCGACCGCGATCAACGGAATCTCGAATCTGCTACGCCACGCGCGAGCCATCAGCCCCAGCGCCGATACAGTATCGGGCACCACTAACTGGCAGAAATCGGCATGCCCTTGCCGATTGACCACTGCGGCGACCGCACCTCGACGCTTGGCCTCAGTCAAGAAATCATGGCCGTCATGCTGCTTACCCGGCAGTGCAACAAACAAATCGCCGCGCCGCACACACCGACTATCGATGCACACGCCTCGCACAAACGCATCCGGCTCAGGTGTCGTAACACCAAACCAGTGCGCGACTTCGGATAAACGCAACCCTCGGCTATTCATATCCCCTCCTGCGCAGTGTCGTACACATCCGGATGGATCAGCAGTCCCGTGGCAGAGTCTTGAAACCAGGGTGACATCAGGTGCTGCGAGTACCGCGCCAGCAGACTCCGCATCTCGATTTGCGCTTCAGACGAAGGTGCTTCGCTGGGGAATACAGGAATGAAGCGCCCTGACGGCATACCGTCCTGCCACAGGCTGGCTGACTCAATCAACGCGCCCAAGAGATCGCGGCGGGACACCTCGCCGCGGTCTTCTCCGGCTGGCGTCTCAAGCCAGCAAAGCGTCCAGATGGCCTGTAGCCCGACGGTTTCCCTGATGCGAACGGGGCGATAGGCGGCTTGGTTATGCAGCAGTGCGCCCGGAGGTTCCGCCGCCGTGCGCGGATCGATCCATATCCCCAGCAGCGTTTCGAGAACCGTTTCCGGATAGTATTTGCGTCTAAATGAGAAGAAGTCGTTCAGCTCAATACAGCTACACGCCAAATCCTCCAAGCTGCGAACCAGCATCAACATGCTCATGCGCAACCCCGTTCGGCCTGCCTGCCGCCAGCAGCACGCTTCAAGCGATCGCGCACCGCTTCCCACTCCATTTTGGCGGGCGGTAATTCGACTAGAGCACAGTGACAATCCCAGGTATCGATTTCGCGCAGGAGCGCATAAAGCACCTGCCCGTACTCTTTGGGATCGGCGGGCATCATTAGCCAGCGGCAGCCGACCTCGTTGGTTGCCGGCGGATGCATTGACAGAACTGCAACCGATTGTCCGAAGTTCAGAAACGACTGGGCCGCTGCCTCGATTTCCGTCGCATCTATTAGTTGCAGCGGGGTATCCGGGGCGTAATGAGAGGCCAGGCAACCCGGTGCCCGTGGGCCACCGCCCGCGCTCACGGTGAGCAATTCGCCGAGGACACGAGTAAGCACGTTGGGCATCACCGCCCCGGGACGCAGCACGCGCGGGTACTCCCCACTGAGGTCGAGGATGGTGGACTCCAAGCCCACCTTGCACGAACCACCGTCGATGACGCAGTCCACCGCATCTCCAAACTCTGCGATCACGTGGGCTGCCGAGGTGGGGGCTGACGCGGCCGAAGCGGTTGGCCGACGGTGCGGCGATGCCACCGCCGAACGCTTTGAGTAACGCCAGCGCCACGGGGTGATCCGGCACTCGCAGCCCAATCGTGTCTTGGCCACCGGTCACCGCGTCCAGCACGCCCGGCGCGCGCTTGAGGATCAGCGTGAGCGGACCGGGCCAGAAGCGTTCTGCGAGCTTCCAGGCTGAGTCGGGGGATATCCCGCGCCCAGCGCTCGATCTCATCGGCCGCGGCAAGGTGGACAATGAGGGGGGTGATCTGCGGGGCGGCCCTTCGCAGTGAAAATGTTCGCCACAGCGCGCTCGTTGGCGGCGTCTGCCCCCTAAGCCGTAGACGGTCTCGGTGGGGAAGGCTACCAAGCCGCCGCCGCGCAAAACTCCGGCGGCGTACAATATTTCTTCCCGGATACTTCCATACAGCGTCATGCTCAGACTCCAGTGAACGTCAGGGAACTGTGCACTCCGCACGTGACCCAAATTTCCAGCCCCTCTTCCAGGGGTTCGCCCATATCAACTACCAGTGTTTTCGGGGCCATAACTGCACCTTTTCATTTATGTAGATTGTCATCTGAGCCAAGAGCGGGGCTATCTCAAACCCGGCCGAAGAGCCCTGCCAGGCCTTGGCTCGGTCCGCATCAATTCGTTCGTCAGCAACGGAGAACAAGCCCCCGCCACGTCCTTCAGCCGACAGAAAATCACCCTTATCCACTCTGGCATTGCGTGCATAACCAATAGCCTCAAGCGCCAAGGCCGTCGTCCAAACGCTGCAGTTATTCATGGCAACCTCTTACTTGTCGGTGACGGCACCTTCCGATGCGCTGGATACCAGCTTGGCGTACTTGGCCAGCACGCCTCGGGTGTAGAGCGGTGCCGGTTGTGTCCAGTGTGCACGGCGTTCGGCCAGCACGGCATCCGACACAGCAACGCTGATCTCGCGGGTTTCGGCATCGATGGTGATGGCATCCCCGTTCTCGACCAGTGCAATCGGACCGCCATCAAAGGCTTCCGGTGTAATGTGACCGACCACGAAACCGTGTGAGCCGCCGGAGAAGCGGCCATCGGTAATGAGTGCGACTTCCTTGCCGAGCCCCTTGCCCATCACAGCCGAGGTCGGCGACAGCATTTCGCGCATGCCCGGGCCACCCCTGGGGCCTTCGTAACGGATCACGATGACATCGCCGGCGACCACTTCGCCGTTGAGGATGCCGGCCAACGCGGCTTCCTCGCCGTGGTAGACGCGAGCAGTACCTTCGAAGCGCAGACCTTCCTTGCCGGTGATCTTGGCCACCGCACCGGTCGGCGACAGGTTGCCGTGCAGAATGACCAGGTGCGAGTCCTTCTTGATCGGGTTGTCGAAGGGGCGAATGATGTCCTGATCGACCGGATAGTCGGCGACGTCGGCGAGGTTCTCGGCCAGGGTCTTGCCGGTGACGGTGAGCACATCGCCATGCAACAGGCCTGCATCGAGCAGGCGCTTCATCAGCGGCTGGATGCCACCGATGGCGACCAGTTCGGACATCATGTACTGGCCAGAAGGACGCAGGTCGGCCAGCACCGGCGTGGTCTTGCCGATCTCGATAAAGTCATCAAGGGTCAATTTCACACCCACGGCGTGGGCCATGGCCAACAAGTGCAGCACGCCGTTGGTGGAGCCGGCCAGCGCGATGATGACGCAGATGGCGTTCTCGAAGGCCTTGCGGGTCATGATGTCGCGCGGTTTGATGTCGCGCGCGAGCAGTTCCAGCACCTGCTGGCCGGCACGGAAGCAGTCCGAGGCCTTGTCAGCCGAGATGGCGTTTTGCGCGGAGGAGCCAGGGAGCGACATACCCATGGCTTCGATGGCCGAGGCCATGGTATTGGCGGTGTACATGCCGCCGCAGGAGCCTGGGCCCGGAATCGCAGTATCTTCGATCTGCTTAAGCTGGAGCAGGTCGATGTCGCCCTTGGCATGCTGCCCTACGGCCTCGAACACCGAGATAATATCGGTGTGGCCGTAGCCGGGCTTGATGGTGCCGCCATAGACGAAGATTGCGGGTCGGTTCAGCCGTGCCATGCCGATCAGGCAGCCGGGCATGTTCTTGTCGCAGCCACCCACGGCGACCAGACCGTCGAAGCCTTCGCAGCCGACCACGGTTTCGATGGAGTCGGCGATGACCTCACGCGACACCAACGAATACTTCATGCCCTCGGTGCCATTGGCGATGCCGTCCGATATGGTGATGGTGTTGAAGATCACACCCTTGCCGCCGGCCGCATTCGCGCCTTTCTCGGCTTCTTCCGCGAGCTTGTTGATGTGCATGTTGCAGGGCGTGACATTGGCCCAGGTCGAGGCGATGCCGATCTGCGGCTTCTTGAAGTCATCATCCGTGAAGCCGACGGCGCGCAACATGGCGCGCGCCGGGGGCGGCCTCGACGCCATCCACCACCAGGGAGGAATATTTGCGCATGTTGTCAGTGATCTCAGTCATCTCGAAAATCCTTGAAGTGGTTATCGCGAGCATACAGGCATGCCGCGCTGGCTCAACAGGCTGCTAGCAGCGAGCACGTCCCACATCATCTCGCCTGCATAGGCAATGCTTCGATGAGTCTCCACGCAATCGTTCCCCCGGCGCGCAATGGTAGGCCCGTTTCATTCCCGAAACGGACCGTTTCGGGCACAGTCCAACTCTGCTTCTCCAGGGTGATGCTGTCGCTGTTGCGCGGTAGCCGGTAGAAGTCAGGCCCATGGAAGCTGGCGAACGCCTCCAGCCGCTCGAGCGCTGCAGCTTGCTCGAAGACCTCGGCGTAGAGCTCGATCGCAGCGTGCGCGGTATAAATGCCCGCGCAGCCGCAAGCGGACTCCTTGGCGTGACGCGAGTGCGGCGCGCTGTCGGTGCCGAGAAAAAACTTCGGGCTGCCTCCGGTGGCAGCGGCAACCAGCGCGCGACGGTGCGTCTCGCGTTTCAGCAGCGGCAAGCAGTAATGGTGCGGCCACAAGCCCCCCTCGAACATCGCGTTGCGGTTAAGCAGTAGATGGTGCGCAGTGATGGTCGCTGCGAGGTTTTCCGGGGCCTCGCTGACGAAATCGGCGGCCGTAGCGGTGGTGATGTGCTCCAGCACCATGCGCAGGCCGGTGAACTCACGCACCAGTGGTTCCAGATGGCGCTCGATAAACACCGCTTCGCGGTCGAAGGTGTCGACGTCCGCTGAGGTCACCTCGCCGTGCATAAGCAGCGGCAGGTCGTGCCGCTCCATTGCCGCGAGCACCGAGTAGATGCGTTTCAGGTCGCTCACACCGCTTGAGGAGTTGGTCGTCGCGCCGGCCGGGTAATACTTGACCGCATGCACGACACCACTCGCCTTGGCCCGTGCGATCTCCTCGGGCGGCGTGGCCTCGGTGAGGTAGAGCGTCATCAGCGGCTCGAATGACATCCCCGCCGGCAACGCCGCCAGGATGCGCTCGCGGTAAGCCAGCGCCTGCGCCGTGGTTATCACGGCCGGCTTGAGGTTGGGCATGACGATGGCGCGCGCAAACCGCCGCGCCGTGTCGGGGAGTACCGAGGCCAGTACGTCACCATCGCGTAGATGCAGGTGCCAGTCATCGGGGCGGGTCAAGGTCAGGCGCGTCTTACTCATGGATGGCTCCTCAGGGATTGCAGTAGTCGCAATAGCGCGGATCGGCGTATTGCCGGTCGGTGCGCTCGCGGGTCTCGCGATGCGCGCACTTGAGGCATCCATGAACCTCGGCGCGGGTTTCGCGGGTCGGCGCATCACAGTCCGTACAACGCAGCCCAGGCACGCGCTCGACGATCCAGAACCCCGGCGTACTGCAGGCTGGACACAGCGAGCAGAGCTTTTTTGCCAGATCCTCAGCCGCACGGCGGATATTCTCCATACGCGTGGGATTGGCATGGGCGCGCCCGTCGGTTTCGAGAAAAACCCTGCCGCTGGCCGATTGCTCCCGCGCCCAGGCAAAGGCGGCCTCCAGCGTCGCCCAAGAGGCGATGCCTTTGCGAATACGCGGATCGGCCTCGCTGTCAGGACGCAGCACCAGATGGTGCTCGGGAAATCCCGTTTGGTGGGCGAAGGATTCGGCCTCAGCCCAGCTGGCCGTCAGCAGGTGGGCGCTCTTTGCATTGCCCTGGGCGACGCCGACCACCTCGATTGCGCGGATATCGTCTATGAAAATCAGCAATTCCATGTTCCAGGGAAACATTCCCGCGAACGGATCAGGGCCAAAGGAGCCTTCGCTGGCAAGCCCCAGTGGCAGTCCGGAAATCTGCATGCCGATACGCGCCTTCTGGCGCACAGCTTCTATCTGCGAACCAGCACGGGGGATGTCGCGGGTGAAGGTACCTAACAGGTCGGTGTCATACCCGGTGACAAGCTCCACCCTGCAACCGAGCGCGAGTTCCAGCACTGGCGCGAGCACCTTTTCCTTGCCGTGCTGGGTGAGCAGCGCGACGCGCTGACCCCGGTAGAGATGGTGGGTAAAGTGCATATCAGTTTGCTCTGCGCGTGGCGACCAAACTGGCAATTACGCTCGAGCCGATCAAGATCACGACGATGCCGAGCGAAGCCTGCACCGGTACGTGATACCAGGGCGCGATCAGCATCTTGGCACCGATGAAGGTGAGCACCATGGCCAGGCCGTATTTCAGTAGATGGAAACGATCCGCCACGTCAGCGAGTAGGAAATACAGCGCGCGCAGGCCCATGATGGCGAAGATGTTGGAGGTGAAGACGATGAAGGGGTCGGTGGTGATGGCGAAGATGGCTGGAATGGAATCCACCGCGAACACCAGGTCGGTGACCTCGATCATGATCAGCACCAGGAACAGCGGCGTGACATAGCGCACGCCATCCTTGAGCACGCTGAATTTTTCGCCGTGATAGTCTTCGGTAATGCGCAGATGCCGGCGCGCGAACTTGAGAACCGGGTTCTGCTCCAGATCGGGCACTTTCTCCGCCATGACCAGCATGCGTATGCCGGTGATCAGTAGGAAGGCACCGAAGATATAGAGCACCCAGGAATACTCGCGCACCACCCAGGCTCCGGCGAGGATCATGATGGCGCGCATGACAATGGCACCGAGCACACCGTAGATGAGCACCCGGCGCTGGTATTCGGCTGGGACGTGGAAGGCCGTGAAGATCAGCAGGAAGACAAACACGTTGTCCACCGATAGCGACCACTCGATCAGATAGCCGGTGAGAAATTCCAGCGCCTTCTGGTCGGCGATCTCCGGCCCCACCGTGCCGTTCAAATGCCACCACAGGCCGACGCCGAACGCGAGCGCGAGACTCACCCAGGCCAGCGTCCAGGCACCCGCTTCCTTGACGCTCACCTTGTGCGCCTTGTTGCCGCCGAACACGAACAGATCCAGCGCCAGCATGATCAGAACGAAAGCGATGAAGACGGCCCACATCCAGGGTTCGCCGATGGAGATAGTAGGGCTCATATCAAAGTCCTGGGTTGTTTTTCAAAGAGGGCTTTCGCGCATCGCATAGAGCACCTCAAAAATCACGGTGACGACAGTTTCAAACGAACCTCTACCTGGCCACTGCGGTGACGCAGCAGTGAGAGGTCGATAGATTCCTCGCCACGACTGAAGCGGTGTTGCTCGCCCTCGGTGGTAGCGGACATCACCTCTTGGGCATACCCGGCTGCGGCGAAGCCTGCGACGTAGTGCGCCAACACCGCTTCGAATGGCGCGCCCCCTGCGTAGCGCACCTCGACGGTCTGCCCGTCGCGCGCAAAGTGGCTGCGCACCAAGCCGGGGAAACGCGACACTGGCCCGACGTCGTTGCCACTGACGTCATTCGCTGGCAGATCCGTGCCTAGCCCTGGCAACCACTTGCCTGCCTGTTCCTTCACCCCCGCAGGCACCCACTGCTCGGCCTGCTCTCGCAGCCCGGGCGCAACCTGTTCGACCTGGGTCATGGCGTCACCGGCGAAACGCTTGCCCGCGTCGGTCACGACCGACCCCTGAGTCCACAACCAGGACAGGAGCGCAATGCCAGCCCAAACCAGCAGGCCGATTAAAGCAAGCATCACCGCCGCCAGAATCAGCCAGGTGCGCGCCCGTATTCGCTTAAAACTCAATGCCACTTGCGCAAGAAATCCAGGCCTATCAAATCCACTCATATCAACCTCACTGAAACGGGCCATTCAAATGATTGTGGGCACACTGCCACTGGCGCTCCAGCATTCGTCCGGCGCGCTCCACTGCGCGATTGATCGCGATATAGAGGTCTGCCTCGGTGTCTTCGATGGAGACATCGGGGCAGCCCTCGGCACGAATTTGCAGGTAACAGTGGCGATCCTCCCCGCTGCCCCCGCTCACGCCGGACAGGCAGACGGTGATCAGCAGCCCCTGATCCTGAAAGCGACTTAGGGCGAACTGCAACCGTCGCTCTACATGGGCACGCAACTCCTCGGTCAGCGTGATATCGCGGGTCTGGATGTCGATTTGCATCCCATACTCCTTTAACCCCAATGCGGGGTTACATGGGGTAATCCTAGGTTTGCTTCTGCATCAAGAAAAGCAGATTATTCTTTGCGATTAATTCGCCACAGACTGATAGTGAGCCTCACTGCCCATGCTGAACTACAAACAGCTTCACTATTTTTGGAACGTCGCTAAGGCCGGAAGCATCACGCGTGCCGCCGAACGGCTGCATCTCACTCCCCAGACGATTAGTGGTCAGCTCGCCGAGCTTGAGCGTTCATTGGGCACGGATCTGTTCCGCCGTATTGGTAGGCGTCTCGAACTGACGTCTGCGGGAAAACTGGCGCTGTCCCATGCCGACGAGATCTTCCAGATAGGCAACGAACTCGAACAATCGTTACGCAGTGGTGCCGGCAGCGGAGAACAGTCGTTTCGGGTGGGGGTTGCCGACGCCGTGCCCAAATCGCTCGCCTATCAGTTGTTGGCACCAGCAATGGCACTCGCAGAGCCTGTGCGTCTCATATGCTACGAGGACAAGTTAGAGCGATTGTTCGCAGAACTGGCCATCCACCAACTCGACCTGGTGATCGCTGATCGGCCGTTGCCCTCCGAGCTGGGGGTGAAAGGCTATAACCACGAGCTGGGGCGATGCACCGTCGCCTTTTATGCGGTGCCGGAACTGGCCGCGCGCTACCGATCGACTTTTCCGCGCTCCCTGGACGGTGCCCCTTTTTTACTTCCGGGAGATAAGGTGGCGGTGCAGGCACCGCTGACGCGCTGGTTTAACGAGCAACAGATCCAGCCACACATCATCGGTAAGTTCGACGACAGCGCACTGATGAAAGCCTTCGGCAAGGCCGGTGCCGGCATTTTCCCTGCGCCGGCAATACTGAGCAATGAAATTGGGGATCAGTATGGGGTCGAGGTCATAGGCTGCGCCCATGAGGTCATGGTGCGCTACTACGCAATCTCCATTGAGCGCAGACTGACCCATCCCGCCGTCGTGGCGGTTAGTGAGGCGGCGAAGCAATCCTTGTTCGTCGAAGGCGATCCTGTTCGGTAGCGTGGTGTTCTTGAGTGTGGTGTTCGCTTTAGCTCACGCTCCCTCAGCGCGAGTTTCTGTCGTGTGTCTGGCTCGATATCAAAAGGCGACACGAACTTTTTGCAACATTGAAGAGCGCCTGTACGGAAGTAAACCTGACTCTAGAGGCCTACGATCCCGAACGATCAGTCAATACGTTGGGCGAGGATCAGTGATTGTTCGTTGCTCAAGGGGAAAAGCAAATGGCTCGAACACGTCGAGCCATTTGCTGAATGCCTTTTGTCGGTCTTTTACACGGTTTGATCCAGAAGGTGTGTTGATCCGATGACCCCCGCGCGAACGTAGCAGCGCCAACACCTGCTTGACGCCTTCTTCCACCGACAGGCTCTGCGTGTCGATCACCAGATCGGCATTCAGCGGCACGTCATAGGGGGAAGGACTCACCCGGGATATTGTCGACACCAGCTGCGTACAGGCCTTGCGGGTCACGCTCGGAGCAGACTTGCGGCGAAGCCTGCACATACACGGTGATCAGACGCTCGGCACCGATCAGCGCCTTGGCCTGCTCACGGTCTTCGGCATCCGGGGGCGACGAACGCGGCCAGGGTCAGCAGGCCAGCTTCGTTGAACTGACGCGCCACGTGGGCGGCACGACGCCAGTTCTCGGTACGCCCGGCACGGTCCTGCGGCAGGCCCTTGTTCAGGTCATGACGCAGGTTCTGGCCATCCAGGACATAGACCGCACGACCCATATCGAACAGCTTGCGCTCCACGGAGTAAGCCAGGGTGCTCTTGCCAGCGCCGGACAGGCCGCTGAACAGCACGGTGGCGGGCTGCTGACCGAAACGGCTGACGCGCTCTTCGGTGGAAACGTGAGTCAGCTTGCCGTGATGGCCGCCAGAACCCTGAGCACCTACTGGTTCGGCGATGATCATACCGGCACCGACGGTGCCATTGGTCAGGCGATCGATGACGATAAAGGAGCCGGTGGTGCGGTTATGCGCGTAGCCGTCCAGCGCGATCGGTGCATCCAGAGCGATGCGCACCTGGCCGATTTCGTTGAACTGCAGGCTGCTCGCCGCGCCCTCTTCCAGGGTATTCACCTCGACCCGGTGATTGATGCTGGCAATCGAGCCCGGCACGTAGCTGGTGGCGCATTTGATGTCGTACTTCTTGCCCGGCAGCATCGGCTCCTCGGCCATCCACACCAGCATGGCGTCGAAGCTATCGACCACCTGCGGGCGGTTGTCGCCATGCACCAGCATGTCGCCGCGCGATACGTCGATCTCATCTTCCAGGGTGATGGTGATCGCCTGACCCGGACCGGCCTGCTCCAGCTCACCTTCGTAGGTGACGATGGATTTGACCTTGCTGCCCTTGCCCGACGGCAGGGCGATAACTTCGTCGCCCTTGCGCACGATGCCGCTGGCCAGGGTGCCGGCAAAACCACGGAAGTTCAGGTTCGGACGGTTGACGTACTGCACCGGGAAACGCAGATCGGTGAAATTACGGTCACCGGCGACTTCCACGGTCTCGAGGATTTCCATCAGCGACTGGCCGGTGTACCAAGGCGAACGCTCGCTCTTGTTCACCACGTTGTCGCCCTTCAGCGCCGACATCGGCACGAAGTGCAGCGAGCTCGGCTTGAGCGAAATGCCCTCGGCGAACTGCAGGTAATCGGCCTTGATCTGCTCGAACACGCCCTGATCGAAGCCCTTGAGGTCCATCTTGTTGATGGCCACAACGATGTGTTTGATGCCCAACAGGCTGGCGATAAAGCTGTGGCGCTTGGTCTGGGTCTGCACGCCGTAGCGGGCGTCGATCAGGATGATCGCCAGGTCGCAGGTGGAAGCACCGGTGGCCATATTGCGGGTGTACTGCTCATGGCCGGGGGGTGTCGGCGATGATAAATTTGCGCCTGGCGGTGCTGAAGTAGCGGTACGCCACGTCGATGGTGATGCCCTGCTCGCGCTCGGCCTGCAGACCGTCGACCAGCAATGCCAGGTCGATATCATCACCGGTGGTGCCGACTTTCTTCGAGTCACGGGTGATGGCTTCCAGATGGTCTTCGTAGATCATCTTCGAGTCGTGCAGCAGGCGGCCGATCAGGGTGCTCTTGCCGTCGTCGACGTTGCCGCAGGTGAGGAAACGCAACAATTCCTTGCGCTCGTGCTGGGCCAGGTAGGCGAGGATGTCTTCGCTGATCAGATCGGATTGGTGCGACATATTAACCCCCTGCTTAGAAATAGCCCTGACGTTTTTTCTCTTCCATGGAACCGGCCCCATCGTGATCGATGACGCGGCCCTGACGCTCGGAAGTACGGGTCAGGAGCATTTCCTGAATGATGTCGGTCAGCGTGGTCGCAGTGGACTCCACCGCGCCGGTCAGCGGGTAGCAGCCGAGGGTGCGGAAACGCACCATTTTCTTGGTGATACGGGCTTTCTCCTCGTCCGACAGGTGCTCGAGGATGCGCTCGTCGTCGATCATGATCAGCGTGCCGTTCTTCTCGATCACTTCGCGCTCGGCGGCGAAGTACAGCGGCACGATCGGGATCTGCTCCAGGTAGATGTACTGCCAGATGTCCAGCTCGGTCCAGTTGGACAGCGGGAACACACGGATCGACTCGCCCTTCTTGACCTTGCCGTTGTAGACGTTCCACAGCTCGGGGCGCTGGTTCTTCGGGTCCCAGCGGTGCTTGCTGTCGCGGAACGAGTACACGCGTTCCTTGGCGCGGGATTTCTCTTCATCGCGACGGGCACCGCCGAAGGCGGCATCGAAACCATACTTGTCCAGGGCCTGCTTCAAGCCCTCGGTCTTCATGATGTCGGTGTGCTTGGCGCTGCCGTGGGTGAAGGGGTTGATGTTCTGCGCCACACCGTCCTGGTTAATGTGCACCAGTAAATCCAGCCCCATCTCGGCAGTCATCTTTGCGCGAAAACGGTACATTTCCTGAAATTTCCATGTGGTATCGACATGCAGCACGGGGAACGGCAGCTTGCCGGGAAAGAATGCCTTGCGTGCCAGATGCAGCATCACGGCGGAGTCTTTACCAATGGAGTAGAGCATCACCGGGTTGTCGAATTCGGCGGCCACTTCACGAATGATGTGGATACTTTCCGTCTCCAGCTGTTTCAGGTGGGTCAGTTTATCGAGCATGGCTACTCTCAGATTTCTTTTGGGTTACGGCTTGCGGGGCGTGAGCGTGAGCGTGAGGACTCTAGCACGGCACAATCTTCTAAATGGACGACTGCTTAGATCATAAATATCTATATTTATGCCATTGCGTCGAGCCTCTTTCGCTCCGTTGTGGCGCATGCCTAGTGAGCGCGCCATTAGCCATACAAGACCGCTCACGGCTGCGCTCTGAATTCCGCGAGTTGACTGGACAGCACAGCTTTCTCTTGCAGGAGGAGCTGCTTGTCTGTGGTCACCTCGGTCAGTTGGGTTTCAGCTCGGGTTAAGCGTTCTGCCAGAAGACTCCGTTCCTTCTCGGTCACAGCCAGGCTCGTCCGTTTCTCAGCCAAACGCTGCTCATTAGCGCCATGATGCTGCTCTAGTGCCTGATGGATTCGTTTCAGCTCGGTGAGCTGAAACGCTGCCTGCTCATGCGCGCTGCGGCTCTGCGTCAGCGAGTCCTGGGTCGTGAGCAGGGCGCTCTGTAGGCGATCGTTGTCTTGTGCCAAGCGTTGTTCCTGAGCTTGCAGCTCGCCCAGACGTGCTTGCTGAGCGAGCAGGCGTTGCCGGAGCGCACTCAATTCTTGTTCCAGGTGATTGTGGCGTTGTTCAGCGCTCTGGCGCTCGTCGGCGCGTTGCTGAGCAACCGATACCTGGTAATGCTCAGATTGCACCTGCGCTTGCTGCAGTTGTTGGGTCAGTGAGGCCACCTCGCAGGCGCGATCAGTCAGGCGCTGTTCGAATCCGAGCTTCTCACTGCCCAGGCTCGCTAGAGCAATCTCCTGACGGTGCACAGTTTCAGCCAGCACCTGGATGCGCGCGTTTGCCTCAATAAACGCCTGGGCCTGTTGCGCCTGAACGGTGAGTAACGCGTCGTGCTCCACGAAAGCTTGTTGCAACTGCTCCTGCAATGCCGCGGTGGCGGCCTGATGAATCTGCTCAGCCTGCTCGACTTGCAGGACCGCATCCGCCTGAACTTTTTCGTACACCCCTTTCACCGCCAGGACGAGCTCCGCCGGCAATCCCAGTTCGGCCTGCGCGACCGTGCCGGGATGCGCGCTTTTCCAGCGTTTTAACAAGGGGGCAATCGTGCTTTTGCTGCCGGTCCCGCCCAGGTCGGCGCGGATGCGGTCGATCGTCGGGCTGTGGCCCGCGGCCACGAGCCGGGCCGCCGCCTGGGCGACATGCACATAAAGGACGCCAGAACGGGCCATCACTACCTCGGATTTTTTCGTACCGTATTACGGACAACGTAATACATCGGTTTAAGTACAGAATAGCTAAGCCCGGTGAGACCGCCAGCTAAGCCACGATAAGCTCAGTTATCGTGGGTTAAATACTCACGATCAATGTTCGCGCCTATAATCTGCGGTACACACGGCCTAAACAGGCGTTTCTGGATGAAGACCAGCAATCACGACGAAAACCTCCCTTCGCTACCACTCGACGAACCAGCGGGGCCGGCGCGTACCTCCGGTACGCTTGCCACGCCCGAGCAGTTGGCCCAGCAACACCAGCGTTTTCTTGCGGCGGCCACCTCCGACAACACCCGACGCACCTACCGCTCGGCGATCCGCCACTTTCAGGCCTGGGGCGGCGTCCTGCCGTGCGATGAAGCGGCGCTGATTCGCTACCTGCTGGCCTTCGCGGTAGTGTTGAACCCGCGGACCCTGGCGCTGCGCCTCACCGCGCTGTCGCAATGGCACCGCTATCAGGGCTTTCCCGATCCGGCCGCCAGCGCCACCGTCCGCAAGACCATGCGCGGGATTGAGCGAGTCCATGGGCGGCCGCGACACAAAGCCAAGGCGCTGCTGCTGGAGGATCTCGAGCTCATCGTGACGCATCTGGACGCGCTCGAAGGGCTCGCCGCGCTGCGTGACAGCGCATTGCTACAGGTGGGGTACTTCGGTGCGTTCCGCCGCAGCGAGCTGGTCACGCTGGAGGTGCAATACCTTCAGTGGGAGCGGGAAGGTCTGCGGATCACGCTGCCGCGCTCCAAGACCGATCAGGAGGGCGAGGGACTGGACAAGGCGATTCCGTTCGGCGACTGCGTCTGCTGCCCGGCAAAGGCGCTACGGTGTTGGTTGGATGCCGCTCAGATTGAGCAGGGGCCACTGTTCCGGCGCATCAGTCGCTGGGGCGTGATCGGCGAGGTGGCGCTGCACGAGGGTAGCGTTAATACCATCCTGTCGGCCCGTGCCGAAGCAGCGGGGCTGTCGTATGTGCCCAAGATGAGCAGCCACAGTCTGCGCCGTGGACTGGCCACCAGCGCCCATCGGGCTGGGGCGGACTTTCTGGAGATCAAGCGTCAGGGTGGCTGGCGGCACGACAGCACCGTCCACGGCTATATCGAAGAGGCTAGAGCCTTCGAGGAGAATGCGGCTGGCTCGTTACTGCGGCGCAAGCCATAGCTAGATACGGGATGACAGCCCTTTAGGCATTGGCTTAAGCCGCAAATAGAACAAACAAAAAACAACGTAATTACAGGCATTTACAGGACGAATGTCCTAAATTTCCTTTATCTCGGCACAACCCCAATTAGGAGGCTTCGACTTAATGAAAATCCGTAGTCTCTGCGCCCTCGGTAAAATGAGGCCGTACTTTATTGACCGGCACATGGTCACCCTCTCGCACCAGACACTTAGTGGCCCTGTCGGTAGTGACCCGCTCCTGCACAATGCTGAAGCAATCTACGACTTCATTCAGCGAAATATTTGGCTCCACCAAAACTGCCTAGTTGGCCTGTACAACAGCGACAACCAATTGGTGCAGCCAGGCGAAGTCTTCATGAATGGCAGTCGCTCATCACTTATGCGCTGTTTACTGCGTTGGGAGGCGCTACGCATTGTCCCGATTTGGATCGATGGCTTTGACAACCTTCCTGAATACGAGCGCTCTATTCGCGCCGTACAGCTTGATCGTCTGGATCAGGCACGGCAAAAGCTCCATTCGGTTGGGGGCTGGTATCAGAGTGACCAGAAGCACTACGAGCTCGCACGAGCCGTCAAACGCACCGGCTACTGGGCACTGGAGAACCTTCCCCCACTTGGGGACCTGGAGTGGCCAACGGGCAAAGTTTTCGGACTCACAAATCCGAATTTATCTGCTGACGCGGTTGAGACAGGTTATCTCGAGGGGATATTTTCCATGATAGAGGGAAAAGAAAGCTTTCACGGGACCGGCGGAAGCATTGCAGCAAACGAACTGTTTGGAGTTGCACTCATGACTCCAGATCGTGGACACGAATTTCTTGTGGACCTCCATATTCAGATTCTAGCGAATCGTGCTGACGCGACTTACGCTAGCCGGCCGCGCGCTATAGCCTGACCCTTATCAGGAGAAAAAAATCATGCTCAACCGTCGATATCCGATTCTCATCTCTGGGACACGTTATTCACCGGAATTCCAAACAGAACTGCAGTACGCAGTACCCTGGAAATCCGTCCTGGAGAAGGCCTACGGCAACCATGCAACTTGCCAGTGCCCAAGCAGCGGTGCCCGAAAACTCTCGATCAAGCGACGTGAGGGGAGCGACGGTTTTCATCTGGCGCGTTTCGGCGGAACAGGTCACGAACACTCGAACGATTGTCGCTTCTATGCGCCAGCACCGGAGCGCTCCGGTATGCAAGGGTATGCGGCTGGCGTGGTGGAGGAGGGTGACGATGGCAGTATTCGGGTACGCCTGGCCCGGGGCATACGTGTTCAGGATCCTAAATCCGAGGAAAGAGAAAGCACGACGCTGAATAGAGCACCAGGGAAGAGCAAACCAGCCATGACATTGCTCGGACTTCTTCATCTGCTTTGGTCCGAGTCACGACTATCTACTTGGTATCCAGCAATGGAGGGCAAACGCAACAGTGGCATTGTGAACTACGCGCTTCTTCAGGCTGCAGAACGTGTAGCAGCAAGCCGTATGAAGTTGAGTGGAGTGCTTTTGTTGGGTGCGCAAAAGGACAGTAAGGGGGCAGCTCGCAACCTGGCGGTCGCCAATTCGGCGATGACCCGGGATCTCCGGCTCCTCGCAATATCGCCGCTGGCTCGATATAACACTGAACGCCATTCTGGAGACATCAGCAGATTACCGCTGGCCGGGCCGTTCGGCATGCCCATGCTGAATTTGCCGCCGGCAGTCTGGGCAACTGCCGCCCGCCGATTCGAGAGAGAGCTTTCCGCATGGAAACGTGGAAGTCGCGTTATCGCTGTGGCTCAAGTCACGCCGCCTAAAGGAGAGTCATTTTCGCGAGTTGATGTCGTTGAGGTGGCGCTGATGCAGGTAACTGAACGCTGGATTCCCGTCGATTCAGATTACGAAGCCGTGATAGAGAGCAAACTCCACGCATCCGGCCGCAGCTTTGATAAACCATTGCGTTATGACGCTGATGAAAGTGAGGTTTTTCCTGACTTCTGGCTTTTGGATACGGGCAAAGATCTTCCCCTGGAAGTGTTCGGCATGAGCACTCCTGTCTACCTAGAACGGAAGGCCATTAAAACAGCTTGGTACAACCAGGAGTACGGTGATGCAGGGTGGTGGTCATGGAATGCCGCGGCTGATCCGAAAGGAAAAGATATACCTCCATTTCCCCCCAAAGCGTGATTGCAATGCAGCACGGACTGGATGTGGGCTTGGGTTTTGTAAGCCATGTGAAATGCTGAGAGCATAGTCAAATTGAGCGAGGAAACTGCCAAAATGGCCACCTCTAAGCTTCACTGAATCTGCGACAGCTGCGGTTCAACGTAATGATTTAAACGCCCGACTAAAATGAGGTGCTCGGTGGAAATAGTAGCAAGTACGCAAATCTGGATAGGGCTCATGGCTATAGCAATTGGGTTTTTTTGGGTTGGCGAACGGATCGTTGAGCAAATGAAGCGTCGCAACGATTTGATCGAGGCTGAGTTACGTTCGGCTGGAGTTTTTCCGAAGAATGCAGTTACTCCCGACAGGCCGGAGGGAATGGATAATCCCGAAGAAAAACGATGAACAATAGGTCATTCAAAAAACCTAGAACCTAGTCACCTAGCGCTCATTCAAACCCAAGCCATGCTTGGGTTTTTTCACTCCTAACATAGATTTTGACGTTAATTTATATCTCTTTTTTCAGAATCAATACACAATAAAAAAAGCACCGCCTTGATGATGTGATTCACGTTATGAACTTCCCTAAAGAGTAATAGAGACTTCCTCATGAACTCCATAAATGACGTTTCGTGGTATTTCTCTCGACTCATCCCTTCTCTGCTAGGGTAGTAAGTAATGGTTTGCGTTGATTCTTTGTAGTCGTACTTGTAATGAGCTATGCCATTTCTTAGCTTGTTATCAATTGCTGATGTGTCTATTTTGTAAAAACAATCGTCGATAAAGCGTAGTTTGTTTCCTAGGTCTACGTTAGCGAACGCATTCAAAGAAACCAGATCTAGCCTTGCTTTACCCAGCGTAGTCACTTTAAGGGAGGGCTCGAATTGGTCGCTATCCCCACGTTTCATAAGGTTGTTCAAGCCCGCCAAGAAAGTAAGTTGACGGGCGAAAACCTCAGACAAATCTTTGTAATAATTGCTGCAAACATCGAAGTCAGCGGTAGAGATTCTGGCAGGATTACGGCCAATATTATCGTTGTCCGCGTAGTCGTAAAAAAAGGCTGATCTGAACGGCAAATCCATAGAAATTAGCTTGGGATAAAGGGATAGGCAATCATTATGCAGATTTCTGAGAAATTCATTGGCTAGAATTTCTTCGATAAATTCCAGCGTTTTGTCCGGGTGGCTTTCATGTAACCATCTGCATATCTGGGGTGCTCCCTCACTTATTTCGGCGTTGACTCCGTGAATCGTAAATGGCGATGACATAATAGATGTTGCTGAATAGAGAGCGGCTAGCACATCTTGCTGTTTATGCGATTTTAGATTGACTCCAGGTAACCTGGCGCAGGTTTTTTCAAAGCTATCTATGTCTCCGCGTTTGAATTGCGTAATTACACTTCTCAAATCATGCTGCATTGGATAGAGTCGGTTCAACATGTCCAAGCGGAGATTCAAGTGGCGGTAAGCATCTAAGCTTATTTCCCTTGTTACCCTCATGAAAGTTGTCATGCCCATTTCATATTTCCCAAAGTAGACGGGGAAGTCTAGATGGAGATCAATAAATGGGTTTTCGCCATTGAAAAGTTCATTAGGCTTTATGATCAACTCATTGGCGCCACGTAACTCACCATCTTCTTGACCAAATACGAAAGAAATACGCTCTTCGCAATTTGGGCAGGCGAACTGGAATGGCTGTATATCTCTATTAGACATGCCGATTCTGCAATCGATTTTCGTTCCGCATGTATTGCATTGCAAACACTTGCATATATTCATGTTTGTCCTTATTTGACTGGTGCGCTTTTGGTGATAGAGCGTGACTCATGCGGGCCGGAAAATTTTACCGACATGTTATGCCAAAATAGTCGTGTAGGCATGGCTCACATCTTCAGCACATTACTATCGAACCCACGATTACCGACTCGAAACCGACAACACCTGGCAGCGACTGTATGAATATTGAGCGCATTCAGCGGACTAACCCGGGAGGGGCTATGAGCAGGCCATCACCTCCATTGTCTTCACCCAGGTGCCTGCGACCGGCAATCATGCAATCATTACCAGCTACGCATATTTCGGCATATTTCCGTATTCGCTATTCCGTGGCATTTTCTGATTTTCCTATGCATCCAGCTTTGGGCGGGCTGGCTCGGTGAACACCATCACACCCAGCCAATTCATCAATACGTGACCTGGTGCGGAGAAGTCCCTACCGGGTAGCCATCGAAAGCGTCTAGCTGCTTTGATTTCGATCTGCTTCGAACGGACGGTGAGGACGGTGAAGAACACGTTTCCTTCCCTTGGTCAGTCGCTTAGCCACTGCTGAGCGTTCCAGTCCGCGTCTATCAGAAGTTGGCAAACCTGTTCACGTGTCGCAGGCTAGTCAGCACCAATCGTGTACTCACAGTTCTCGCATCGCACCCACGAGTCGGCAACAATCCATACAACTGCAGGAACATCGGCGATCAACTGCACCATCGCAGCAAGAAACAAAGGGTGTTGATCATGTGCTGATTGAGTTTTCACCGAACTATTCCTCGATCGGCTCGCTGAGCTGCCGTGCGACTTGATCATTGAGGAATAGGGCCAGCCCCAATGCCGCTTCGGCCGCAAATTTCTGCTGCTGCTCGATGTAGAATTTCCGCTCATCCCCATTCAGATCTGCTGGTGGCCATTGTTCGGCGTGGGTCGCCTGGCGGTAGGCATTCAGATCGCCCAGCGTCAGATGATCAAGGGTCAGGGTCAGCGGCTCAGTTAACAGCGTCGGAGCAGGCTTTCGGGTGGTTTCGATACTCATAGGTATACATTCCTGCAACATATTCCATTTAGATATTAGAATCGTTCTGGTAATTGTCGTTTAACATAACAACCATTCAACGAACTGTAACATATTGATATTTCTGGATTTTTCAGTCGGCCGGTTTCGTTCTTATCGACTCTCGGTAAGTCGAGGTCACGGCGTCTACTGCATCAGATTTCGGGTCTCCACATTCATCCTCGGGCGCAGCAACAAAAAATCGACCTCCTGGGAGTGCCGGCGTCCGCTGTTTCATGTCGAAGCGTCTTGCCGATCGTAGATCTCGGTCAAAATTCTTGAGAGAAACAACCCTCGCAACGCTTTGCCCATCCAAAACGAAAAACGGAAGGTTAGCGTGCAGCATTGCGTCATAGCGGCTGCTCTCTGAAAACCACAGCATTGCCCGCGGATGCGGCGCGATTTGCTTTGGCACATCCAATAAGTCAGTTTCAGCCATGTTCGCGATGCTGCGCAGATCGACCCACTGCGGACTACTTTCTACAGGCTCACCGGTGGCCATAGATCGCTCATGAGCTTCCTCGAGCAGCAGCTCGCGCGCGTGCGCGACAGTCACACGCTCTTTTCCTGAGGTGTGGCCGGCCCAGGTGAAAGTGATCTGTCTTGGCGCAGCGTCAAAGACCTGGATTGCCCGTTTGAGCTGATTGAGAGAGAAATTTTTACCCAAGGCTTGGCGCATGATGTGAGAGCGGCGGCTGACAGCAACGTTGCGAAGCTCCCGTTCAGCTTCGATCGCTTCCATCAAGGCGGTCTTGCAGCGGTTCACTGCCCTTCCCTCCTCCAGTACCGACCCTGACAGCACGAAGTAACCAGGTAAGCGCATAACGGTTCCTGGAGCCTGGCCAAGATCACGTTCGAACTCTCCAAATGCCGTTATAGCCGCCGTAATGGCTTCCATTCCTGTGATGCTTTGAACTGCGATATTAGAAGGAGTTTTTTGCTCTGATAGAAGCGGGATTCGCCAAGCCCTCCCCGCTACTACAAGGGATGGCCACTTTGCGTTTAAGGCAGTCACCGCGGCAGTGAGACGTTCGAACGCCAAGACAATAGATTGAGTCATACCGATCCCCACATAATACCACCCCTTCACTCAGGGCCTTATCGAGGCAACCCTAAGACCTAACTCAACCATGTTAACCAGAGTCGAGGGGATTGAGTCCATTTACACGAAACTAAGTGAAGGGGTGGTATTGCATGCACCATGGAGGGGACCTACAAAGTTCGGAAAAAGTACGCCTTGAGGCTGTTCCAGCAGCCCCTATACTGGTTTTGTCTACCGTATAAGTGAAGTGCAATATGCCGCTTGAGGAAATGCTCACCCGCTCGGCTGTTCTACAGGCTGAGATCCTGCGACTGCTCGAAGACGAACCCACATACCCCGGCGAGCGGTTTGAGGCTGCAATGATTGCCTGTGGAATCGCCCTAGAACACGCTCAGGCACTACGCATCCTGTTCGAGCATGGCAGTCCAACCACCGCTATGTCGACGCTACGCCTCCAGTTTGAAGCTCACACCAAGGCAATGTGGATGTTGTACGCTGCGAGTGACCTGGCCATCCAAAAGCTCATGGCACCGCTGACAGAGGAAAGCGCGCGGGTAGCCAATAAACTCCCCCAAATTGGGGAGATGATGGAGGCTATCGTGAAGAAGGCTCCGGTCGGGGCTTCATCTATGCTGATCCAGTTCAAAGACGTTTCCTGGTCGGCGATGAACTCCTATGTGCACAGCGGCATTCACCCGCTGCGTCGGCACCTGGAGGGCTATCCTACCCAACTCGTACTGCAAGTTCTGCGGAACTCCAACGGATTGATGACAATGACGGGGATGCTCGCGGCGATCCTCACTGGCAATGATTGCTGCATCAAGCCGATGCGAGTTATCCAGACACAGTTTGAGGACTGCCTCCCGCCGCTTAATCCATTGGCCCCACAGGTGTAGAGGCCCTCACACTGTGGAGTGGTTCAGCCGAACCTCTTGGCGTATGTAAGTAGCTGCATGTTGAGGTCATCCGCATATGGTGCATAGTGCGCTTCGCGGTGACAGCACGGGCACAAGGCCACACAGTTGTAAACACGATCTGACTTCTCGGCCCCTAAGATGTGATGAACATCCAGGAAGCCAGGGAAGTCCCGGCTCTTACCACAACTCTCACGCTCGCACGCAAACCCGGCCCTTTCAAGTACAGCTCGACGTACATGCGGATCGCGACGAACCTCCGAACGAAGCACGGGCACACGCTCGCCTTCATCCCGGCCCAGAGTCGAGTAGTCCGGCGTCGGGCAGTCATCATAGGTGTCATCGACCAGTACCGGCCTCACTGCATGGGGAGTAAGCTGGGCTAAATCGATCACACCGGGCCACTGCCACAGCGCATCGGCGACCTCGTGTCCGTCAGGTGTCCGGTCATCCTGCAACCATAGGGTCGGGCTAGTGCCATTTTGTGCGTGATTCTTCCGAGCTCGCCCCTTCAAGCCACGGCGTTGTAAGTCATCGCTGACTTCTCGCTGGCGGTTCCAGATATCGTGGAGACTTTCGATAGGAATGAGCGCGGCAAAGATAATTGCGCCTCCGTCACGCTGTAAAAGCAGATTGTGAGTGAGCCCACGCTTTGTGTCTCGGGTGGTGATGTGCTCCAGTGTCGCATCCCATCCGCCCGACCGCAGATGCGCCGCCAGTTGAGCCGCTGAGTAGTTCTTCTCGTTGGGATTTCGTCCATCGCGCCTCCAGCACAGTCGGACGCGCATACTCAGTACCTGGCCATCAGGAGTGCGGGTGACGATGAACTGTTGCGTGGCTACGCCCGTTTGAATTCGCTTGTCGTCAATGACAACGTAGCCTCTATCTTTCAGAAATGGCGCTAGTGCATCCCTGGATAGTTTTTCCGCAGCATGACTTTCAGGCCCCCGGAACAGGCGATTTCCTTTCGACATTTTCACACCCCCGCTGTTGATCTATGACGAAGCCGTTCAACCATTCCCAACCAGGAGCACAGAATGCACCCGCACTCCTTTAAAACTGCTCATACCAATGTGAAAGGTGAAGTTTGGGATTCTATGCAGTGCTGACAGGATTCAGACACATCAAGGGAGCAGCTACAGAATGACAGCCAGCAGACTTTGTCCGCAGAACCAAACAGATTTGTTCTGTTGCGACCTAATCCAGTTGATTCGTAACGGTAGGATCATCCGTCTGATCCGATTTATTGTGGAGCCCTTCGACGACGGTAACTCCTGGGGAATTCAGACCGTCGCAATTGCACGGCCGGATTCTGACGATGGTGACCGGTTCCCGATCGTAATCGTCAACCTTCACGAAGATGACGAGGCTGCAATGTCGTTTGCGCTGCTAATTTTCGAAGAACTCAAATTAGCTGGACGAGCGTCCAGCGCAGACGTCAGCCATTGGCGTCGAAGTCTCTTCACTGTTGTCCCTTGTAACTGAGCACTACCCTCCTCCAGCTACCTGAGTAGAGAACGCGCTTACTGCCGGCTCAAGCAGCAAGTGGTCGTCAAATGACCACGGCTTGTTAGCTAGGCAGTTCAGCGCCATCGGGAGACACCTCGAACAGAAGCCCTGCTTCCTGGGCTTCAGCTATTTCTCCGAGCGACCTACTGAGCAGCCATTCACTTTCCTCTTCGTGGTCAAAATCGGGAAGCGGTGGAAGATCTTCAGGTTCTAGTTCTAGATTAAGCGCAAGCTGTGCCAGGTCGGAGAAGGTGAATTTGATGGCTATTACTTTTCGGCCTTCTCTTTTCAACTCATAGCTAACATCCAGATTACTTTTCGCCTTGAGCTCAGCAACGGCCGGGTCGATTACCCGTTGGCGAAGGTTATTGAATCGTTGGTAGGCCTCCGATAAACCGAGCGCAACCCGTAAAGACTCGACCTCTATGTATGCCCAACCGGTTTTGCGGAACTGCATGAGCATTTCGAATAGGCGGAATGAGTGGATCGAGTCTAAGCATGCAACACGCCGCAGGTCATAACTGGTCACTTTGCTGTAAAGCATCGATAGGTATGGCATGACGTGGATCGTAAATGACAGCTCTACCCTGCCCTCTCCATCCAGGTACTTAGCGCGGTCAACCCATCGCTTCCGCTCCATGCCAGATCCATCGAAGGTTTTTATATCTCGCTCGTACAACTCATCCGCAGCCACTTTCATCTGCTCGTACGCGTGTCGGAGCTGTACTCCATAGATATCCGAATAGTCTGCAGCAGACACCGACACCTTTTTAGGCATGGGCCTTCTGGGATCAAGCTTGCTAATGGCCGCCAAGATCAAACGCTGTTCGTTGAGTGTTAGCCGATACGAGGCCGTAATCAACGTGTTGGATTTAGTAACCCTGAGTTGCTTTGGTTCTGACTTGTTCGGCTTGGATAAATTGGACATGACTGGCCCTACGCTAGGTTGCCAAACCCTACATCGAGAATGCGTTGTAGTCGATACCCGCGGCGCGATCTCCAACGCAAAGCTAACAAATACGGGCGTTTCAGCGATGTCGAATCTAGACTTTTACACAATACGTAGAATCCGTAGTCGATAGAGAGTAGCCGTAATCTGTAGTCAATCGAGTGATTCAGAGAACAAACATTAGCCGCAATTTGTAGTCGATGATCGAATATTGACCATTGTGATAGCCGTAATTTGTAGTCAATAGCCGATACAGATGCCCGACCCGGTGGCTTTCAAGCCGTCATTGGGCAGCCGTAATTTGTAGTCGACACATACTGGCCGCTCACAGACGTAGCCGTAATTTGTAGTCGATTGGGTCCTACTGCTGTCGTATTGGCTTTGTTTCGACCGACCGATGCGTGGAAAGCGAAATTTGCTCCTACTGATTCAGTACAGGTCCTATTATAAATAAATCCTATATAAATCAGTGAATTAGCGAGTTTTTTTGAGTAAATCTCGACTGGCTGTTCAATTTCAGTGCGAGAATTGTCCTGAAATCAAAACCTAAAAACTGGGTGCCGTGGTAAGACCCACCCATTCAGCCGCAATTTGTAGTCGATAGACCAAGACAGAATTAGGAGTTTTGGGCTGTGGATAACGGCCGCAATCCGTAGTCGTTGCAGCCGGAATCTGTAGTCGTATTAGCCGTAATCCTTAGTCGCAAAGCCTGAATCTGTAGTCGCTTTACCGCAATTAGTAGTCGATGATGCTCTGGAAGCCCCGTAATACAAGGCCTGCAGCGTTCTAAAAACAAGAGAACAACAAGATAAAAACAATTAAAAGGCTTTTAAAAGTGAAAAGCTGATTTGCTGAACGTGAGAAATGACGCTCGAGACTGCGTTAATCAAAAAATCGAGACTCCCGCTTTTCAGACGCTAATGCGGTTCGAAAGCAGCACATTCTTCAGGTACGGGAAGCGAAAATGTCCCAATCGAACATGACCTGGAGGATCCCAATGAATACTGCTGCTTTCGCTGGTGTAGCTGCCTATCTGATAAGCATGGCTGCTATTGCACCGGAGCCGGCAAGTCTATCCGTAGGCGTTACAACGATCATCGACGTTCAGCAGCACTACACCATTATTGACAAGATTGGTACGTCATACACGGGTGGCCCCGTACTCAATCTTTCGGAGTGGGAGATCAATATGGAGGGTATTACTGACATCCAGTTAGCCTTTAACGCAAAGGGAGTGCTAGACGTAGCTACGGTAAAAGCAGACAAGCTACATCTGGAAGAGGTTGTGGAAGGCTTGCGAAGCAAGCTTGAGATGACTGGCGATCAATCGAGCCTAGGATCTGAGGACATTTTTTTCAGGTACGGGACGACTGAGGTGATTGTTGAATCGCATCCTCTTGATTCTCAGTTCACAGTCAACTACATCAGCGCAGACTTCAAACGCGCCCGTACCCTGGCTCAACAACAGTACGCTTAGCCAGAACAGTAGTCTCCCCTCCCCTTTTCACCTGAACAGTAATTCGGGCTAAGCAATCAAAAACCGAAATAAAGCCGAACTTGATGCTCAAAAAAACGTGCATAGGTTCGGTTTCAGTAGCCTAAAAAAGCCCTGTACCGTGTTTTCTCCTTGAAAAAGCAGCTTTAAGGATTATGATTGACCTGTATTCAACACATGCAGGGAATTTCATGCAGCAGTCAAGCGAGCAGTTTGAAGAGGAATCGGTCTATTACACCGATTTTTCCACCCTCCTCTACCCACCTAAATTCGCGGCCGATTGCTTCGGATTAACGACTCGTCGCCTGCAAGATATTGAAGATGAAAACGGTCTTGAAATCCGTAGGATTCAACGCGGAACAGTCCCTACTCGCGCTTACACGTTGAGTGACATCTTTGACATTGCAGCGATACGCAGAGCAAAAGGTCAAGCCAAAGGTTTATCACGACAAGTGGTGATTTCGACCTTTGTTCCTAAGGGTGGTACAGGCAAAACCACAGTGACGGTTAACCTGGCCATCTCCCTTCAGATGCAAGGGCTCCGAGTTCTAATCATCGACAACGATCCCCAGGGCGATTCCTCAAGTGAGTTGGGATATGACCCAGATTTGTCAAGAACTGACCTTGAAACTATGGGTATACCGCCAGACCGATATGTTGATGGCAACCTCGGTAACCTGCTGAGCCCCGAACTCAGAGGTAGGCAATTTGAACCGTTGAATTTTGCGCAGGTTGTGAAGAAACCATTCGGTGAAAACGGTCCTCATCTTATCCCTGCTGATGCATATCTTGAGGATCTAGTTGTCGCGTTGGACGCCGAGAATAATATGGATTTCTGGTACGCCGATTGGTTGGAGCGCGCGCGAAACGGTGAGATCGAGGGCATTGATACGTCGAACTATGACGTCATCCTTTTTGACAATGCCCCTACTGCTTCTCGCCTGACTAAAAACTCTATTGTCGCAAGTGACTTCGTTATTTGCCCTGTCCGGATGGATAAGTTCTCTTTCCGCGCATTGATGCGATTGAATGAATGGATGGTTCGTTTCGCGAAGGCTTACCGCCGTTCTCCGGTTGTTTTGGCGATTCCGACGATGTTCATTCGTAACCGCAAACGTATTCTGAACAACCTAGTTGTTCTGAACGATCTGTTTCCAGGACGGGTTGCTGAGGAAAAGCTCTACTATTCAGAAGACTACGGCAAGGCGTTAGATCAAGGTGTCCCGCTGATTGTCTGGAAGGGTGCAACCAACAAATCCATTGATTCTATGCGATCTGTATTCAGCGAGATCCTTCAAAAGGTTCGAGAATTTGCATCCCAGTAAATGGTGCTCCGAGCACCACTGTACATTTCAGGAGACTGGTGCTCCGAGCACCACTTGAGATAACTGGGGTACTGGTGCTCCGAGCACCACCCGAAAGGAAATTGGACAAGACCAAGGTTGATTGAAGGAGAAGAAATGGCTAAGTCAGAGGATTTCCCTGGTAATCCAAAAAAAGCTCCAAGCTGGATGTCAGGAGTAAAACGAGCGCCAGCAGAATTGCCAGAACCCAACTTGAACGTTTCGGTAAGAGAAATGCTTGCTCAGAAACAGTCAGAATCCGGAGGCAATCCGCCGGTTGGACACGAAACTGCAGTAGTGTCTGCAAATGCTCAGGCAATCACAGAAACCAGTAACCTGGTTATAGGAAGTGGGGTGATCGCTGAAATTCGCACAGAGCTAATACGTGTATCTCCATTTCAGCCTCGACTCACGTTCAGTGAAACTGCAATTGAGGAACTCGCCAACTCCATTGCATCAGTTGGCTTGGTCAAGCCTATTACTGTCAGGCCATTAGGAGATGGATCTTTTGAGCTAATTGGAGGTGAGCGTAGATGGAGGGCTCACAAACTACTAGGCCGGGATACTATTACCTCACATGTGCGCGAGTTGGATGACTCTATGGCACAAATCCTGGCACTGACGGACAACGAAGGCCAGGAAACACTCACTGAATACGAGCGAGGAAAATCTTATTCTTCGATATTGGAATCAAAAGGTGAGCGTTCGATTCGAAGTTTGGGAAGGAGAGTAGGGGTAAATCACTCGGTGATTAGTAGATGCCTGCTGCTTATGGAGCTTCCGAAAGCGGTACGTCTGATTCTGGACGAGATACCGTCGCTGATCGGCGGAAAATGGGCTAAAGATTTTGTTCAGTTCAGCAGTACAGCTCCAGAATTACTTCTTAAAGCTGTAACTGCAATGAGAGATCAAAAGTGGAGTCAGGAGCACGCACTGAGGTGGCTGGCTAAGGAAATTGCAGCCCTGAACCAGAAAAATCCGACTAACAAGTTCACCGATACCGAGATCAGCGGGATAGGTCGAGTTCGTGTTGAAGGGAAAAAAGTTGAGGTTCGCTGCGAAAAATCCGTTGATGCTAAACGCTTAGCCGAACAGTTTGAGACCTTTCTAAAGGGAATTGACCGTTCTCTGATCTCTAGTGAATGATTCTCAAAACCATTGTAACTGCATATTTCAGACGATAATTCAGTCTGAAAACATGAACACGAAGGCAAAGTGCCATGACAGAATATGGTTTTTAGACTTCGAGATAGGGATATATGGCAACCGCAGTCGCGCAACCAAAACACAGAGTGGTGCAACCGCAAACTCGATTCACCACCTTCGAACAGCTACCCAAGATCGAGCCTGAGCATTTGCTCGGCCTGAGCCGTATCGAGTTGTTTTCAGTGATAGCAGAACACTGGCTGAAGTGCTCTGCTCCTGCTCGGATACACATGCTGAGCAGTGAAGATCGGTTCATACGCAACGAGGCGAGGGCCCAAAACAAAGCACTAAGCGTCACGCAAATTTGCGTAGACCAAACGCCAGGGATTATTTATGACCAATTCAACCAAACACCACGTCTCTCTGGCGTATGAGCATGAAGGGGAGGCACGGCAAGCTTACGCCGAACTGCACCAGGCGAAGATTTGTGTGACCTTCGCCGGTCTTCCGAGCATAAGATTCCAGGTCTCGCTGAACGACCCCCTGCAGGTGATCTTGGAACTGCCCACAGACCATGGGGGCAAGAAACCCACGGTGTCTTGTGATATCTCATCTATCCCAGAGCTCAAAGTGGCGATGGCAGAGGCATACAGGCAAGGTTGGCTTAGCCCTAAGGTGGCTATGAATGCCTGCCAGTAAACGACCTCGACTTCAGATTTGAGTAACCAGATCTGTATGTCGATATGCTGCCCTGGATGGAATACGCGTGTAGCATTAGCCGGAAGCCTGGCGCATAGGCCTAAGGTTTAACCAAGTTGCTTTATGGATAACCTTTAGCTGCGGGGGTAGAGATTCCGGTAATCACCTATGCTTTAGATAGCCAGGCCGCTATGGAACCATTGGATGGATCAAGGCGCCGGTGGTCTGAGCAATTGAAAAAAAGCATCAAATTAATGAAACTTGTCAAGTCTTAAACGGTCTGTGCAGTCCTAATGTTTGCTGTAGGCATGGCCCTAGCTTATGCTGTGCTATGAGACAACTTTTATAGGTGTTGCCGTTCTGCAAGTCATTTACGAGCTGGAAATGACGTACTTTTGACGCTGTTTTTAGTGGTGAATCAGGACTGTATATTTATACACCGATTAGCATTCAGCCTTTGCCTTGACAGAAAATACTGAGATTCAGCCATGATCACAAAGATTCCGCCTCATGTAGTCAGAAGCTTTCCCTATTGGGAGACTCCACCGGAGCCGGGCCAGGATTTACACGAACTGAAGTGGGGTGTCATGGAAGTCCTTTCAGATAAAACGCTTAGATTCGTTGATACACAGCCAGATCAAGAGGCTCTTGAGGAACTGATAAGCCAACTGCAAGAGAAGATTTAATAGTGATTTAATGTTCTCCAGAAATATTGGCAATCACAATCCCTGCTTAAAACGGCAGGGTTTTTTTTGCCTTGGATTTTATACTGACGGATAACAACGCCACTCAAAATCAGACGTGAAAACGACTTGAAAAAGCGTCATTCCAATTTTTACCCGGTTTATCGTTTCTTGATAGAACATGGAACGAGAAGCTGCATATGCAAAACGTAGATTTGGAGTTTCACGATTACGCTCAACTGTTTCCGCTAATTGTTGGTGATGAGTACCAGGCCTTGCTTGATGACATCGATGCTAACGGGCAGCGCGAGCCGATCGTTCTTTACGAAGGGAAGATCCTTGATGGCCGTAATCGCTATCGAGTTTGCAAGGATCTGCTGATCGAACCCATGAGAGAGGAGTTCACGGGAGATGATGCCCTGGGTTACGTCCTCTCCCTCAACCTGTATCGCCGGCAGCTCACTATTGCACAGCGTGCACTGATTGCTGCCGAGCTTTCCTCCCTACGCGGGAGTAGTGCCATAACGGTTGATCTTGAGAAAGCTGCGGGGCAAGAGTTGGAAGCGGCTAAAATGGCTATTGAGCAGGCAGCTAAAGTGTTAGGTATCAGTCCTCGCTCGGTATCCTCAGCTTGTAAAGTTGTCCGGAACGGCACCCAAGAGTTACTGGATGCAGTGAAGGCCGGCGAAGTCAGCGTCTCTGCGGCTGAGCAGGTGGCCAAGCTGCAGAAAGAAACACAGCAAGAGTTATGTAGCCGCGGGCCCAGGGCGATTCGTAAAGCAGCTAAAGATATGAGGGAAGAGGGCAGGGCAACAACTGGTTCCCCCAAGAAGGTAGTCCCGCCAACAGATAAATCGGGTTCCTTGCCTCCTCCAGTACCACTTGAAGTCGAGGACGATGCAGAGCCTCCTGACACTCCTCGTAACCTGGTAGCAGCTAGAGAACAAGAGTCGGAGGCTTTTTATACATTGGAAAGAAAACCTGCAGCTCAATTGCTTTTCGAAATGGCTGATGCCGGCATGCATTTTGGGCGAGAGGCAGAGGGTGTTGCTGACGACATCATGAATGAGGTTGAAGAAGGGCTAGATCTTCAATTCTTGGCCTTTGTAGTAGATATAGCGAAAAGACTTGAACCCCGGGTTAAGGTCAAAATGCAATCCAAATACGCTGAGGAACCATGAAGGTTGGGATTTTCTGGCCAGGTGTTTTGATAGATCAAAGCCCGCACTGAAAGGAATACCCAGATGCAAACGTCCCAGGACGATACCGTTATGGATTTTGGCCCTAACCTCTTTGGGGTGGATAGCAACACCGCGTCAGGATTTGTCGTCGATGATGCAAACACTACAAACGAGGTGCCAGGTAGCGACGTGCGCTCTCTTCAGAAGCAGGTGCAGAGCTTTGAGCATATCCCGGGACAGACTCCCGATCACCAGGCAGATGCTGACAATGTTCCATCCAAAAATCATGATGTCCCTGGAGGGAAAGCTGACCAGGCAGCTGCACAAACAAGCCCAGGGAAATTAGAGGTAGGTCCTAAAGCCTTGGCCAGTGCGAAAGCAGTCGTAAAGTTTCTCGGCAGCATCACCGGTTTCGACGAGCAAAGCGACAGGCAACGTAGCGTTGTCCGTGACTTGATGTCAAAGCACACCCAGGCAATGGAATTTAAACTTCAGGGACAAAAAGCACCGGAGGGTGAGGATTTCGACTCCATAGCAAAGCAACTTCGTCGAGAAAATAATCGCTTGGACACCCTGCTTGAAGGTAAGGAAATACTCTTCGGTAAGGCGCGAAAAGCCGCCGAAACCGCGATCGAGAATATGCAGAGCGTTATTATCGAAATTAATCGCTTGGAGGAAGAGGGTTAACCCTCTTGAACACAATGAAAAATCAATTGAGCGCCAACATTCAATTCTATGCTTTCTGGCCTTGCACTGGCTTCCTAGCTGGCTATGCATTCCTTACATCGGTAGGCATGATCTAGAACAGGCTCTCAAAGCCTCTCCATAGCCCCAACACGGCTCAGTGGTATAAACCCAACCCAAGGAGACAATATGTCCCTCATTATCGAATACCGCGCAACTGAGGAAGCCATCAAAGAACTTCAGGTCCGGCTGGAAAAATTGAGCGGCAATGAAGCGCTTGTGAAGGAAATGGAGTTCGAGAAGAAGCTCCGGGTATTAATGTCGGAGTATGGAAAACACCTGGGTGACATAATCGCGATTTTTGACCCAGACTACCTTAAAAAAAGAGGCGTCGAGCCGGCAAAGACTCGCGCGCCACGAGTAGTGAAGATTTACCGTAACCCAAACACGGGTGAGCATGTTGAAACCAAGGGCGGCAACCACAAAGTGCTCAAGGAGTGGAAAACGGAATATGGCCAAGACGTAGTGGAGTCTTGGCGAACCCAGTGACTCATGAGCTCACGATGACCTTCAAGATCAAGGCCGGTTACCCCGGCCTTTTTTTATGTTGTTGGTTTGCTAACCAGGTGCTTGGGTTTTTTGAGTTGAATGAGAACGTGGAAAGGAGGTAAATAACTATCAACGGAGGATCAAATGAATATGAATGAGAACGTCGATGAGCGCTTGGTGGCAGCCGTCATGGATGACACACAATCAGATATCGACATTGCACGAATTGCAGTTGAGAAGATCCGGCAGGGAGCTGAAAGTATAGCCGCTGGCATGCACGGCCGTAGCAATGTGACGGCTGCCTTCGAGCATCATGACGGTACACCAATGTCGCCTGAAGAAGTTTTAGCCCACCAGTGCGCCCATGCCGCCAGCATTGGAAAATCGCTAGGTCAGGATTTTTTGCAAAAAGCCCCACCAGCTCTATTGGAACAATTTTCCGCCGTGGCTGGGAACCGTAACGTCGCTGACAGCGGGGCAATGCTCGTTGGCCTGCTGCACGGGTTCATGATCGCATTTGCCACCAAGGAGACTGAAGAGCGAGCATTGAAAGCGATGCTGGAGGTTGCTCGCATCTGCCACGAGGCCAACAATCTTCGTGGCACGACTTTCGGCCAAGCCTCCGAATAAGGTGCGACGGGGGGGAAATAACCGGCTATCCGCTGACACGGGTAGCCGTTTTTTATAGGCTCCAACTAGAAGCATTTCAATCGCATTAATTAACAAAACCTACAACCTTCTCAAGAGCCATGTCTGAAGCCTTCGAGTCCGGTTGACGCATCTTTCAAGCCGCTGGTACCACATTGGCCTGGTCTGATTCCGCATCAGGGGCCGGAGATAGAACTGATACATCGCCCTGTACCTGGGGAGCATTGACGGCAAGATACTCTCCCCAATCCTTCATCAGGACACGCCGCTTATCCAGCAAGTCCCCGCGGTTATATGCTGCTTCAACTTTACTGTTGAGTGTGTGCGCGAGAGCCATTTCGCAAACCTCTCGCTGGTGATCGGTATCTTCAGCTGCCCACGTCCGAAAAGTAGATCTGAACCCATGCGGGACAACCCCATCAACTTGAAGCTGATCAAGCACTCTGGCCATCGCATTGCCGGGAATAGGTCCTGTTCGCCAGGAATTTAGAAATACCCATTTGTCATGCTTTCCGAGCTGCTGCCGCAGTACGTCCAGCATCTGGTCCGTAAGGGGTATTCGGTGAGCCTTACCCGCTTTCATGCGCTCCGGCGGGATGCGCCAGATTTTCATCTCCCAATCAATTTCAGGCCACTGGGCTCCGCTGACCTCCTGATTTCGAGTTACGCTCAATATGGCCAATTCAACAGCGCGAGCTGCAGACCCATCCAGGGAGTCGAGCTTGGCCAACAGCTCAGCTGTGCGAGAAGGTGCTGGAGACGGGAAGGGGACTACCGTATGTGATTGCTTGGGCAAGAGCTTGTCGAGATGACCGCGCCACCGTGCCGGGTTTTCCCCCTGCCGAAGCCTGAGTGCTTTCGCCGCATCAAGCACGAGCTCAATGCGATTCCGGACGCGGTTCGCTGTAACAGGGACCTTGCTCCAGATAGGCGTCAGCACATCCAGTACATCGTCCGTGTCGACTTCGGCTATGCGAAAGCCGCCTATGCAAGGGTAGACATGCTTCGTGAGTGAGTTTTGCCATTGTTGGTGATGCTTCTTAGACCAGCTCGACGAATGAGTGCGAATGTACCTTTCTGCTGAAGCCCGAAAAGTTTGGCTAGTAGTGGTCCGCGAGGCTTTGGTGGCTTTGAGCTTCGCTCGCTCAGCTGCTGGGTCGGTGCCGCGTGCGATATCAAGTCGGTACTTGTCAGCCTCCAATCGTGCATCCCTGAGACTCAATGCAGGGAATTTACCCAGGGAGAGATCGTGACGTTTTTTCGCCAGCATGTAGCGAAAGACCCAACTTTTTCGCTGGGTAGCTGAAACGCGAAGAATCAACCCTCGACCGTCCTGGTAGGAGCCGGGCTGGTCGACGTCCTTGACGAACTTAGGAGTCAGTTTGCTCATGCAGTGCCTTTGGTCACTTGCTGATTCTTTTTGCTCGCTGGCGGCTGATCCTCAAAAGCGAGGGAAATTTTCTCCGGAGGTACGAGGTGTAAGCAAGCAAGCTCATAGCCCGCGCCTGAAGAGAGATGTAATCCGGAATGATCCACAGCGAGAACAGATATCGCTCCAGGCTCCTTATCAAGCTCCTCCCCAAGCCAGTTACTCAGAGCGCCTTCTACAGCATGCATAGTGCCGAAGAAATAGACCTTCTCTGTTACCTCACCGATCAAAACAGAGCGCGGTCCAATCATCGGCCGTAAACCCTCTCGGATAATCGAATCGAGATTTCGGGTTGGCGTGACGTGGTAGATCTGACCAGAAATTTGATCACCTTCGTCGTGCAAATTTGCATCACGGTTTTTCACTACGGGATTCCTCACGGCTCATTCACATACAAGGCGCACATGCTGTAAGCGCCCAAGATCTCGCCGAAATGTAGGAGGATAAGGTATCCCCGTACAAAATGGCTACAGGTCTTATTTAACGTGGCCTGTGAGAAAACCAAAATTCTTTGTCCCACACCATGGCCCACAGTTGCTTACCAATGGAAAATATCCACTTGGAGGCAGAATGTGAGCGTTGGCCTGCAGACGAAAGCTTTGGGGGTAATAGGGGGGGGTTAGCAATGGGGGGGAGGAGGGGGGCCCGGAAACCGTATGTGCCCCCGGGGGTATCGCTGTAATACTATTGCTTAGCCATACTGGTGTGCTGTACTCAAAGAATTCGTTTACGATCACTCACAAAGGCTTCAACCTTAAGTGTGATTTGTATTGTTTCGGCGTCAAATATATCGTTGATCTTGATTGCCTTTTTTTTGCCATACTTAGTTGCTAGTAGCTCAGTGGCGTGTTTAACGTCTGGGCTTTCCAAAAGCTTTGCCTTAGGATATTTTTTCATTTCGTGTAGTTTGCCAATCCGCATATCTACTTGCGCTTCAGCAGCCTCACACATTAAAAAGCCGAGTTTTTCATACATGCCTACTAGGCTCGGAAAACAACAAAGAGCAATATCTGTATAATTTGACTTTAAGTAATCAATCATTAAAGTCATGAGCCCTTGTTTTCTGTATTTGGAATCAACGCACACATAATTAAGGCCGCACGCGGTGCATGAGTCGTTAGCGCGAGTGAAGGTCAAAAATGCGATTGCCTTTGAATTTACGTCACTAATAAGGATAAGTTCGCAGTCAAGTTGTTTGCCAGAGTGTGCAGTTATCTGCTGTTCTAGATCAGCTAACATCCAAGCGCTGGCAAGACCGAACATCGGATGGTTAGGCTTAACAGGCCGGTTCATAAGTTCAGCGCTGTTGCGCTGTGCTAATCGCAAAATATCGTTTTTTTGGGATTGTTTTAGGGTTGTAAGATCGTGAATGTGCAAAATGTTCATGGACTGTCCTTAGTGTTTCCGCAAGTATATTACTTTGACTGACGAATATTCCACTGATCTCCAAATTTTGAATTTGGCATTTCGATGTCATACCTATGCTGGTTGGAATAGCTTGCACGACATCTGCGCCAGGGCCGGTACGGGCAAAGTTGAGGCGGCCACAGTCTTTGAAAGCTATCTGGGTCCTGAAACCCGCAAGGCTACGCAAGGAATCAGCGTCTGCTCCTACGTCAGTCTCATCCTTTCCGTTGGTAATGAGGATCGCCTGGATCGTCTGAGACCCATCAACCGCAACGGTGTATTGCAGAGTACTCTCGTGCGTTTTGGGGTGCCACTGACCCGCTTTTTCGCCGCATCTTGTTGTAAATCGCAACCAAGCAATGAGAACGCGACAGCGACGAAAAATAGTTGCCACATAAAAGGTGCTACCCTAAAAATCTGCTCACATGCCGCAAAGCGTCGAGCAAAAGCTACGGAAGTTAAGTAAGGGCTACTGAAATTCCGAATTAGAATAATGCGAATTGATGTCCGTTAATTTGCTTGGTCGTTGGCAATGGCTTGATACATTCATCTGATATATGTACTGAATCCCGTTGTGAATTGCTTCGTTCTTGAGTGTTCCCTAGTTTATAATTCCAACCTCCTAGAATATGCGCAGGGGTGTACCACAACTCACGCTCTTCCATCATTAGCGTATTGCCGAGGATTACGATTGCAGGAATATGCAGAATGCTGAGTTGAAGATAGGTCATATGAACTGCTCGTGAATCTAAATCCTGTGCAACTACATGAAGGGCGCTTTGGAAGCTTACTCCCTTGCTGGTTAATGCGTCGGCGAAGGCAATAGGCATGGCTCCCGCGCCACATGCGGGTTCAGCTACAGTTATAAAACCCCGCTCCTGCAGTCGTTCATGTAGATCTTTACCGTCGCCTATAAGTTGTGTGGCCATTATTTGACAGACAGGGTAGGGGGTAAAGAACTGCCCTCTTGAGCTATTACCGAGTTCCAACTCACCGAATACTCGGCCCAGTACATCATCAGGGCCATACTCCATTGCCATGGTTAGTTCCGCGAGCATTTGGGGAAACCGGTGCAACTCATTCGGTTCATACTTCTTAATAAGGCTCAGATAGCGGTTTTCACGCTCATTACGGTGCGCCAGGTCCACGCTGTTGCTCATCGCTAACGCGCCCATTTCGCAGAAGTCGGCGAACACATCCCACAAGTGATGGCGGTGGCTGTTTGCGTTTAGCAGGCGAATGAGGGTTTTGCGGTGTTCTGCCGGGTTCGAGGCCTTGGTGTATGCGCGTGGTTTTTTTGAATTAGCCATGGTGCTTATCGGACGCTATTTGGTAAGTTACAAAGAACTTAACCCTTAGTGATAAGAACCCAAGACCTCGTTAGATCACCGCTTTTCTAGCTAATAGATCTCATTGGGTGCAGCAGCGCTTGTAGCAAAAACGAAGCGCATGCCCCCCAGGTGGTCCATTCTTCAAAATGCAAACTCTTGCTGGCGATCTGCGAAGCTACACCAGCGTGCGTAACACTCAGAATTACCTATTTCCATTTCGATATTATCGGCATAGCCCCGTATGCGCGCGTCACGGATTAACTCGGCTATTACTTCGTCGCTGTCGCCCATTTCGAAGCATGTGTCAAAAGTTCGTTCACCAAGACCTTCATACCCACGGTCCCACAAAGTGTACCTGGTGATCTCATGCACCAGCATGTGGCGGTAGGCCAGCTGTACAAAGCGAACACGAGCTTTTAAGCCCGAAGCGGTTGAGAGGCCTACTTTGTCGCGTAGACCATACAGTTCGTTGATGGTGGCGGTGGTGTAAGACACAAGGCGATCCGAGTTTTCCTAGAGATGCCTTCAGGCTACGGCAAGGGCCCGGAACCCCAACTATTTCAGCGCGTTTTGAATGGGCCGACGCCAGACAGTGGCGTGGTCAGGGTTTCGTAGGGAGCAGGGGAGGGGATCAATCCCTACCTTGATCCCGCTGTATTGGCTTGAAGGAGTTCCATTCCGAGAAAAAACCGTGGGTGATTTTAGGATCGGTGCCGAGCTACATCCGGGCGCGATCGTCGATCTGGAAAAGCCCAACCTCAATCTACTGGTGGGGAGAAACGGACTGGCCAGCAAAGACTTTATGTTCGAATTGTTTTGCCTCGGCCCGCTTGGGGTGGGCTTAGGTACGGCGGAGGAGTTTTCCTGAATCAGATCTCGCTACCGCCGATTCACCCGCCGGTAAGATAGCCATCGGCGCCGTCGCGTATGTTTACCATGATCTCTGCCGGCGCTGTACGCTCACGAGAACAGCAACTTGATCAGCGAAAGAAGAGTTCGCTTTGGCGCTTCCGGTCCCACTGGAGTGCTTGCCGTACGGTAGGCGGCCATCAGGTGAACATCGTTGGCCAACATCCGGTAGACGCACTGGTTTGCGTCTGGGGTCGGTTTATGCAACTGGTACCCAAGATGTTTGTTGATATACAAAGCGACCGCGGCACTGCGGGATCGGCCGGCCTGGCAATTAACCGCGATATTTTCCCCCAGGTCTGCAATTTCCCGTATGCGCTCCCTCAGCACGTCAGCCTTGCTGCTGAGCAGGTAATCGACGTAATTCCGCTCAAAGTCCTGCCCATATATCTCGATGACTTCTTCGTCAAAGCCGGCGTCAATGAAGTGGTGATAGCTCACGCTCTTCCAGCGTGCTTCGTTGATTCGTGCCTGATCGTCAGGGCCATCAGATATAGATATCAGATGACAGTCAGGGCCTGGCAAGTATCCCTCAGCATCGCTGCGCGATAAGAAGGTGCAGCAGGGTATCGGTTTCTTTCGTTGCATTTATTCTCCTGCTTTATGAATCGCCCCTAGTTTCGTAGACACCTCCAAGCCTTAAAATGAGGCCCATTAGGAGGTGCCATGAGCAACCAGCGATATCCCGAAGAATTCAAAATCCAGGCGGTCAAACAAGTGACCGAAAAGAAGCTTCCTGTCTCGGAGGTGGCTGCACGATTGGGTGTGTCCGTGCACAGCCTCTATGCCTGGGTTAAGCGCTACACCAAGCCCCCAGGAACAGCGCGTTGAGGAGGATGATCAGAGCGCTGAGGTTCGTCGTCTACGGGCCGAGCTGAAACGGGTGACGGAGGAGCGAGACATCTTAAAAAAGGCCGCCGCGTACTTTGCCAAGGAGTGCGGCTGAAGTACGCCTTTATTAAGCAGCAAGCGGGTCATTACGCGATTCGACGGCTTTGCCTGACGCTCAAGGTTCATCCCAGCGGCTACTACGCGTGGCTATCAGAACCAAAATCTGCGCGAGCCAAGGACGATCAGCGACTGCTTGGACTGATCAAACACTCCTGGTTGGAAAGCGGTGGTGTTTATGGCTATCGCAAGATCCATGATGACCTGCGAGAGGTTGGTGAGAGCTGTGGCCGTCACCGGGTAGCTAGGTTGATGCGCCTTGAAGGTTTACGTTCTCAGACTGGGTATCGACGGAGGCCGGGAAAATATGGCGGTAAACCAGCCGTTGCCTCACCGAACTTACTGAAGCGCCAATTCGATGTCAGAGAACCCAACAAAGTCTGGGTCACAGACATTACCTACATCCGAACATATGAAGGCTGGCTGTATTTGGCCGTGGTGCTCGATCTGTTTTCACGCCAGATCATTGGTTGGTCAATGAAGTCGCAGATGACCAGCGACGTAGCCATTGATGCACTGCTGATGGCGGTTTGGAGACGTAAGCCGAAGCAAGAGGTGATGATCCACTCGGATCAAGGCAGTCAGGGCGGATTCAACCGGTCGTCGCAACACTGGATTGTTGTACAGACTTTAGATACTCATTCAGTGCTTCGGCAGGTGTTTTCCATCCGAGTGTTTTTCGAGGTCTAGTGTTAAGTACGTGAGCTACCGCCTGTATTTCTTGGGCACTCCAACGAGAGAGGTCAGTGCCTTTCGGGAAGTATTGCCGTAGAAGGCCGTTCGTATTTTCGTTTGTGCCGCGCTGCCATGGACTATGTGGGTCAGCAAAGAAAACCTTTACTCCGGATTCGATGGTAAATCGAGCGTGATCCGACAGCTCCTTTCCACGATCCCAGGTCAAAGATCGCCACAGCTCGATGGGAAGATCAGTCACCGTCTTCTTCAATGCATTGGCCATACTAACAGCCCCATAGCCAGCCAGCGCCGGGCCGTTCTTCGTGCGGGGAATTAGCCCATAACCTTTCTCGCGAGGCAGGTGGACGAGCATGGTAAATCGAGTTGAGCGCTCGACCAGAGTTCCAATCGCAGAGCGGTTCAGACCGATGATCAGGTCGCCCTCCCAATGCCCGGGTACAGCCCGATCTTCTACCTCAGCAGGGCGACTGGAGATCATGACGTCCTCGCTGACGTGTGCCCACACTTTGGCCTGCGCTCTGGCTCTCGGCACGCGCAATGCTCGTCCTGAGCGCAGGCAGCTCACCAGTTCGCGCTTGAGAGCTCCTCGACCCTGAATGTAGAGCGCCTGATATATGGCTTCATGAGAGATACGCATGGACTCATCATCCGGAAAATCGATCTGGAGCCGGTTGGCAATCTGTTCAGGCGACCAGCCATTGACCCATTTACGGTCACTGCGATGCGGTTTATTTCGACCTTTGAAGGGCGCTTGCCGAGGCCCAGAAATCTCACGACCATCGGCGTCTTGAACCTTGCCCTCAAGGCGGTCGCGCACGTACTGGTGCAGTCGCGGGTTAGTGACCAGTTTCGCTGGTTTCGGCCTCTTGGCCACCAGTTCTGCCTTCCATTGCGCTACTGACGCTCGATATTCAAGCCGACCGCAACGGGTAGCAGCATTTCGTGTCAGCTCCCGTGAAATTGTCGATGGGCTTCGTCCAAGGCGACGGGCAATCTCACGAGCGCCAACACTTTGCGCTCGAAGCAGCCCAATCTCTTCTCGCTCTGCAAACGATAAGTATCGTCCTGATATGTGATTCGACATGAATAATGGCATCCCGCCTCGATGACGGAACCAGCGTGTACCTACCGCTGTTGATACGCCAACGGCATGTGCTGCCTTTTCGCTTGTGATGCCTGTTGCTATCTGCACCCAAAATAGCCGCTCGATCTCATTACGAAGTGAGGGTGCACCTGGAGAACGCATAGCTCCCCGGCCCGTCAATTTTTGCATCCATCCTGCGGGTCGTCCCATAAACACCTCGATTAAGGTGTTGCGACGACCGGTTGAATCCGCCCAGTACAGCAGCTCAGACTGGCGAAGCTTCTTGAAAGCTAACAACCTGGTAGCCAGCATGAGTCGTCGAGGTAACTGCCACGACAACGCTGTGGCGGAGAGCTTTTTCCAGCTGCTAAAGCGGGAGCGGATCAAGCGTAAAATCTACACTACACGCCAGGATGCTCGGGATGATGTGTTCGATTACATCGAGATGTTTTACAACCCAAAACGACGCCACAGTTTCAACAATCAGCTGTCACCGGTAGAGTTTGAAAAGCGTTACGCAGCGAGCCTGGAGAGTGTCTAGGAAACCCGGGGCGATTCATTATGACTAGCATGATACTGAGTTAGAGACTCTTCAAGACACCCCAGTGAACTGGATGACGATCCGCCTTCTCCAGTGCCTCCGCAGCCACCGAGGCTTGCTCGTGCGAACTCCACACGCTGTCGGAGCAACGCTCAACGCCGTGCTCCTGGTCTCGGAAAATCAGGTCAAAGGTCGGAGCCTCGTATTGGTCAGAGATGTCCCGCACTATAAAGCGCTCGTGCTCGAGGTGTTGTGTCAGGGCGAATGTGGCGCTCATAGGCATGATCCAGCTTTCAGGGATCCCTCGGATGCCGACTCCAAGGGGGTCGCAGGTGCCTCTATTGAATGATCAGGGGCTGGCCCGCTCGACGCCGACCTGTTGACCTCTGGTTGGGAGTTGGACGTTTCGATGTTCCAGCGACCAATCTCAATTCCAAGCTCATGGCTTGCCTCTTGAGAGAGCCCATGCAAAGCGTCCTCAACAGCTAATTCGAGCTTGGTTTTCAACCGAAAAAGCGCCTGCTGTGAGCCGAGAACTCCAATGACCAGGTTGAGGGTAAGTCCAGCCTGACTCCAGGCTTGGGGCGTGACGACCTGCATAAATGGTTCTCCGTATAAGTGATCCGCCTCTTTCTCTCACGATCGCCGATAATCCCAAGTTCCCGTCGCCAGTTCAGGATTGCTACTCCTCAGTTTTTAATAGCCGTGTATAAATTTTCTGACTGAAATCCCATGGGTCAGAGCCTTGAATTCTTGGAGCAAACGCTGCAAGTAAGCATCAAAGAGCAGTGTGCAGTACGTCGCTGCAAAAACTTTTTCCTGTCTCGCGACCCTCGGGATCGTCGTTGCTGCTTTTTAGGTTCGACGGGCTGGGCTTACGTTAAAATTGAGCAGGATTTGCCCCGTCCTGAACTGGACGGGGCGGGTTTCTAGCCGCGCTTGAGCTGATCACGCAACTGGGTGGGTAGATTGCGAATCATCAGCGTGCCGGCGTTCTCGTCGTAGTCAATCTTGTCGCCGAGCAGGTGCGCTTCGAAGCTGATTGACAGGCCTTCGGCGCGTCCTGTGAAGCGGCGGAACTTGTTGAGGGTACGCTTATCTGCCGGGATTTCAGGCGACAGGCCGTAGTCCTTGTTGCGGATGTGATCGTAGAAGGCTTTTGGTCGATCTTCATCGATCAACCCTGACAGCTCTTCCAGGCCCATCGGCTCGCCGAGCTTGGCCTGGCTGCTGGCGTAATGCACCAGGGTCTTGGTTTTTTCGCGGGCGGACTCCTCCGGCATGTCTTCGCTTTCGACAAAATCGGTGAAGGCTTTAAGCAGGGTACGCGTCTCGCCTGGGCCGTCGACACCCTCCTGGCAGCCGATAAAATCGCGGAAGTACTCCAAGACCTTCTTACCGTTTTTGCCTTTGATGAACGAAATGTATTGCTTGGACTGCTTGTTGTTCTGCCACTCGGAGACGTTGATGCGCGCTGCCAGGTGCAGCTGGCCCAGGTCGAGGTGCCGTGAGGGGGTCACGTCCAGTTCTTCAGTCACCGCCACGCCTGCACTGTGGTGGAGCAGGGCGATGGCCAGGTAATCGGTCATGCCCTGTTGGTAGTGGGCAAAAAGCACGTGGCCACCGGTGGAGAGATTTGACTCTTCCATCAGCTTCTGCAGGTGATCCACCGCAAGGCGGCTGAAGGTGGTGAAATCCTTACTGCGGTCGCAATACGCCTTCAGCCAACCGCTGAATGGATGCGCGCCGGACTCGGCATGGAAGAAACCCCAGGCCTTGCCCTGTTTGGCGTTGTAGCTCTCGTTGAGGTCGCCGAGCATGTTCTCGATGGCTGCCGACGCTGCAAGTTCAGTGTCGCGGGCATGCAATACAGCTGGGGTTCCATCAGGCTTTTTGTGGATCTGATGAACGATGATGTGACGGATTGGCATGAGTTAAGAACCTGTAGTCTGGAGTTGGAAAGGCGTTTCGTGGGGGTGTTTCGACATATGCGCGCAGAGCACTAAGTTCCCGAATTCGGCAAGAGTTTCAGGAGCAAGAACGGATCCGGTGACTGCCGCAGCCGGGCGAAAGATCCTTTTGCCGGTGGCTGTAAGCCAATCGAACACCATGAAGTGCTGATGTGCTCCAGTTTGGAGAGGCGCCAGCGCCTGCAAGGTCATACTTGAACTGGCGTATAGGGACAGCGCTGATATGACGGTTTGTGACTCCCCTGCATTGCGGTTCTGGTCGGGCAGTGCGTCATAGGCGGTGAGGGTTGCGCCGAGAACATCGGCTGGCTGGAGCCCGCCAAGTGCTTTCAGATCTTCTCCGGACTGCATGGCTCGATAGCCGTCCAACGTCAGTTGGCCTACGAGCCGGGGGCCTGCAACCAGGTTGTATGAGTAAAGCCAGAATCCAACGGCATTTTGTGCGTTTGCTGAATCCTTATCGATAACCCAGCTTGCGTTTCGCAACGACTCTGCATACCTAAGAGCGCGTGCCTTTCCTACGTCATCCATCTAGGCCTCCTTTGACTTGGCCATCATTGACGCCTGGGCGAAAGCACAGGCAATGACGATTACGTTTGCACGTAACCCGCAAAACCCAAATCAAGATACGGGCTTCAGGGATGGTCCATATCGGCTCGCATTCTCAGAAAAAACATCTGTCTCCATCAGGCTGTGCCCGGGCTGTGTCCATCAGGTGGATCAAGCACCTAGCTTGGGTTTTTTCGAGGCAATGGTTTCCTGCCTGTAGTTCTTTCAGCGGGAAACCTCGATGCAACTCCGACCCTACCAACAGCAGCAGGATTTTGAACTCCGCAAGGGCATCAGCCTTGGCGCGACCATTCAGATGCTGATGAGCCCCACAGGCTCCGGTAAGACAGAGGTGGCCAAGCACATCATTGCTGGCGCGCAGGCGAAGAACCGGAAGGCCTGGTTCATCGTCGACAGCCTGAAGCTACTTGATCAGACGCTTGAGCGGTTCCACAAAGATGGATTGGTCGCGGGAGCGATTCAGTCAGACCACCCATTGACGGACTATCGAAAGCCCATCCAGGTAGCAACGATCCAGAGCTTGCGCCCTCGCTTGGACTACATGCTCAACCACCACAAGCCACACCTTGTTCTCATTGACGAGGCGCATGTTATCCATGAAGCCCACATTGAGTTGATCAACTGGTGCCGGCGGAACAAGGTGCCAGTAATCGGGCTAAGTGCTACCCCATGGCGCCGTGGCCTGGGCCGCATATTTGACAGGCTGATCAATTGCATCTCTCTTTCTGAGCTTACTGACCTGGGATTCCTTGTCCCGACAGTGTGCTATGCCCCGTCCGTGCCTTCGTTGAAGGGCGTGAGTACGAAGCCAAACGGCGACTGGATCGAGGACGAGCTCGCCACGGTGATGGGGGACGCCAAGCTGCTTGGTGACGTGGTATCTCACTGGAAAGAGCTGGGTCAAAACCGCAAAACACTGGTTTTCGCCTGCAACGTCCAGCACTCAAAAAAGCTTGCTGAACAATTCTTGAAAGCGGGCGTTGCCGCAGCCCACATCGACGGCTACATGCCGCCGCATGAGACTGAGGAGATCCTGCGCCAGTACAAGGCGGGTAGGATAAGGGTCTTGGTCTCAGTGGCAATGCTGATCAAGGGGTTTGATGATCCGTCTACCAGTTGCCTTGTGATTGCGCGACCGACCAAATCCCTGATGCTTCACTACCAGATGATTGGCCGTGGTCTGAGGCTTTCGCCTGAAACAGGAAAGATCGACTGCATTATCATCGACCACTCTGGCAACCTCTTGCTAAACGGGAAGCCTACAGACGAGGTACCCGACGCCATGGACAACGGCGAAGGGGAGCGTCTTGACCGCCGTCCGCAGGACAAAGGCGACCAGGAGAAAAAAACCAAGCCTTGCCAAAAGTGCAGCTTTGTTTTCAGCGGCTTGCTCTGTCCGAAGTGTGGCAATGAAATCGTAATACCGGATGGGGTGGCGGTGGCCACCGGCAAACTGGTGAAGCTGGACGATCGACGCAAAGTACTCGGGCCGACTAGCAAACTACACACTTTCTGCGAGTTGCTTGGGTATGCCTGTGAGACCGGCAAAAAAGACGGTTGGGCTCAGTACGCATACCAGGCATTCATGAAGGAGCTACCAGATCGCGCATGGATCGGCACCGTGCAGCCCAAACCACCGAGCGAAGATATGAAAAGCTGGGTAAAGGGTTACAACGTCCGTCGCGCCAAAAGCAACCGCCGATTCGGATAAGGGAGTGAAGCGTCAGGTTTCGGTATCCGAGATAAAGGTGAAATTCTTAAAAAGCAGCGAGCGCAAATACAGGAAAATCCCACTTGAACGCACTTGTGGGTACATCTGGCTTTCTTTCCTTTAATCAGCTGCTAATCTCTTTTGCATGACACGCCTTGCGCTGTTCATCGGCGAGCAAGGGCCGACGCATTATCTTTGGGAAGGATGTGAAAATCATGGAAGTCGCCGCTGTGCCGGACCAGTAGAGTCAGGCTTCACATGATTTCTTAATTATGGCCCAAGGATTGAGAGTCACCAGCCGTGAACCGGTGCCCGCGGCCTTAAAGCAGACTCAGAAAGAGAAGAGACCTAAATCATGAGCGAAGCGCAGTATGATGATTTTATTTGCAACTCTCCTGGAGAGAATTCAAACGCACAATGCCCAACCGGACTTCAATTGGGCCATTATGTTTCTATAAATGGTTCAAATGATATATCGGACGTGATTGTGGGCAAGAGCGGAGCCTGCGTTAAGTCTATAAAGCTGACCAGGATTGATGGGACTATCTACAACTATGAGATAACGGTTGTCGGAAAAGGTCCAAAATCTGGTTTTACATCTTCCATTAATTTGTATTTTACAGATAGTACCGGAGATACTTACAAACTCTCAATTATTGATAGTAGTGAGACAACTCATACGGTCAGCTACAACTCTTCAGATGCTAAAATCACCAATATTGCTTGGAAGAATGACTAAAGGTGGGTTACGGAATGAAATCACAGTTTATTTTCGCCATCTTACTCGCAACCATAGTCATCAGCTCCCATTCAGTGGAAGTAAGAGCCGGACTTACTGAGTCTGACCCCATCAGTCATTCAATCGGCAGATCCATAAAGTTTAACAAACTTCTCGGTCACACCTTGACTTATTGTGTCAGCAATTCATTTCCGCAGAATAAATACAGTCACAACGAACTTGTCAGAAAAATTGACAAGATGCTGACCGATTGGACTCAATACGCCAATCTCACCTTCACACACTCTCAATACGAGGACGGGCGATGCATTAAGGAAAATAGCGACATCGATATTCGCTTCACATACGCGACAGTGAAGCCGAACGAGGACACCGGGGGGGAAGTTGCTGGACGCGCTACATTTCCCTGGAATGGCCCACCTAGTGTCGTAAGTATAGACCCGAATAACACTATAATTGATTTCGTTTTAGGTCACGAGATTGGCCATGCACTCGGATTGATACATGAGTTTGTCGGAATGAAATCACCAGTAAAGGGATGCGAAGAGACTAATTTGTCGCTAGTCCGCGTCACTGAAAAAGACCAAGACTCAATTATGCATTGGCAGAGGTGTCGCCCTAACACATCTAAGTTTTATTATGAACCGCCTAAAACTCCATCTTCTCTGGATAAAATAGCCATAGCATGTATGTATGGCTTCAAGAATAAAGCATATCAAGCACAACTCATAAATTCGTGTAAAAAGCTCAACAAGAATGTTGAGTATTTTCATGATGATCATGATGAGCTCTGAATGATTATAAATGAGTCAGTCTCTTGCTTTCGATCAAAACGCAGGATTGGAGCCTTGCAGGCTTCCGAAATACATGCAAAACATTCGAATTCATTGCAACCAAGGTCGGAAGAGATATCTCGTTTTTTACTAATTCTTCCAATACGAATTGGCAGTAGTTCTCTCCTGCTGTCAGAGGTGCTGCAATGAAGAGTATGAGTGGCGGGGGCAACCGGAAAACTGGTGGGGCTGGACGATCGACGCAAGGTACTTAGGCTCACCAGCAAACAGTAAGCCCCCTTTAGCCGCCCCGATCTGGGGCGGCGTCTGCGTAATTCAGACCAAAAAACCGCCCGAAACCAGACCTTTCCCCGCGACCTGCATGAAACGATCTCCTCACCTAAGGAGACTCACATGCCCAGCGAAAAATATCCTCCGGCGATATGCCGATCACCAGTCATTGACTACCTGGCAGGCATCGGCTCGCACGCGGTCATGATTCTTACGTTCAGGCACAGCGGCGAAGAGCTGCGTTCCATATCCAGCCGTCACACTGCTGGCTTGATGGCAGTAGCGGTCGGCATAGTCGTCGCCTGTACCCACTTCGCCCCAAGCTCCAACTCCACGCATAGCTTGGTGTCTTGCGCACTATTTGCCCTTCTCATCGCAGCGGTCTTACGCACCTTCGGAATGCATGCCGTTGCAGGGTATGCGACGTTCCTGGTGGTGACAGATCCGGTAGCTCTGGTTGGTCGCTATCTCCCAATGGGCGACCTGACTGATGCCGTGTTTTCGTTCTGGTGCTTAGCAGCGCTGTCTATCTACGGCGGTAAATGTGCAAAAAACAGAATGGAGTCGCCTCAATGAAGTCGACCGCAGAACAACTCCCCATCATCGAATACCAAGGTGACCATCTGGTGGTGAAGGCCTATGCCGGATGCGGCAAGACGACAACGCTTGTTGCCTATGCCAACCATCACAGCCACTTGCGCATGCTCTATCTGGCGTACAACCGTGCGATTCGGGATGAAGGGGCAGAGAAATTTCCAAAGAACGTCACCTGTAAGACTTCACACCAATTGGCCTGGCCGAAGTTTGGCCAGAGCTATCAGCATAAACTCGGGAACATTCGTCTGACAGACGCCTCAGGGCTGCTCAAGACTCGAAAATGGGGAGATGTAAGGGACTCCATTGCGGTGCTTAACGCCTATCTGTCGAGCGCAGATGCTGAAATTACTGAGGCACATTATTTTGCTGGAATCAGCGAAGAGGATGCCGCTGAGCACGGAGCTGATCATCTTGACCGGACGTTAGGCTATGCCCAATTACTCTGGGAGGAAATGATCGATATCGAGAGCAAATTTCCCTGCCAGCATGATGCTTACCTAAAACTCTACCAACTGAGCTACCCGCAATTGCCGTATGACGTGATCCTTTTCGATGAGGCTCAGGACAGCAACCCTGTCACCGCCTCGATCGTGTCGGGTCAAAAGGCAAGGAAGATTTTTGTTGGTGACAAATGGCAGCAGATCTATCGCTGGCGGGGCGCTGAGAACGCCCTTGATACGCAGATCGTACAGGGAGCGGCGTCGATGTACTTGACCAATTCATTCCGGTTCGGTCCGATGATTGCCGGCGTAGCAAATGCGATCCTCAGACAACAAGGGGAAACTCGTCCCCTGGTTGGGTTTGGTGCCCGGGACAAGGTGACGACATCGCTGCCTTTTGGTTGTAGCCACTACACCGTTCTCAACCGCACGGTGATTGGTGTGATTATGACGGCCATTGACGCAGTCTCTGACGGTCAAGTTGTCTACTGGAATGGGGGGATTGAGGCATATCAGATTGCCGACCTTGAGGATGTTTACTATCTGAAAGTTGGCCGCAAGGAGGAGATTCGCAACAAGCGATTGTTCGGGCAGTTCAGTGACTTTGGTGGGTTTTCGGAAGCGGCTGAGGAATCTAAAGATGCCGAGATGAACCGGATGCTCAGGATACTCAAAGAGCACGAGGACATACCGAAGTTGATAGCAGCCCTACGACGCAACTCAACAGATGATCCGCTTGACGCTGATGTGATCGTAAGCACCTGCCATCGTTCGAAAGGGTTGGAGTGGGATGTGGTGGTCCTTGAAGAAGATTTCCCAGACATTTTTGATAAGGAGAAGATCACCCCCGATCAGCGTATTGATGAGCTGAATTTGCTCTATGTCGCAGCCACGAGGGCGAAGAAGGTCCTGGTGATCAACACAATCACCCAAGTCGTGATTCAGAAAAGTCACGCTGAGGCCCGCCGGGAGATGGAAGCAACAGCGGGGCAGCGCGCATGATTTACCTCTTCCTCGCACTTTTGATTGTGTCGGCCGGTGCGATATTTCTCTGGGGTAGATTGGTCTCTCGGTTTTCTGCAAAGACCTGGGTTGTTTATCGGAGCACTGGAATCATTGGTGGGCCGGTACATGAGATGTCTCACGCGATTGCATGCGTGCTCTTCGGCCTTCGAATCAGGAAGCTTGCCTTATTTGCGCCAGATGCGATCACTGGGCAGCTTGGCTACGTTGAGTTTTCCTACAGTCCGTTTTCTCTGCGCAACTCGATTGGCCTCCTATTTCAAGGAGTAGCCCCATTGTTGGCCGGGAGCGCAATAGCCGTTGTCTCCTTAGGCAAAGCATACGAGCTAAGCATTCCCGACCAGGGCCTGGTCCCATTGCTGGGTTGGATAGGCGCTGTGGCCACCGGTACCATTGCATCGGTCGTCCACCTGGGTACTAGTTCATTGCAGGGGTTCGCTATTGCATTGCTCGTGATGATTATTTCGATGCACGCGATCCCAAGTACAGCCGATATCGCCCTAGGTCTCAAGGGCTTTGCCATCGTCACGATCGGTTTCGGAGGCCTAGTTGTACTGCTCCAGATGATCCCCTTCCAAGGGGAAGGCGTTGCAATGAAGTACATCATCAGGTCAGCGGATCTTGTGGCACGTTATCTCGAGATCGGTATGTGGCACGCACTCAACGGCGCAGTAACGGTGGTGACGTTATCGGTCTGTGGCAGCGTAGTTCTGATCTTGCTCCCAGCGATTTTTTTCCATCTCAAATCCTTCTGGGATGGAGCACGTGGCCATGTATAGAACCCCAAAGTGGGATATTTAACTTTCCTTGACACCAGGCGGGGCTTGCTGATACCCTTGTCAGGAGGCTACTGCCTGACTCTCTCCAGATCCAGCACGATTCCCGTGCAATCCTGACAGAGAGCCCGTATGACACCCCGCCGAGCTACTTCCCTCCGCCCTGGACAATATTTAAGCACCTGATCCGCGTTGCATCCGTCACTGGCGGTCTGCCGGAGCGTGACGTGATGCTGTTGTGGCTCACTCACACCTCTGGCATTCGCGTCACCGAATTGGCCTTGTTGGAGATTGGCGACGTGCTGTATCCCAGCGGTGCTATAAAGCCCGAGGTGTATTTGCGAGCAGACATCACCAAAGGCTGCCGCCCGCGCAATGTGTACCTTACACATGCCCAATGCCTCGCCGCGCTCGATGCGTGGTTGGTTGTCCGGTATCAGCGCTGTTGGGGGCTTTCTGGTGCGGATGAGTACCGACGGTATAGCCCAGATTCGAAGCTGGTCATGACCCACGAAGGGCAAGCATTTGAATTGGCATTCAAACATCGCCAGTTAGACAGCGGGCCGGTGGCCTACCGTGCCAGTGATGCGCTGCAACAGACAATCACCAGGCTCTGCCGCCAGGCGGGTATCAAGCAGGGCTCATCCCATAGCGGGAGGCGGTCACTGGCGGCAAAGGTACTGGCTGCAACGGGGGGTGTTGAGACGGTGCAAACCATCCTTGGCCATGCTTGCCTCGATCTCAGCAAGCCGTATTTGAGCGTTGACCAGATTGTGATACGCCGAGCGTTTGAGATTGCGCTTTAGTCGGCTATCGATGGCGTCAGAGCCTGCGCACGGTAGGGGATACACACGTTCAAAGAAAATCCTGCTGGACATCTAATTTACAAACCTTAGTAAATTTAGTAATGTTTATAAAACAGATAGGCGAAATATAGGTGATTTTTGAAAATTCCTACGCATTTGAAGCATATACCACTCATAAATCTTGAAAATTACGACGAAATTGATGGCCCGCATGCGAATAAATCGGATGCTAAAGGTTTGTCGGTTGGCATTGCACAGTGGAATGGGGCTGGAGAAGCAGAAATATCCGCCAAGGTTTGGCGACACACCGGCGATGAAAAAGAGGGGAAATGGTCAAGGCAATCAGAAGAGCTTCCGGTTCATCGAGTTTTCGATCTTGCAACACTTGTATGTAGCGCAATGCAGTATTCGGCTAGTGGTGACCATCTGCCAAACACCAGCGGTTTCAATGTGTCTCTTGCAGAGGGTGATGCGGACAGAGCGCGGCTCTTAGGTGTAATGAAGGAACAGTTCGTGGCCAACAAAAAGCATCTTGATGTGAGTCTGGATCGGCTGGTAGAAGCGTTGAAAAAGCTTGGGAAGATTTAAAAAGGGTCGGACATCTGTCCACTGGTTTTCATATTCAGGAAATCGAAGCATGGAGCCCCGTCATACAAGGTGGTGATTTTGCCCGCTATGCCGGTTTTGCTGTGCCAATGAGCGGTTCAGGAACTGAGACGCAAGGTGTCGTGCTGTGCAATCAGATCCGCACCGTTGATCTTGAGGCCCGAGGAGCAAAGCGCGTCGAATCGGTCACCCGAGGTGGTGATGGACGACGTGCTGGCCCGCATTCAAGTGTTGATTGAATAGCAGAGGAAAAAAATGACACAGCAGAAAATCACGCTTTCTGATCAATGTGCAAATGTCGGCTGGTCACTGACTGAGGTTATGGCGCAGAAGCATGACAAGCGCCTCTGGTCGTTAGATGGAGGTCCGGCCGGGTTACCAGAGGAAGTTGTCGGCCAGATGTTTGCCAGCAGCGGCGGAAGGGTGAGTTATTGCGAAGGTGGGTCTGTCCTTTTGCTCATGAAAGCTGCGGCGCTGGAAACGCTGGCAGCAAGGAACTCTTTTGGCGATCGGGTCGATGCAGTTAACAGGTATCTGGAAGCGCAGATGACGATTCTGGCGGAGCACACATCCGAGATCGTAGACACCGTCAGGAGCATTTCCCCGGATGCACTTGCGCGGAACGTGAACGAGTTGTCCAAGAGCTCGAGACTCGCGGCATTTTTCCCGAGGGTGAAGGAAGCGTTCATGTTGGAGTTATTCGATCACCTGGGCAGTGACAAACTGGCTGACATCCTATTGGCATTCTCGGCAGCTCCATATGAGTACCGTGCTGGATGGCCAGACCTGATCGTGATTCAGAGCGGGGCCATGAAACTTGTAGAGGTAAAGACAAGCGATAAGCTTCTGGACTCCCAACTGCGGTTCGCAGGAGGAATTGCTTCCCCCATGGGTTTTGACTGCGGGGTGGTCCGCCTGAAAGCATTAAAGCAATGACGCATAGCCAGAGCTTGAAGAAAACGAAGTGGTTTTTCCGGCTTCTCTGGTGAAGGACGCATGCACGCTTGCCGCGCATTACATCGCCGCTCGGAAGCAAGCAGACACCGAAAGCGCAGAGCGTATTGATCGTGATATCGGTGCGTTCTTGAGCGAGGAGTTTCATACCCGCGAAAACCAGGCGCTGTTCAGAGCTCGATTCATGACACTGTTTGCTGACTGCAATGCCTCATTTGGCTCGCTTAATCACTGGCATTGCCTGTGGGCCTATAAAGATGATCGGATCTAGGAAAATACCGTGAAACGTCCCGAAGGCCTTTGGCCCTTTACCATGGTGGTACTCGATCAGATCGAGTTGATCGGCAACCGTGTACTCAAGATCGAGGCGCATGACCCAGGCGACCTGGACGGGGTTGACTTCCTATGGGGCGAACTCACTCCGCACCTGGAGCTGTCGGAGGGGGAGTACATGCGAATTGACCGGGAATTTGGTGAATCCAGCACATCCTTCGGTCAGCGCGGTTGCTGCGGAGGCGACGCAACCTAGGGTGACGATCTTCGGTTTCTCCAACCTACGACCGAGAACGCGGCGCTGGTAGCTCGCGCATTTTGCGACTACTTCACCTAAAACGCCGACGTATAGGAAAACGACCAGGTACACCCCAAGTCCCGGCCGCAAACCGGGGCCGAGGCCTTAGAGATAGGCACGATTCAAGCGTCCAGGATCGTTGCGTTCATTTTGAACGCATCTCCCCGTGTTAAGCCCAGAGAGGAGAAGTTTTATGACGAAGACCATCGACAAGGAGTTCGTGTGGCAACGCGACGAAGAACTGATCACGCAGGGCTTGAAACTGCACCAGCGGCCGTTTCACGTGGCGATGGCCTGGATGAAGGCCAACCGCATTTCCGGCGATGTGTTCGACAAGGCGATGTGGGACCCGCTCATGGCGATCTACCATACGCTCTATCCCGAAGGTGATTTCTCGATGCCAGCGATGCTCAAAGGCGGGGTGGCGCTGCGTGACCAGATGTACCCGGTTCGAATCGCCATCGGATATGGATCCGTCTCTGTTGACCTCATCGAGTGCATCGAGATACCGCGTGATGAGCTGGAATTTATATTCGAACAATATCCAGAACAGGGTTGGCGTGCCTTTTATGGCGTTGCCGATCTGTGGGATTTCGCCTATGGGGTCAGTGATCTGGAGCATGGGACTGGGGATGCACCTCAGTTACTCGCCAACGCGCGCTCGTCCCTCACGGCGACCGCTCGCATCCTTGCCGGTGACATCGATATCGACGCGGCCGTACAGACGATCTGCTTGACCGCCGAACTGGCGCTCAAAGGGGCACTTGCCGCGCGCGGCTGGACCGAGGCGCAATACCGCAAATTGTCGCACCACCTTGTTAAACTAGCCGAAGCGCTGATCGGCGAGGTATCGACTGCGCACGACGATCGCCTTCGCGGCGCTATCGCGCTTTTCCCTGACTATGTCGGTACCCGATATGCATCGCACGGCATGACCCGGATCGAGCTGATGGTACTTGCGATGCGCGCTCAGTTTGTGGCCGCTGAGGCGTTGCGCCGTGTGTCTGATCGGGATCTTGCGTCGAGGCTAGAAGCTGATCCTAACAACTTGCCGCGACCAGTTCTTTGGTGCTGATGAGGCTGCGCGCTGTGCTGTCGTTCAATGATCGTCAGATGATCAGGTCATTCCTGGCCGTTTAAAAAGGTCTTCTCCTGACAATCACTGATAGAACGGAAATCGCTGGACACCACCGGCCCTTGATTGGGCCTTTTGCAGTAGGAGTTGGGCACTTTCTGCCCGCTGAATCGAACAGCTTTAGAGAAGTCAAAAATGACACGGATCGCTATAACACTCGCCAGTGCGCTAGCACTTAGTGGCTGCGTAACCCAACTACCCGAATCCGATTACCATCACATCGCCACGCGCGTCGCTCAAGCCAGTATCTGCAAGCGCGAGCATTTGATGAGCGTCAACCAATTTAACCATTACGTGGTTTTTCAGACTCAGGGCTATCCCAGCCAATACCTGTACGACCAGGCAAAGCTAGGCAGCATGGTCCAGGCGAGCTTGGCACAAGCCGGCACCATCGTAGTGGGTGAGGCCGATCGCCCGGTTATGGAAATGACGTGCGCGGATCTGGCCACAGTGGCGGATCGAGTAGGCGCTACGATGCAGCCCTCCATCTCAGCACCCCAGAATCCGGTGTACACGCCTAAAAACACCAACTGCATCACCAATTACGGCTATACGACCTGCTCGTCGTACTGAAATCCAGGAAAAAAGTAATGGAACCCATCGTACTCACTTTATCAGCAGCCCTTGTTTTATCAGTGATAGCAATCGCCATTTTTGTCATGCTTTGGATGGGCGAACGTAAAGCGCACCGTGCCGCAAAAGCATTGCTTGAGGCTGAGCGACGCACCCGCTCGATAGAAGAGGTCATGGAGCATGTTCAGCCCCTTTGGGATCAGGTAAACACTTAGGAAAACGAGTCATGAAGGGATTTCGATTATTAGCGCTTCTGGGTCCACTATCGGTTTTGGCGGGAGCTACACCAGCCGTCGCGTCGGGCTTCGATTGGTCGACAGGGCAAGGTCTAGTAGACGCGTGCAAGGCGGTGAGCATTCCGCAAGCAAAAGCCAGCGAACTCGATGTGGCGAGTGTCTTTCTGTGCAATGTGCAGTTTCAAATCTGGCGAGACGCTTGGACATTTGCGGATGCCTTCAACGAGCATTCTTTCAAGCGGGGCGGCCCTATATGCATTCCAGATCAGGTGACGAACAAGTCACTGGTCGATGGGTTTATGGGGTGGGCAAATCGCAAAATGAGTAATGAACTTAAAGCTCAACAAAGTACGGCAGCCGTCTACCTTTTCATGCGGTCTGCATATCCCTGTAACTAACAATGAAAACGCCATGCCGATTTTACTGAGTCACGCAATCATCGGGCTGGCTACGCTCGCAGTGTTAGCCACCCTCACTTATAAAATTGCCTCAAGGCACGGAATAACCGTTGGAGTCCTTGCGTGGGTACTGCAATTGGCGTTCTTCAAATTTGCAATTTTGGAGGTCGAGGGTCCCTATGGTCGACAAAGATATTTGGGATGTTTGCCGGGCTGATGGGCTGGCTGTTGGCGTGGCATTTTAGACTAAATCCAAACGACGAAGACGTATAGGAAATCGCAAGTGTGACAACCAAAAGATCTGGACTAGGGGGAAATTATGTTTGAGATCATTGGCCTCGTTACCACAATATTGTTGGTTGTAGTGATTGGCAAAGCCATATACAAATTTTTAATTAAAAGAAATCTCCGCAAGGCTGCGATGGTTGCGAGGAAGTTTGGGGTTCCTGAGGCATTCATCTTTGAATCCTTCAAACGCCTGGACGATATTAAGGGCGCTATGGTTCAGCTGAGTCAACTAGATGATAGGTTTGATGAGAAGCCTGTTTTCATTCAATTTGGTGAGTCTATAGCTCTAAACTATGAGGGACAGCTAAAGGGGTATGTCCCTCGGTATCCTGGCTATTTTGAAGATGGTGCGGAGGATTTTGATGAGGTTATCAATATATCGGTCAGCCTCGGAGTGCCTCGCCACCTTGTGGGGGACTTATACGTTGAAAATCACTCTGGCTTAAACAAATTCGCGGCTCAGATTAACAGTCCCGGTAGCATCCATCACAACGCTTCATTTGAAGAACGTCTGGCCGTTTCTATCAGCACGCTTTTCAGGTCGCAAAATAGATTCTGACGCAGTGCCTGATCTGTCGAAGAAGGTGTGGCGCACTGCGGTTGGAGGTCAAAGCTAAGCGGAGTCGGAATATTGACCGACCAATTGCCGATTCTTGTCTGACGAACCACCACTGATCTGTTCAAGGAGAAATGACATGGAAAACGAAGCATGGAGCCCCGTCATACGCGCTTTCGAAACCCCTTACGAACCGAACAGAAAGGAACCCCCGCCATGCCGACCTATACCGACCACGAATAAACGCTGTACATGAATCAAGCCCGGCGCAAGGTGCTGGCTATCGCCAAGGCGAATCGACAGTACATCGACCGCACCGAGGAACATGCCCGCGCCTATGCCGAGGCGCTGTATGACGTGGCCGCGATCACTGAAACCGAGCGCCTGACACTGTTGGATGATGCCCGCGAGGGGTCCGAAGCCCGCGTGCGCGAATTCAAGGTCGCCGAGCAGTCATAACCAAAGGAATTCCGCCACCTCGGCCGCTGTGCTTACAATAGGCCACCATCACAAGGAGTTGCATCAATGGCGATTGAAGACACCCGCAAGCTGATCAAGGTCACCTATCACCAGGCCGAAAGCTACATCACCCATGGTTGGACGCTGTTGGCCGTGTGCGTCTGTCAGGACGGTGCGGATCAGTACGCCGAATACCATCTGGGCTGGCAGAAAGACGGGGAACCGCCATTGATGCCGATATACTGAGTGAATCGGCGTTAACAATACGCCACTTGTGTAAAACAGGCCCCCCACACTTGCCCCGAGTGTTGGGGCCTTTTTTTGTGCCCGCGGAAACCATAACGCCCTTGGAGTGGCACACCAGAACCCCCTGGAGTGGTGTTACGCAATCTTCGCCCTTACTCGAAACAGGAAGCGACCTCGATGCCAGCGCCTCACTTATCCGCCTTCGACCACTACGAAGAACCGCTGCTGACCCGTGCCCAGGTGCGCGAGCTGCTCAACGACTTGCCCCAGGCGCTCGGCGCCGGCCTGAACGAGCGCCTGAATGCCACCCTGAGCGCCGAAGCCCCAGTGCCCTTTGGTGAGGCCTTGAGCGAACTGTGCGCTTACTTGGACGGCCTGGAGGGCCCCGGCACGCAGTCCTTTGAACAACTGATCCAGCCCAAGGCCTACGCCATGAGCGGTTGGAAGGAATGGCGCTCCGGTTGCACCGCCCTGGCGGTGTGACATGAGCGCGCGTGACAGTAACGCACCGCATTACGCTGCCGCCCTGGTTGAAGACTGGGCGCGCGACTGGGTACTTGGGCCACGTTATTTGGAATGCCGGCATTGCGAAGGGCGTCAACCGTTCGACAGCGCGGCCAGGGCGATTACGTTTGCCTGGCATAAAGAGAAGTGCCCGAACTTGATTCGCGGCGAACGTTACCCCCTGCAAGTGCTACGAACCGCGCTAGACACAGTTAGCCCGGTGCCAGCATGAGCGCCGCCGATCAACTGGCCGGGGGCCGCTGCCGCCCCTGGTGCGTGACCACGCGCTAAAACGCTTGGAGCGCCTGGAGCTTGCCTAGGATGCCTGCACCGTGCGCCTGGCCCTGGAACGGGCCGAGGGCTACGCCGAAGGCCTGGAGGTCATCTGCGGCCTGAATCCGGCGGACCTTGAAGCGCTTTATATCGCCTTCGACAACACCGGCCGGGCGCGCCTGCAGGAACTTGAGCAGTGATTGCCTGATAGCCGTTGGCTACACGCCATGGGCGCGGGCGGCCTTGTCCAAGGTTTCCGCGAGGATCTGCGCCGAGGTGCTGATTGCGCTGTACAGTTTGTCAAGTTCCAGGCTGGGCGTGCTGGAGGTTGTGCGTTGGTACTCAGCGTGCAGTCGGCGGAAGTCAGCCAGCGTTTCAAGCTCAAAGGCGGACAGCTCCAGGGTGATAGCCATAGCGACTCCGTGTAAGGCGTAACGGAGAAAGTTCAGACGAAAAAAAACCGCCTTAGTAGGGCGGTTTTTCTTTGCAGGTCCGGTTAGTGGCCGGGCTTGCATGCTCACAGGGAACACTAGCGTTCGCTGATCCTATCGAGTTTACGGTTTAGCGTAAATAAATAATCGTTATTAATGATCAGCGGGCGACTTTCTCGAAAAAATCCATACCCGGCAAACGCCCGGCCGCTGGGGCTTTTGCCTATATGTGTGCGTTTTTGGGCTTCATTGAGGCCATCCGCCGCAACACAAAGCCCGTTTTTGTTCGTATATTGCTAGTAGTTCCGCGTTCGTCAGCCTTTGAGGTTGGCCGGGCATGCGCGAGAATTTTGGACCTCCTGCCACGGGCTAGTAATCCGTGTCGGGTTTTATGCAGGAGGCCCTTAGCCCTGCCGCCTCACAGGGGACACTAGCGTGTTATCCCAAAGGTTCGCGTATCCCGATAAGCGCACTGGAGGTTAGGCCCAACTACTGGAGGGCCGCAGCATGTTTAAGTTTTTGAAACGTGCGTGGGACTTCGTGGTGGTTTGTGTGCGTGTTCATCACGTATACGAAATGCTGCGAGACTGTCTTGATGACCAGTAAAGGCTGATAGGTTGGACCGTTCTGGCTTAGGCCAGGGCGGTTTTTTTTGGCACTCGCAAAAGCGCTGGGCGCGGAGTGTCGAATCCGAGGCGGAGTTAAGACACAAAAAAACCGCCGTTGGAGGGGCGGTTTATTTGTGCTTACAGAATTGGAGTTCGGTATGCGGTTCGCTGAAAGCGCTGACGAATCGATCATAAATTACGTTTCGACCGTTTAGCAATGGCTAAGCAGTTCCGTTTGTGGTTGGTTTTTTCTTTCATCCCAAATCACGACGGCGAATTCGGCGTTGATTTGCATCATTCAAATCATGCTGAACGACTTGGAACCCCGCGTAACTACGGGCGATATAGACGGATTGAGCTGTGATTGTGGAAATTGACTAGAACGTCATGCCAGGGCCGCGTCAAGAAAAAACCGGACGGATGGTTATAGGGGGGTTCTATATTTCAAAAAAGCGCGAAAGTGCTTTTTTCTTCCCGCTGTTTTGCGGTATTACGTATATCCAAGGGCATGTATTGCCCTGGCCCCTTCACCGCGTCTGGAAAACGCGCCGGGAGGGAAGGGCCGACAAACACCTGGCTCGCTGAAAGCGCTGACCCCTTTCAGTAGAACCGCTGCCTTGCCCGGTAAGGGCGGCGGGGCCAGGCTTCTTTTTTGAGGAAGCCGCCTATGCGTCTTTTCAAATTGAGTTGCCGTGCGGCGTGGGAAAGTTTCTGCGCGCTCATCAAGGTCGCCCAAGGCTACCGGGTGTTGACCTGGCTGCGCGATCACTACGACGACATTTGACCGGAACAGGCCCCGCGTAAGCGGGGTTTTTTAGCTGTGGAGGCTCAATATTTCTGGGCAACCTAAAGCGAGGAACGAAGGTCTTTAGGCCGCAAATTTGCGTGATGCTAGAAGCTTGCAGGCCACACTGTAAATAGGCATCATTGGTCAGCCGAAAGGTGCGTAAGCTGCGCGCTACTGCAGCTCAAGAATCTTCACAGTCCCGATCGGGGCTGTTCAAGTATGCGTAAGTCCATTTGACCTATGCTACCCCCCAGAATCAATCATCCACGCATGAGCGTAGATGTTTGTCCGTGCCACGCACGGGTCGTTAGCTGCGACTCTAATCAGCTTAAAAACCTACCCATGCGGGGAAACCCGTATGGGATTTCTCCGCTCTGAAAACTGGAGTTGAGAATATGAGCAATACCAACGTCGTCGTTAATCTGACCAAGTTTAAAACTACACGTGAACTCGAATCCTTCGGGGTTTGTGATCTAACGAGTTGGAAGGAATTCCAGGAGATTCGTAATCTCCTTTTCTTCCCGGTGCTGCCAAACAAGGAAAGTATCGCAAAGCGTGTTATGCGCCTTGCTGAAATTGCCCTTGCTGAAGCAAAGAAGACTGGAGCAACTACCATTTTGGTCAGCTGCCCGCCATGGATGATGCATTCGTTGTGTGCCGAGTTGGTTTATCACGGGCTCACACCAGTCGTAAGCTTCACTAAAAAAACCAGTGAAGACAGCCTGTCTGTCATCGACCTAGTAGTTGCTGCGTAAACCGCACAAATAAATCGCCCACTGGGGGAGTCTTCCCCTATGGGGATTCTCCTTTTCTTGGGCTACTGCTTTCGAGAATGGAGAATTAAAAAAATGCAATTCAACGCACATGTTGAAATGAGTGAGTTCGGATTCAATACCAACGCGAAAGCGCCTGGTTTTGCTGATGGGCACCAGTGGATGCATCACGTCGCTCCGAAGAACGGAAAGTATTTCTTCCGCGAGATGTTGGTCAAGCCGTTCATGGGTTGGCTTTACGCTCCGTTTGGGGATAGTTTCATGCTCATCGGCGCAACGGGGACTGGTAAGTCATCGCTCGTCGAGCAAATCACTGCCCATCTCAATTGGCCTTGCATCACCGTTTCGGCTCATAGCCGAATGGAAATGCCAGAGCTTACTGGTTACAACCTGCCTGTCACCGATCCGGTAAGTGGTGACCTAAACACGAAGTTTGTGGATGGGCCGCTTACCCAAGCAATGCGACATGGCTTCGTATTCGTAATCGATGAATATGACGCCCTTGATCCGGCAGTTACTGTGGGTTTGCATGCTGTTACTGAGGGGAGGCCCTTGGTGATTGCAGAAAATAACGGTGAGGTCATTAAGCCGCATCCAAACTTCCGGTTCGTTGCTTGTGGTAACACAGCAGGGCAGGGTGATGCTTCAGGAGTATATGCTGGCACCATGCAGCAGAACTTGGCATCGCTGGATCGATTCAGAGTCCTTGAGGTTCCGTACCTTGATGAAGCTGATGAAGTACAAACCTTAATATCTACTTTGCCAATGCTACCTGTAGATATGGCAAAAAATATGGTTAAGGTTGCGAACTCAATTCGTAACCAGCATAAAGGATTAGGTGGTAATTACCTGAGCGTCACAATGTCCACACGGACATTGCTTCGTTGGGGGCGTATCTCTTGTGGATACACTCATCAACGCGCGTCTAATCCCCTTCAACTTTCACTGGATGAATCGTTGCTCAACCGCTGCGATCTAGTTCAGAAGACAGCAATTCGTAAGATCGCCGAAAGTGTATTCGGTGGCGATTGGAAAGCTGCTGTGTAAAAAACCCTAAGGGGGAATCTCCCCCCCAAGGGCGCGATTCCCCCTTTTTCATGCATGTGAGAAAGGAGAATCGTGAAATGTCCATTCAACAGAGTGAGATCAAAGTCCTTGACCAACTATTGCTGGTCGATCTTTCCGGCATCCATCTATGGACTGCTAGGAAAAAACTAAAGCCTGAAATGCTGGAGGGTAAGATTCCTCCTACAATTTTGGCTTCTCTGGGATCGATGCGTGTAATCGACCCAGATAAGCTAAAACCGTTCGAGAAGATCAAACGGCAGGCTACGAAAGTAGTGGAAGAGTGTGGCGTGAGGTTTCTGGGTGGCTATGCCGTATCTCAGGACAAAATTCAGGAGGTTGTAGACCGACTGGAAGTGCTCAAAACGCAATTCTACGACTTGAAAAATAACTTTCTTCCCAATTACGAACGCTGGATCACTGAGTGGATCAATAAGGGCTGGGAGAAGCAGGAGTGGCGTGACGCTATCCGCACCTCGGTAACACCGAAGGCGCAGGTAGACGCTGGGATGCACTTTGGTTACGCGGCATGCCGTGTTTCCCCAGATGGTGACAAGCATCTCTCAAACACGCTGGGTACTCAGGTCCGTGGTTTGTCAGATCAGCTGTACGCTGAGACGGCAGATACAGCCGAGCGCTTGCTTGAAACAGGCTTGGCCACTCGTGGCCATGTCACGCAAACGACGCTGAACACTGTACGGAAGATCAACGCCAAGCTCCGCGGCCTGATGTTTCTGTCCAGCGAGGTCCAAGCCTTAACTGGACACATTGAGGAAGTCCTAGCGGCTCTCCCAAAGTCGGGTGCGGTTAATGGCTCTCAGTACAACAGCGTTGTAGCCCTTGTGTCGGCCCTCTCTGATGAGGAATCTATCAAGCGGCTGATCAAAAACCTGAACATTGCCAACGATCATCAAGATGTATCGATGGCCTTCGTTCCAGCATTCCCTTCAGTTGAGTCGGCCGTCCCGGCTGGTGTTGAAACTGAGGCTCCCGCAGCAGTAGAGATCGAAGCCTCGATCGACATCGTTGCTGTTGTTGCTGTACCAGCTGCAGAGGTACCCGCAGACGCTGTATCGAGGGATGAGGAGGAGCTGGGCGTAAGCGAAGCTTGTCCGAGTCGTCACGACAGCATCAACGAAGTATCTGCAACATTCGAGGTAGCTGATCCTGCTGAGTCCGTTCCAGGGGAGCAGACAGATCCGCTCTTCGTAATCAATTCGTCCGAACCTGGTATGCCCTTCGGCACATTCTGGTTCTGACATCACAAACAAACCCTGCGTGGGAGTAATCCTCCTCGCGGGGTTACTCCTTTTTGCGGTGGCGAGAAAGGAGATAAACGATGAGCAATCAATCCCTGGTCGGCACTCTGCCGATCTACGCACAGCACCTGGCCGAGTTAACTGGGGTCACAGTGCATGTTGAGGGCGTCCAGGCTAAGACAGATGGAAAAAATGTATTCGTCCCATTCACTGACGACGATCTGCCGCTGTCCTTCGGGTACATCGCACACGAATGCTCCCATGTCCGCAACACTGACATGGGCTGCTTTCGCGACTCATGCTCGACACCCTTCCGCAAGAATCTGCTGAACATTCTTGAGGACATACGCATTGAACGATTGAGCATGGATCAGTACCCAGGTACTGAGCCGGATATTCGCTACCTGAATCGAAAGGTTCTGCTTGAGCCGTTTCGGCCTGAGCAGGTGGATGAATGCCCGGCGCTTCATGTGATTCACAACGGAATTCTCTACGGCGGTTACTGGCTACTCCAGGAACCGCAGCTTGAGGTTCCAGCAAAAGCCTACCTGGCCCGTATGGAGACCCTTCTTGGTAATGACCTTACGGATAAGATTCTTACCCTGGTGAAGAACACCCTGGCGTGCGAGAGCACAACAGATGTTCTCGGTCTGGTGGACGCGATTATCGACCTGCTGCCTTCGCAAGAGGATGAGCAGGGAGATGAGCAACTGCAGCCCGAGCAAGGTGCTGAGGGTGCTCCTCAGGACTCGCAACAGTCGGGTGGAGGCGATCAGCATCAGGAGCCTAAGCAAGCTGGTGCGGGTTCAGATGATCAAGGCAAAGAGGAGGGGCAACCCGAATCCAAGCAGGAAACATCTGATGGAGGCCAGTCCGGCTCCAAGCCCCAAGACCAATCCCAACCAAGTAGCGGCAGCGATGCCGGTGTAACCTCGCATTCCAGCAATGGCAGCGGCAAACCTTCCCCAGAAGCCAGCAACCTGCGCGAGCAGGCCAAGGATGCAACTGAAGCCGACCTGAAAGGGTTGATCTCGGAAGTAGGCGACAAGGCGGGCGAGTTGCTAGGCCGTAATGCAGTGCGCGACGGTAATCCGGTCCGACCATTCTCTCTGGATGGGAGGGGGAGGAACCGATCCGATGAAGCGAGCGTCCGCCGTGTGCAATTGGGCATCGAGCAATCGGCAGGTTTGCGACAGTGCCTCAATGGGCTGTTACAGGCGCATGTCGATTGCCGTGTTCGGCTGAAGCGGCAGGGCAAGCGGATCGACACTGGCCGTATCGCCATGATGAAAGGCGGCGAAACGCGGGTGTTTAGAAGCAAGTCTCGAGCAGAGCGTCAATCTGCATCTATCCAGATTCTTCTCGACAAGTCGGGGAGTATGAAATCTGCGATGGATCAGGCCGAAGCCGCAGTCTATGCGGTCCTAAGCGCGCTGGAAGGGCTTCCGCTGGTGACAACCGGCGCGATGTCATTTCCCAACAAGACGAACGATGGCGTTGAGCGCTGCGCATTGATCAAGAGCCCGAAAGAGCGATTGATCAGGGCGGTAAGCGAAGGTGGCTTTGGTGCGAGGTCGGAGGGCCTTACGCCTCTTGCGCAAGCACTGTGGCCGGCTGCTGTTGAAGTTCTTCGTGCGAAGGGCGAGAAGAAGATTCTTTTCGTCATAACGGATGGGGAACCGAACGCAGGCACTACTCATGCAGCTAAAGAGTTTATTCAGCGGTGTGAGGTCAGCGGCATCGAAGTCATTGGACTTGGTTTCGGAAATGCCAAGGAGCACATCCTGAAAGCATTGTTCAGCCAATACCGTGCTGTTGGGGAGGTTGCGAATCTCAAGAACTCGCTCTTTGAGCTTGTCCGCGAAGCATTAGCCGCCTAACAAATAACTATTCAACCCACTAGGGGCATTCCCTAGTGGGAGGCCTCTGTCGGTTTGAGGAGGTCTGAAATGGAAAATACTGCGACTGCGTTGCCCCTGCTGGATCTGTTTGGGGAACAAGTAATTATTCAGCGCCGTTCTTTTGAGCGGAAACCACGGAGAAAGGCAAGCCTCGCGCGAGTCGTTCAATTTGGATTTCTCGACATTTTGGAGATGTCTGACGCTGAGCTGGAAGCCCTGCAGGCACGAGATGAAATCACTGAAGATTACGTTGATTGGATGCGGGAGTACCTGCTGAAAATCACTCTGAGGCAGATCATCCATCCTCAGGTCAGTGAGCAGAATTGGCGCGAAGCGATGGACTGGGTACTTTCTGACGAAGTTCATCCCTTCAGCTTCCGAGTATGTTGTGAAGCAATGATGTGCGACTTCGAAGATGTGCGCGCTACAACATTGAAAATCGCAGTCAAAGAACTGTTTAAGTAAATAGAAGCCCGATGGGGGGAAAGCCCCTTTCGGGCTTTCTCCCTTTCTGCGTTTCGTTGAAAAGGACAATCAGATGGATGCTTATAAGGATGCCCAGGCCGGCGAAGCCAAGACATTCAGGAGCGAAGCGCGTACGCCTTAGTGCACGCTGAAGAGCTAGCCAACGCAATCTGCAAATTACCCTACCGGGGAACCCCGGCGGGGTTCTCCATGAAAATGGATATCGGGAATGCAAAGGTTTGTTGAAGAAAAAATGGCAAATGTCGCGCCTGTTCCATGCGACTTCATGCTTGGCGATACCGTAACGGTGATAAATGGGTACGGACTCGAAATCCAGGGGAAGACAATCCTTGGATTCGTTCGTGAGATCGATGAGTTTCGGCCCGGGGCAATCATATTCCTGGACTGGGATTGCTACTGGTTTTCAGTAGCACCGGAAAAGCTGAAGCTCGAAAGCCGAATCCGGCGCTCTAAATAAACCACCCATGGGGGAGAAATCCCCCAAGGGGCTTCTCCCTGTCGTATATATGGAGAAGTCGATGAACGCGATCCTTGAAGCTGCTCGTTTGCAAGGTCAGGCCTCGGTAGACCGTAAGGCTTGGGTTACAAAAGGCGACACAAAGGTTCACCTGTGGGAGCTGTCAACAGGAGGAGTCATATACCTGAAGCACTCGCGGAGACATGGTTTTTTTCCGCCGATAAAGCTGGAAGAACCAATGGAGATGGTTGTTGATCGTTTCCGTAATAAACGTGGTCATAAGGTGTTCTCACCGAGTGGGCTTTAAGTGTAAAAGGGGGGCCTTAGGGTCCCCTTTTTTTGTTCTATGTCTTGTTAAAGATTATCGGTTTGGTATCATCGCAGGCACAAAGCTGGCCTAGGGTCGAGCTTTCAAGAACCCCTTCAGTACAGATCCCTCTGTGCTTTGAACTTAGCGCCATGCATGAGCATGTCCGCCAAGGCCTGAGTCGTGTATGCGTTCAGGCAGTGTTCTCATCATTTATAGGGTGAGGCACAAAAAGCAGAGCCACGCTTTCAAACCGGCTAAAAAAATAGCACTTAATTTATCGATATCCAACTTTCTGGATTTTGGTTTTATTTGTGAATAAAAATCCGCGGCGGGGAGGTTTCTTCCCGTCAGGGTAGTGCTCCGTCTGCATATCTTGCTAACGGAAATGCCTATGAAACTATCATCGTTCTTTTCGCAATTGTTGTTGGTGGAATTCAACTTTTCTTTAAGGCAATAGATGCCGGCGTTGGAATTGCTTAGCAATTTAATGCCGAAGAAATAATCTAGGCACGTCGCGTGCTTTGATTCAATAAGACACGGAGCTCATGAGCTTCTGGTTTTATTTAAGTCTTTGTCTCGAAGGAGGTCTTTGCGATGTTTCATGTAAACGCAATTGACGCTGTTCGCAGTGCATCATCGTTGGCAGAAGAGTCGAAATTAACGTATGCGATTTATTCGCAAGAAAACGGCTTTATTGTTGTTCCTCTAGTTCAACCGAATGGCTTGGAGTTAGAGATAATTAAACCCTGACGGGGAATCCCGTTGGGGCTCCTCGTCTTTTTGAGGAGAAAAAAATATGTTCAAGAAAATACTTTTTGACTGGATCAAGGCTTCACTTATGGGCGTGGGCTGCAGCTTACTGGCTGCTGCTTTTGTCTCCATCGTTACACCAGGGACGCATCCGCTTGTCGTATCGTTCTGTCTGGTGCTTGGTGTGGTAATGATGATCGCCGATTTGGTGGTATCCTTGGTAACAGCGTTAAGAAATCCGAAAGGAGAATGAAATGGACTCGATGCAGATGCTTGTTTACGCAATCGTAGGGGTTGTCAGCGTTTTGGCTCTAGCCGGTGTGATTGGTTATGTGGTCGCTGATCGTCTCGACAAGAAACACGGCACGAACATCAAGGCCCACTGAGTCTTCCCGCATGGGTAGACCCAGTGAACGGATTAAAGTCTAGCTTCGGCTAGACTGCTGCGTGGTCACCCTCCGTGGGTGATCCACCAGAGTCCTTCCGTGTGAAGGGCTCCGGGGATCACCCACACCTGGAGAGTTGAACATGACCGCAGCAAACGCACTATTTTGCCAAAAACTTCAAGAACTGATGGTCGAGTCTGGACGGGTGTTCAAAGTCCCCGAGCAGATCGCCAGAACGGTTTCATCCTCCGATCCTGATACCCGGTTCGTAAAATCATGGGCGGTTATTCACCACCTGATTCCGAGTGATGGCCAGGTCTTAGTAGCACCTGAGGCATGATCAAAAATATAGCGAGCCCCGGCCGGTGACCCACCAGTCGGGGCTTTGCTTTTTCAGGCGATTTTGTTGCTTGAAACCGACCCATCACTTTCAGACCTTCACATAGCATCGAAGCATCCCCATTTTTGGACATGCGATCGATGCGACAACCATTGAAAACAACACTGAGACGAATGGTCAACGTGACTGTTATAGGGTTGTACCTTAACAGTATGACGTTCACGGCCTGGGCTGACGCAGTGACGGCTGGGTCTTCAGCAGGGCAGTCAGTAGGCCAACAAGTACTCCAGGCTTTTGATGGTGGCGACGCCTCCGTTACTCTTCAGGATCTGTTCCCTGATCTTGGAGATACAGCATCACTGGAAAAGGTTTACGGGGACGATGTAAAGACCATTGATATGGGGATCCAGGCGAATACTCGTCTTAAATCCGAGAGCTCGGCCGAAGGCGATGCTTATAGAACGTTAATCGACAGCGGTAACCGACTTTCTGTGGACCTCTCGAAAGACCCTATGCTTAACCAGGCAGATAAAGTTAGATCCCCTGAGTTTATGGACGGCTTCAAGCAAAACTTCTCAGATTGTAAAAGAACAGATGTTTTTGAAACGGTAACCAAAAACGCCCATGTTGCAAATTACAAAACCTGCGAGCGCGTGGTTGATCAAGGCGGTAGCGTCGAATTCACACATGATTATAAAGTGGGCGTTGTCGAATATGTATCTGGACAGCCTAACTTTCAATCCTGTGGTGTAGGATGTTTATATATCTGGGTAGGAACCGTAGGTGATAACTACTGGAGTGGGCAATGCAAGATCTTTGAGGAGTACACCAGGTTTAGGGTGCTCGCAAAGGATTCAATTATTTCAGCAACAGTAGATAATGCGGTTTTCGACGACTACTTTGAAGTTGTGTTTGACGATAAAGTGCTATGGTCTCATACACCAGGAGTGTTTCCGCCCGAAACGGCAGGAGGCTGTGAGCGTAGCACTAACTGGAATGTATCTCCTGGCGCAGACATAACAGACAAGTTTACAGAAAGTAATGATGTGATTACGTTCAAAACCAGGACGTCCGTTACTGGTCGCGGTGAAGGGTATGCAAGAATCAAAATAATATATGATCCGGCTAAAGCGTTCGTTGATAACGGTTGGGGGCCGAAAGAACGTCTGCCTATGTTCAACATGATAGATGATGGGTTTTGTAAAGACTCTCAAATATCCTGCACTTCCATGCCAGATGTAGACGCTAATGGCTGTATTGAGAAGAACGGTGCTCGCGTTTGCGGTTCAGATATGACCTCTTCGCCGCACTCAAGTATTGATCCTCTGTGTGAAAAGGCCACAGTGAGTGCCGAGTGCTCATTTTACAAAGGTCCGATGGAGTGCTATAGGGATGCTAATGGAAATGAACAGTGCCCTACGAATGGCGCAGAAAGTTGCGGCGTGAATCATGATATTAAAATAGCCTCACAAGCTTTGGTAGGGCGTTTTGCTGCCAACGGCAGAGACATAGCAACTGCTGAACTTGATTTTGTTGCTGGTACATGGAAAACGATTTCACCCTCAGACGGAACACTTTTCAATGGGAGTGTATCCAAAGCTGATTATAAGGAATATTGCACAGATAAGGTTAGTCAGATTGACTCAATGGGAATAGGTCTATGGCCAGAGCATGGGCTCGGAGGCATACTCGATACTTCGATCAATCAAAGAATAATACAGGCACCAACCTGTGAAAATGGGTTAAAAGCAATAATACAAATACAGGACACCAAATCTGATGGCGATTTGGAGTTTGTGCTCTCCGGAGAGGTTCGTTTTAGAATGGGCGGCCGCAAAAACTGAGTGCAACACCTGACCTTTCCGGTACGGTGCTGCCACTATGTCCTATCACGAACTCAGTATCCCCGAACGTGCGACCCTTCAACTCGGCCTTGCCCAAGGTTTCAGCCAGCGGCGAATTGCCCGGATGCTCGGCCGCTCCCCCTCGACCATCAGCCGGGAGCTGCGCCGCAACCGGGCCCCCTGGCACCCGCTACCAGGCCTGTGCTGCCCAGCAGCAGATGCAGGTCCGCCGCCAGGTCTGCAGGCCTCAGTGCAAGCTGCTGCCGGGCAGTGAGCGCTTCGAGCTGGTCGTCCATATGCTGCGTGAGGGTTTGTCTCCCGAGCAGATTGCCGGCAAGCTGCGCAGCATGAACATACCCAGCCTCAGAGAGGCCTACGTCTGCCGCGAGACGATCTATAACGCGATCTACGCCCTGCCGGTCGGTGGCCTGCGCAAGGAGCTGATCATCTGCCTGCGCCAGGGCAAGACGAGTCGCAGGCCGCGCTCTGGCGGCGTCGATCGGCGCGGCCAGATCCCTGAAATGCTCAGCATCCACGTGCGCCCGCCGGAGGTCGAAGACCGGCTGATGCCAGGCCATTGGGAGGGCGACCTGATCAAGGGCAAGGCCAATGCCTCGGCGGTGGGCACCTTGGTGGAGCGTACCAGCGGCTACCTGATGCTGATCAAGATGGCCGACGCGACGGCGACCTCGGCGCTGGAGGGCTTCAGTGCGGCGCTCAATGGCATGCCGCTGGCGGTGCGCAAGAGCATGACCTACGACCAGGGCCGGGAGATGGCGCGGCACGCCGAGATCACCCAGCGGACCGGGGTGGCGATCTACTTCTGCGACCCGCACAGCCCCTGGCAACGCGGCAGCAATGAGAACATCAATGGACTGATCCGCCAGTACCTGCCCAAGGGCACGGACTTGTCGGTGCATAGTCAGGAAGCCCTGGACGCCATCGCTTTGCAACTGAATATGCGACCGCGCAAACGCTTCGACTTCAAATGCCCGATCGAGGTGATGGGCGAAGTGATGCAAGAAGCCGTGGTGATGCGGCATGATGCTCCCGCTTCAATTCAATAACCGTGTTGCACTCAGATCCTGCAACCGCCATGTCTAAAATCGAATCTGATGTCTGGACACCTCAAAGCTGTGTTAATCAGGGTAAAGCAGTTCTAAATGGCGAGTGTACATCGGGCTCGATTAAAGTGACTAAGGGGGTCGAAAGTGAAGGCGAATGCGGAACCATAGCAGGAGTCCATATTTGCCCAGGCTCGCCCCTTTATGATCAGATCAAAGCCAGTCCTCTAGGTACCTCACGCTTAGCCGAGCAAGTTAGAGTTACTGGGTGTGGAACTACATCTTCGAGAACCAACACCTGTACCAAGTATGAAGAAGATCCGAGTTGTGGGTTTATTTCACAGGGATGTATAGAAGGCACTAAAGGTGAAAGCGGTAGTTGTTATGCCTTTGAGGAGATTTGGGACTGCGGTTATGACACGAGTTATGAAACGATTGTTAATACAGGCTCCCAAATTGACTGTCCTGGTGGGGCACGCTGTATGGGTAGCGAATGTTTTGACACCTCGAATACGAAGAGCGGTGACTTCGCCTATGCCGTTGCCATGCTTCAGGTCGCTCAATTCGCAGAGCACGACCTCGATTGTGGGGGTGACGGTACCGACATCAACGAGGCTAATGAGTGCAAGATTTTCAAAGGCGATGCAATGGAGTGCAAGAAGGCACTTGGTGGTTATGTCGACTGCTGCGAAGCTCCCGAAAGCGTTAGCATTTTCGACTATGTAAACCTGACGATGAATACTCTCAAGATGACTAGTTCGCTTGAGGCACTCAACAGAACAGGTAGTTTGTTCTCTCCTGGCTACTGGGCCGCCGGCAGTAACGCAGTAATGGCCGCCGGTACTTCTGTAGTGAAGGGCCAGTGGGGGACAGTCGTAGATGCTGCGACAGGCGCTTTCGAGAAGACTCTCAGCGGCACCTTAGAGCAAACAGCTTTGAGTAAGTTGCAAACCTGGCTCATGCAGAAGGCTTACGATGCAATGGTAGAAATGGGCGCAGGAGCCGCGGCTGACGCTGTGTTTGCTACCGGTGCTGATGGTGCGGTTACCGGCCTTGGGGCTAATGCTGCGATGGTGCTGAATATTATCGGCTGGGTGTACATGGTTTATGTGATTGTCGATCTGTTAATCAACATCATATGGGAATGCGAAGAGAAGGAGTTCGAGCTGGGCGCTAAAAAGGAAACCCGCCAATGCCACTTCGTCGGAAGCTACTGTGCCTCTAAGGTATTGGGCTCTTGTGTTGAAAAAAGGGAGGCATATTGCTGCTTTGGATCGGTGGTTGCGAGAATCATCCAGGAGTCCGCTCGTGAGCAGTTGGGGCTCGGTTGGGGTGAGACCAAGACACCTTCCTGCGAAGGGATTACGCCAACTCAGATGGCGAAGATGGATTGGACTCGTGTCGACCTTTCAGAGTGGATCGGGATGTTAAATTTGGCAGGAAGACTGCCGACTGCTTCTACGGTCTCACTTGAGGACGTAACTGGCGGCGGTAGCGGCCTTGGTGGTCTATCTGAAGGGACCAAACGGCTTAACACCCTGGATCGGAACCTCGAAAGACTGAATGGGTTCGATGTAGACGGAGTTAAAAAACAGTATGAAAAAGATCTGAAGTAACTCTAAGGCATAGAAAAGCCCCGCATAGCGGGGCTTTGTTTTTCATGTGTCAGCTACTTACCGATGAAGTACTTCGCCTCCCCCTGATTGAAAATAGCAGCTGGAATTGAGTTGTTCCGTAGCTTTTGGCCTGGATGGTAGATGTAGATCCAAGCGGGTAAGTTGCGCGAAGCGAGAAGCATGGCATCTGACACCGTCATCCCATTTTTTGAGGCGTCCAGGACGAACTGATTGTCGCGGATGAAGATGGGTCCGTATGCTGCGGCCGACTTCAGAAACTCGGGTGCTGGGGATGGTGCGTCGGTAAATGGGATGGGCCTCTCAGCGTAGCTATCAGCCAAAGAGGCATAAGCCCGGGAATGACCATCGGGATATTTACCGACATGCATTGGCAGCTTGGACATGCCCTTCACGAACACCCTGTTACGAGCTTCCTCTACTTTCGCCAGTGCGAGAGCCGATGCTTCCGCTGGGCTGGACGCTTGATCAGCAGGAACCCAGGCGACAACCTGTGTTGCATGCGAAGGGTCGCTAGATCCGCCAAGGATCATAAGACCGAGACTTGCGCTCGCAGCAGCACCTCCACTAAACCCGCTGGGAGGTGCCGCCAGACTCACACCAGCAACAGCAGCATCAGCACCTGCTGCCGCAGTGTTGCCAGGTGCAGTGCTAGCAAACGACTCAGCCTTTTCACGCGGCACGTCACGCTGGCCAGAAATCTTCATGGCAGTCAAAACGTGCATCGCATCAGACCATTTTTCCTTAGGTACTGTCTGCGGATCGGGCAGTTGCACGGATTTAACCTTCTGCGGAGAAGAGCACCCGACCAAGAGGGCGATACCCACAGCTAGGAACCCAGTACGGATCGATATGTTGCTGTTCTTCATTGTGAAACTCCCTTTTTCGATAGCCATAGATTACCGTTTTCGGCGGTGATCCCAAGTGAAGTCAAGCGGCTTAATGTGCTATCAGGGCATCTTTCCGTTCTGGATGCGCTGGTAGATCTCTTCGCGGTAGATCTTCACCTCTTTCGGCGCATCAAACGCCAACCTGACTGTACCGTTCGCAGCCTTAGTGACGATCACCTGTATGTTGTCACTGAGCCGAATAGACTCCCCAACCTTTCGCTCAATGTGCAGCATCACTGGCTCCTCCGGCTTCAGCCGTATTCTGGCTGGCCTCGTACTTATCCAGGATCTTCAGCAGCGATTCCGCCGCCTTTGAGTCAAGCCGCAACTCATGCTGTGCATCGCCTCCGTACTTGAGCTGATGTCGCAAGCTTCCTGTAAGGCCGCTCAGTGCGCTGAACGCGCTCATTGCCTCCTTAGGCGTTACCTTGAACTTACCAAGCGCTTTGTTGGCGTCTGAGCCCGTTGGGCGGGCGCGGCCTGAGGCCTTCGCACCTTCGATCATCCCCAGCAGCTTGGGATATGCGTTCTGCCCAGTTCCTCGCAGTTCCGCCAGAACATCGATAACGGGTGATGCTTTAATTAAATCCTCTCGGACGAGTTGTTTGACATTCTCTTCTGCGTTGGCGAGCAGCAACAGTCGCTCAACATGAGTGATGCTCCTGTTCATGCGATCGGCGATCTGTGCTGGGCTCCAGTTTTGCCCGGCCAGGCGTTTGTAGCCTTCTCCTCGTTCCAGCGGCAGCAGCTCTTTTCCTTCGCTGGTCTTGATCATCATCACAACAGCGTCGGACTGATTTCCTTTGAACTCGTTGACCATCAGGCCAGGAAGGTTTGCACCGCGCCCATCAGCAATGAGAGCGCCAGTTAGGCGATGGTGACCTTCGCGAATAACCAGGCGTGGGTTGCCGTCGATGATCTTCAATTCGGCGACTACCGGGGGCACATAGAGGCCCAGCTCATAAGACTTTGCGAAGCCTTCGGCATGGTTAGGATCTATGGGCCTCAGATTGAAGCCTTCTTCGATAGCAAACCAGTCAAGCGGTGCGATATAGATATTGTTGCGGATCATCTGTTCGTCGCGAGGAACACCAATTTTCTTCAGGTACTCGTCCAGTTGGCGAAACGATGCAATGCGGGGTAAATCGGTCATGGCGTATCTCCCTGATACGTTTGTTGAGGTCAATTCAGTACATCACTGCTGTCGAATATCCCAAGCACAAGAAAAACCCCGCCGGAGCGGGGTTGCAGTCGTCGACTTCTAGGTGAAGCCGGAAAGTGGCCAAGCCGTTCCTCAAATACCAGCCGGCTATGACCGAGAACACCAGCCCTGCGCTCAGGTCAGCGGCGATAAAGACCTCTTCATTTGCAAAGAGGGTGTATCTATTGGCTGAAATGGGATCGAAAACCTCTTCCCAGCTATTAGCCCTGCGTATTACGTGGCAAAGGTAGGCTCGAGCGTGTAGCTGCTGAGTCATGGCGTAACAATCGCACGAAGGCGAACGAATGCCGTCGGCAGCAAGCCGGCAGGCCCTTTTATTCAGACTTTTGAGCACCGATCTCCTGAACCGTGGCCGCAGAAGGGGGATCCAACTTTTCCTGGTTGGGAGTCTCGTCGCGCATTTTTACCAGTTGCTGCATGGTTTGTAGGAGCACCTGTGTGCTTTGAGCACCTTTCACTAGCAGTTTGTTACCTGTCAGGTTGTCGACGACGACAGTGGCTGGCGTGCCGGTCACACCCATATTCGTGCCTTTTTTCACCTGGTTGTCGATCAAGACCTGGTACTTGCCGCTTTCCATGCACTGACGGTAGGCATCCAGGGGAGCACCAACTTCCTGCGCAAGACGTTCTACGTCCTCGACACCTTGACCATTCAGTTGGGTGCGAGCGAACCACTCGCCAGTGAAGGCCCAGAACGCTTTATTGCCGGCAAGCTCTGCTACACACTCAGACGCATGAGCTGCCACTTCGGCTGCTGGGTTGTGGAACGCTAGGGGGTAATGCTGCCATTCCCAGTTAATACGCCCTTCGGACTTGTCAGCCATTTGCTTTGGCGTGTCATGGAAACGCTTGCAGTAAGGGCATTCCAAGTCACTGAACTCAACCAGAGTGAACTGGGCGTCCTTGTTGCCGTAGATGTGGCGACCTTCAATAGACGTGTCAGATGCGCCGCTCCATTTGGAAAGGATTTTTGCCTTTGCAGCGTTGATCTTCTCGATCTCACGATTCTTGAGGGTTTTGTCTACTGCCCCTGGTAACTGCTCCTCAAGGGCATTCTTCACAGCCATGTCGGTGTAGCTTTGACTCATGAGGGAAGACACTCCGATAGCAACGGCAGAGGTCACGAGGGAAACGCCAATGGCGGTAGCGAGAGTGGGATTGAATTTAGACATGAAAGATCACTTGTAGGAGGGGGAAAGAGACTGTTTCAGGTGAAGTGGGACATCCTTTGGGGTGCCCTCAACGAGAATCACCCACTCCTCGTAGCTCAACCGTTGCGCACCTTTGCAGAGCTTGTTCCGGACGGTTATGTACTCGTCAACTGAACCGGCCGCGTTAGCCAAGGTAACGATGCGCTCGCTTGCCGCGGGTTGGCCCAGAGCGAAGGTCTGCGCCACATTCGTAGAGTCCGCACAGTTGGCCTGGTACACGGAGGAGGGGACAGAAACGCTATCGTTCGTTGTGAAACGTGCTTGCAGTTCTGGGTGAAGTTTCCCTGCAGTGATCTCGAGAACGTCGAGGCTGCCAAGAACTGGTTGATAGGCAGGCTTTCGCAGCGCTGCACCGCCTCGGCCGGTATGCCCCCAGCTAGTGTGGTATTCGCGCATGTCAGGTTCGTAGCTTGATACTTCGAACGCTGTTCCCAAGGCAGGGGGTTCTGGCTTGTTGGCACAACCCGCTGTGATCGCCAAGCCAATGGCCAGGCCTAGCGGCAGGAGAGATTTAAGGTGGTGCATGGTTGATCCTCAGAGGCTGGTAAGTACCATTTTCCTCCGTACAGAAAAGGGGATGGCCCGTTTTCAGGACGAAAAAGCGACTGAAAAAACGTCGACACAAATCCCGCTTGCCATTGGATTCTGCTTGTTGCAGACTTTCTATTACGTCGAGTACATCGGCGTCATAAATCCCGACTGCATGCCTTGCAGTCCATCCAGGCCCAGCGCCTCATGGTTGAATCTCAGCCATCATGAATTCCCAGATTAAGTCAGCCCACATGTGTGGATTGATTTAGTCATGCGCTTCGTCGCATGGTCGGCTTGTTGGCCGTCTCAAAAGTACAACCAAAAAAACCATGAAAAAACAAACCCCAACGGGGCAGCTATTGCCTCCGTCTGGGGTAATGCCGCCCCGTAGTTCTATCTAAATGGAGAAATACTATGGCTCGCGGCGTAAATAAAGTGATCTTGGTTGGTACCTGTGGCCAAGATCCAGAAACTCGCTACTTACCTAACGGTAATGCAGTGACCAATCTCAGCCTTGCAACAAGTGAACAGTGGACTGACAAACAGACAGGACAGAAAGTCGAAAAGACCGAATGGCACCGTGTTTCTTTGTTTGGAAAAGTCGCTGAAATCGCTGGTGAGTATCTGCGTAAAGGAGCGCAGGTATACATCGAAGGTAAGCTTCAAACACGAGAGTGGGAAAAAGACGGTATTAAGCGGTATACCACCGAAATTATCGTCGACATGCAGGGCAAGATGCAGCTCCTGGGTGGTAAACCAGATCGGAGCGATTCTCAAGGTCAACCCCAACAGAGTCGCCCTCAACAACGTCCTAGCCAGCAACAGCGTGAACCGGCTCCTCAGCAAGGTGCAGGGTTCGATAGCTTCGACGACGACATCCCTTTTGCCCCTATTAGCCGTTTGCTACTAAACATCATCTAATTAGGCAAAAGCCAGTCAAGAACTAACGCACCTACGGGTGCGTTTTCTTTATAGAAAGGAAAATGATATGAGCGATAACTTCCAAAACGCAGTTGCAATCATTGCGAAGCAAGAAGAAAAGTTTATCAAGCTCGTGGAGTCGTCGAAGACTGACGTTATGTTCAAAAATGAGCTGCTTTATGCATCGCAAGCCATGATGAACAACGACTATCTATGCAAATGTGCGACGTCTAACCCACTAAGCCTTAGAAATGCGTTTAGCCAGGTTGCGGCATACGGACTGACCCTCAATCAATCTCGACAGCTTGCTTACTTGGTGCCCCGAGATGGGCAGGTGGTATTGGATGTGTCCTGGAGGGGCATGGTCAAAGTCGCCGTGAACGACGCTGCAATCCGTGATTGCATCGTTGAATTGGTCTACTCGAAAGACAAATTCGAGTACAGAGGTAAGCGGCAAAGCCCTATTCATACGTTCAATCCCTTCGACAAGAAGGCTGATCGTGGAGAGTTTGTAGGTTGCTACGTCGAAGCTTCTCTGCCTGATGGGCGAGTGCACGTTGAAGCGGTTACCGCTGATGAAATCTGTGCCGCACGTGATGCTTCCGAGCTGTGGAAACGGAAGAAGAAAGGCCCCTGGGTCGACTTCGAAGATTCCATGCGCAAGAAGTCTGCTATCAAGATCGCAAGAAAATACTGGCCTCAAACCGGCTCAAAGCTGGACGGAGTGATTCAGTACCTCAATACAGACGCTGGCGAAGGATTTTCTACCAACGATGTGCCAGTCGAAGTTGTTGAGCGATTTATGGGCTCTGCTGAAGTGGTGGAACCTGAGCCGTTGCCGACCTCTAACCAGGCAGATCAACACTTAGAACCCACATTGCAGCCGGAACAGACCGCTAAACCTGGGGTTGCAGAACCTGCTCAAGCAGATGATGTGATTGAAGGTGAAGTTGTCCGTGACGGAAGTCAGGTGCCGCCGCCAGCAGATCTATCCGACAAGGTGATCAAGAAGGTTGCGGAGGTCGTTCGGCGAGCTCGTGACGCCAAAAGTTGGGAGCCCGCACTCGAGTACGTTTCGACGTGGCCTGTAGAAGCTCGGAATTACGCAGTAACCCAACTGAAATCTGCGCAGTACGCTGCTCATTCACAAGGTGATTGACGCTAAAACCTCTATGAGGGGCCTTGTTGCAAAGGGCGTCTCGAACTGACCACAACCCTGCGGGGCTTTCCCGTTAAGGGGCTCCGTGTTCAGAAAGGAACCAACAAGATGGCTGACTTGATCGTCTTCATCCTGACCCTATTGCTGCCGTAAAGCGTAGGACAAAACAACTCCCTGACGGGGCACATCCCGCCAGGTGATTGCCCTTCGTCGCTCCCTATAAGGAAATTAAGTGATGAAAAAAGTGATCGTAATTGTAGGGGCCGCTGCTGTACTAGCGGCTCTGTTTCTCGTCGGAGTGGATCTGAATAATGAATTCAGTGATGCATCTGCCGAGGAAATAAAATCTGTTAGCGCCGAGTCACATTGCTCTCGACAACTGCTACTTCAGGCAAATCGAGAGGCTCGAATAATTCGAGTTCGCGACCTCGATAAGGCCAGGGCTCTTTGCGCTAGGATCGACCAACAAGCTAACGGCTTCTAACGAGAGCAGTTGTTCTGGGAAACCAAGACACATTGCTAAGTAGAAATCTGTATTCGTTTCACCCTGAGGGGGCATCCCCTCTCAGGGACGGTGCCTCTTTTTCAGGGTTAAAAATCTGAGAAGGAGATACACCATGCGGACTTACATCCTATCGATGGTCGTTCTGGGCACAAAGCAGAAGACGACCTTCCGTTGCGAAGCAAGCACTTTCGGTGAAGCGATCGACAAAGCAGAGAAAGCTCATCCGGGTTTTTTTGCCGTTCTGAACAACTCCCCTGCAGGAGAGCAGAACAATGCGACCGTCAACCGTTAAGAGCCTTAAGGACTCCCTTGCTAATTGGGGGGAGAACAAAGAAGAGGGTGGTGCGTTCGCCGAATACGCGGATGAAATGATCGAGCAATTTCAGGTGAAGCTCATTCTTCTGGAATACCTGCTCTGTCAGTTTTTTATACATGGAATTGGCTTAACGCTGAAGCACCGGAGCCGGGAAGCCTGGGGTGTTCTGGTCCCTGACGCATCAGAGCAAGGGCGCTTCAGGTGGCAGGCGTTTCAGAGTGATGGCTTCACTGGCCATTGCACACACGACACGCCAGAGCTTTGCATAGGCGACATGCTTGACGATGGTTATGCGCTTCTCGATATGGGGGCGCTTGATCGAGTGTCTGGCACCGCTGAATGGAAGCGTGGCATGGAGATCGTTGCAGTGATTCAGGCTTGCAATGCAGGTCAGTTGAGCTTCGAGGATGCCATGCGAAAGCGAACAGAAATCTACTCCCGCTATGCGAAGGCTGCGTAGGCGTGAGGGTCACGGGAGCACCAGTGAAAAAACATCCCCTGAGGGCGAAAGCCCTCCGGGGGTTCGCCTTTTCGGGGGTACCACTTTGGTTTTCGAACAAGAGTGGTGAACTTGAGAAAAGGAGAAATTAGATGAAGACCTTTGAATCCAGCTTCATGCCGGTGCTCTATGGGGGTGTCAACAATGCACATCGTTGACATCGCACAGCGGACGCCTGAGTGGCATATATGGCGAAGGGAAGGGATCAGTGCAACCAGTTGCGCGGTCATCATGGGTGAGAACCCAGATAAAACGCCCCTGGAGTTGTGGAAAGAACTGGTCGGAATTGTCGAGCCAGCTGACTTGTCGGTAATCCCGCAGGTTAGGAGGGGAGTCAAATTCGAACCGATGGCACTACAAGCCTTTGAGGATAAGTACGGCAAAATTGCTTTGCCGTTCTGTGCAGAGTCGACCGCATACCCGTTTATTCGGGCGTCGTTCGATGGGGTTCTGGATGATAAGTCACCGGTAGAGATCAAAAATCTTTCTGAGACCAACCATCTGGAGGTACTGCAGCTTAGGGAGCACAGCACGCCATTCAAGCTCTACCGCTGGCAAGTGCTGCATCAGATGATCGTCAGTGGTGCGCGGCGCGGTTACCTGTGGTTTTGGTCGCCGAAGCATGAGCCTTGCTGTCTGATCGTCGACTGGGATGACCTCCTGGTGAGACGAATCATTCAGGCAGAAGAGCTCTTCTGGGGGCTAGTGATGCGCGGGGTGCCGCCGGAGGCTAATCCAATGCGGGACCTTATTCCGCTGGATAGGCTGAACCTGGCTGTTTGGCGTCCGTTAGCAAGTGCCAGAAGGGCGAAGGAGAGCAAAATAGCTGAGCTGAAAGCCCAGTTGAAAGTGCTCACCAAGGAAGCAAAAGACCTTGAAGCCGAGATCTTTCCGTTGCTTGGAGAGTTCCGGAGGGCCGATGCTCTTGGTGTGAAAGTCACGAGTTATGAAGTGGCTGGCACTGTGGATTGGAAAGGTGTGGCGCATGAGCTAAAGGGGGTTATTCCACTTGATGTGATTGCTAGACACCAGACCGGTTCGTCAATGGCCACGAGGTTCTCTGTGGATGCCTCATACGATGAAAGTCAGGCTAAACCTGAGCCGTTGCCTCGCATACGGCAAAAGGTGGAAGCCATATCTGAGGCGGTCGAAGAACCGTCACAATTTTTTGGGACCTTCTGGTTCTAACATCTCAGCCCGGCACTTGCCGGGCTTTTTTTCGACCATAAAACGGCCTGAAATCGAAACTCAAGCCTGTATCCCTCACGCATCATTCTCAGCACACAATATGGCCGAGAAGCGTATGCCTCCTTTTTCATTCTTGAAACGCCTGTGGCCACGTAGCGAGCGGTCTCTGATGGACAGCTTCGCGCATCCGGCCGAGCAGATGATTACTCCTGAAATCAAGCGTTATCTTGAAAACCATAACTGGCGAAATCTTCGGTACCCACCTTACCAAGAGGGCTATCCGGGTGGGGTTCCCGGCCAGTGGTTCATGCGTAATTATCAGCACGAGTTGTACGACCGGATTATTCATTCAGTCGGTATGCCTGATAACGAGCTCAAACTCTACGTTGAGCCGATCCTGGTAAATTTCGCCGAGTTGGCGCACATGCTGCCGGCGTCGGAGAACCACCATCATTCCGGCCCAGGTGGATTGCTCCGGCATAGTCTTGAGGTCGCCTCGCTCACCCTGGACGGGTGCCTCACGACCGCCTTCGATACTAATGAGACCCCAGCACGCCGAAGTATGCGTTTGCGCCGGTGGTACGTCGCGGGAATTGCGGCGGGGTTGCTCCACGACGCAGGGAAACCGCTCACGGACATTCGAGCTACTGATTTTGAGGGCAACAACCAGTGGATCTATGCGCAAGAGACACTCCATGACTGGTCAGCACGCCACAAGCTGGCCCGCTATTTCCTTCACTGGAATTCCAATAGGCATGGCAACCATGTTCAGGTCTCTGTAGCGCAAGCCACACGCATCATTCCCCCGGCTGTACAGGCATGGCTGATTGAAGGTGGCCACGACATCTATGAAGCTCTCCTGAACGCAATTTCCGGTACCGGAAACTCTCCGTTGACCGAGTTGGTTAAATGGGCCGACTCAGCATCCACCAAGCGTGACCTCAATCGAGGATCAAATAATGGTGGAGGTCACGCAACAGGAGTCCCGGTACCGCGGTTGGTGTCGGATGCAATGCTAAGGTTGTTGAGTCATGGAACCTGGAAGATCAACACTCCTGGTGGCCGTGTATGGGTTGCCACTGATGGTGTCTATATCGCTTGGAACCAAGGTGCGGAAGAGATCGTTAGCATGCTCGTTGCTGATGGGGTCGTGGCCATTCCTCGATCGCCTGACACGCTGATTGGCACTTTAGTAGATCACGGGATAGCAGAAAGGGCCCCCAGTGGCGACCTGCACTGGCTGATTACGCCACACCTATTGCGCAAGAACGGCAAAGGGCCGGCGCTACGCTGCATGAAGCTTTTGAATCCGGATATCTTGTTTCCGACCACACCGATTCCCCCGCCAGTTTCTATAAGCATCGGGAGGGAGGGAAAGCAGAAGGAGGTTATTGCTCCAAACGATACGGCCGGAGCAGCAGCAAATGCGTTGAGCGAGCATCAGGTCGACCTATTTGGTGCTGATCTAACTGGTGATTCAAGCGAGGATACTGACTTTGACTCGGGCTCCTCATCTCCTAAAGAGTCCGTATCGTCCAAGCCAGCACGAAAGAAAAAAGTAGCACAGACTCAAAAAGCTGCGATTCCAGCGACGTCATCGCCTGGAGTGAGCCTGAATCAAGGCCAGACCCCGACCGAAAATGCACTGGTTGATGAGAGTTCAGTTGCTGCAACTGGCGATACAGCCGGCACCACCCCAACCCAACCAGGTGAAGACTTGGATGCGGTTGCTGAGGAGGATCCAACACCTCCTTCCCCCCCCTCCCACCCTCGAGGAAATGTTGCTCTTCTTGAGCCCGAACTCAACGGCAATAGACTCTCCACAGGAAGAAAATCTCCCTCCTGTTGAGCTAGGCTTCATCGAGCCATCTAACGATGGTACGCAACCTGGGCTATGCCAAGCGACGCTAGAACTGTTGCCTCGCCAAGAGAAAATCTCTCTAAATTCTATTATGGGACAAGGGAAGCGCACACCCAAAGCCATCCCTCTGGCGGAAGCGCGGCAGCAGAAAAGCGAAGAAGTAGGCACAGCCCTGGAGCCACTGCAGGTTGCTTCAAGCGTGTTCCCCAAAGATCTCCTCTCGAAGCTCACAGCGCACGAATCTTACCTGTTGGAGCAACAACCTGATCTTGCTCAAAAACTCATCAATGCGGCTGAACATCCCGAGAAAGCGGCATTAGCGAGAAACAAGGTGTTCATTCAACTGGGGAAATCTACATTCCTTGCTGAGGACATCCACCCGCTCGTACATGCGGGTTGGCTGTGGCAGGACATCACTGTTGAGGGCCCAGCCCTGACCCGAACCCTACAGTCACGTGAAGGCTTCATGCTCACGGCCGATTACAGCGTCATCTTCTGCAAGCTAGCAGATCTTGACTGGATTATTCCCCACATATCCCGGCTTCGTGAGGCAGACATTCCAAGTCTCGAACAGGCTGTGAGGTCACTGATGGAGAAGGCCGTCCTTGAGGAAATAGGCGGCTCGCCCGTGCTCAGCCTCACAACCTTCATGCTCTCAAATGTTGCTGAGCAGTTCGGGATCACGGCTACATCCTTGGAGAACGCAGTTTTTTGTTTTCGCGATGCCGTCAAGGTCGCCAAACGCAGAAAAATCTTCATTCGCCCACTTAACGAGGAGCTTCCAAAAAAATGAGTGAATGGGACTACACCAGCTATTGGCGGAAAAACTACGAGGCGCGCGAGGCCATGGCATGGGGATCATCTATGGTCGCCGGCACGGCAGTCCAGCTTTTAACTGCTATGCCTGTGACGCCATATCTCATTACTTTGGGGGTGCAAGCTGGCTTCGCTTTAGCCGCAATTCCGCGTGCACTGAGGGTTTACCAAGCTAAAGCCTGTCTACTCGGCAAGGAGTTATCGTTCATCACGCTAGAGGAAGTCATGGAGCTGGTCAGGGGGCATCCTCACGAGTTCTATTTCGGCGAAGCGTTTCAGTGGAGACAAATGCACGGCCAATACGCCTTTGAGCTTCAAGCAATGGACGTAGAGGCCATCCTTGGAAAGAGAGGACGTCGCCAGGCAAATGTGAAGGGCACAAGGTGGATTCACGGCATTGGCATGGCTGAGGAGGAGCCATGTTTTCGTCCTCAGGACCAACGCTCTATCCATCACTTGGTCACTGGGACTACAGGTGCCGGAAAAAGTCGTTGGTTCGATATTGCGATTGCCCAGTGCGTTGCACGTGGTGAGGCAGTGATCGTGATTGACCCCAAAGGGGATAAGGGGCTTGCAGCAACTTGCAAGCGGGCCTGTGCCGCGGTTGGCAAGCCAAGCTTGTTCAAGTACTTCCACCCGGCTCACCCAGATAAATCAGTTCGATTGTCTCTGACAAAAAACTTTGGCCGCGCTACTGAAATTGCCTCAAGGGTTGCAGTATTGATGCAAAGCAAGGCTGGTGATCCCTTCCAAGCTTTTGCACAAATGTCCTTGAACAGCGTGATCCAAGCCATGCTGATCTGCAATATTCTTCCAACACTCGTCGGAATCCGCCGAACGCTCGAAGGTGATGTTCCAGGACTAACTATCAAAGTCGTGATGGCCTATGGCGCGAAGGTATTCGGCGAGGCCGAATTCAACCGAATGGCGGAATCGGCGATTCTTTCAGCGAAAGTTAAAGATATTGAACAGAAAGCAAAGGTTTTGCGCAGGGTGTATTACAACGATATAGCTAAGGTCAAAGCAAATCCCGACATGGAAGGTTTGTTGACAATGCTCGAACACGAGCGCGCACACTTTAGCAAAATGATTGCCGGTCTGTTACCCATTCTTACGATGCTAACTTCTGGTGAGATGGGGCCATTGCTTTCTCCGCAAAACGACAATGAAGATCCTCGATTAATATGTGACCTCAACTCTGTAATCAATGCTGACCAAGTTTTGTACCTTGGGCTCGACTCACTTGCGGACCCCATGGTTGGTTCAACAATCGGATCGCTAGCTCTGGCCGACTTGGCCTCCACAGCTGGCGAAATCTACAACCATCGGTTACCCAAGCCTGTGAACATCTTTGTGGACGAGGCAGCTGAGGTTATTAACGACCAACTCATTCAACTCCTCAACAAGGGGCGTGGGGCGGGGATTAACCTTTACATAGCAACGCAGACAATAGCTGACTTTGTCGCCCGTATGGGAGATGAGGCGAAAGCAATGCAGGTGCTTGGTAACTGCAACAACATCATCTGTTTTCGCGTCTTGGACTCCGATACCCAGGAGTTTGTGTCTAAAAAAATGACTCCGACTCGTTTCAAATATGTAATGCGAACTCAGGGTAACTCAGCAGGTGAGGGTGGAGTTTTGCAGGGAGGTAACGTGGGTGAGCGCCTCATGCAGGAGGAGGGTGAGCGCTTCCCCTCAGCTCTTCTGGGAGAGTTACCTGACTTGGAATTCCTTGCGATTTTTGCCGGCGGCGATATCCGTAAAGGTCGACTGCCTATTCTTACTGGCCCAGCTGCCAACTGATTCCGGAAAACAAATGACTGTCTCTATCCCTCTAGAAATTCAGCGGTTGACTGGCCTGGACGAGGCCTCAACCACTCGACTGCGTACCTTCGATCTGGAATGGCGCTGTGGAACGCAATTCATCTTCAAGATGCTTGAGGCGGGTCATAAGCCAGAGGTCATTGGCCCGGCCCTTATTGATGTGCTGGTGGCTTACCAGCGGATGTGTCGCGAGGGTATCAGCGACTTCGTGCGGCTCCGGGTTGTCCTCGGCCACATACTCCAGATCCTAACGAGCAACGGTAACGGCCCTGCACCGGATGATGTGGTTATGTGGTGCGAAACTACCAATGTTCCGCTACCTATTCGGGAGTGCCTCATCAATGGCTGAGATGCTTGAGGAGAAATGGCCAAAGGGCGTGATGGCATCTATAGCGTTTTTCTTCCTACTGATCCTGATGCTAGCAACTGTAGCGCCAAATAAGCTTGTGGACACGGTGATGCTTAAAGAACGCAAGTGGGGCGTTGAGTTGCTTGGCGATTCCGACATGGAGAAGGTGCTTGAGAAGACCAATTACTATTATTCGGCGCTAGTAATCGATTCTGGAGCCAAAAAGATTGTCTCCGACATGCTGATGCCACGGGGTGGCACCGTGGATGCTTTCGAAAGAAATGTGGATTGGTGGTTTCGCTATCTAGAGTCGCGAGGTGAAGCCGTCCAGAAAATCATCTATCAGATGGTTTACCGGATAGTTTTGACCATCTACTGGTTGCCATTGCTGATCGCAGTTCTTGTGCCAGCAATTTACGCTGGCTGGATGCGTTGGAATGCCAAGCGACATGGATTCGACTATTCATCGCCGTTCCTGAATAACAACGCTGCAATTGTCTTATCTTGGGGTGGAATGCTGATTGTGCTCAGCGTGTTGCTGCCTCTGCCGCTACCGCCGCTCGTCATATCAACCTTCATCGTAATAATGCTGCCCGTGGTCCTATCCGTGCTGATCAGCAACCTGCCTAAACGGATTTGAATTCTGACCATAAAACCGCCTGAAAACGAATCTCGCAGGCGGTTTTTATCCGCAGAATGTTCCTATCAACACGATAGGCTGAAATCCATGGCAACGAAAACGACTCACTCGAAAACGATTCCATCTGCAATCGCTATTACAGCCCTTGCTACCGCGTTGGTAGTCGGTTCGTATTACCATTTTACTACCGTGAGCAGCCTTAAAGGCCAGGTTAGTACCCTTGAGGGTGAGCTGTCCTTTGCAACAGCAAAAGCAGTCGATCCCGCCTCTATTCAAGAGATAGTTGCCAATCTCAAGCAACTTCCAAAAGATGACATTCCCGCAGCTCCAGACAACTGGATATATGGCTCGGCATCTGCTCGATACACGCTCGTCGAAATGACAGATACAGAGTGCCCGTACTGCCGGGATCATTTCCCCCTGCTCAAAGCTCTTATCGAGTCGTCTGCAGGGCAAATCAACGCCGCGATTCTCCATGTCCCCGCTCTTGGCGAGGCATCTCGTAGACAAGCCTTGGCTATTGAATGTGCTGGTGAACAGGGTGGCTCTGATGCTGCCTGGAAATACACTCAGACGGTTTTCGATAAAACGGGTGGCAACGGAAAGGGGGTTACTGAATCCCTCGTTTCTCTTGCAACTGAGCTTGGTCTGGATGGGAAGCGTTTTGCTGCATGCACAGATTCCAAGCAGGCCATCGAGCGGGTCACTGGAGATCTGGACGAAGCAATAAAGCTGGGCATCCAACAAACGCCTTCGACACTGCTTTTGGATAATCAAACAGGGATGTCGATGGTTCTCCAGGGCGCCAACGCCAGTCATGAAGGCATCCTTAAAGCAATTGCCAGCCTCAATAAAGCAGGGGGAGCAAAGTGAGCGAGCCAATCAAAATTCCAGCCTACATCGACCAGCCGCCGCACGTTATGTTTTGGCGCTTGGATGAAGTGATGCCCATTGGTATCGGCTTGGTTGCAGGTGTTCTTCTGGCGCAGTTAATTCTTTGCACTGTGGTTGGACTACTCCTTGCTCGCTTCTATCGGCGTTTCTGCGACAACCGCCCAGACGGATACCTTCTTCACGCCATTTACTGGCACTGGGGAGCGATTGGTCGGAAGAGTGTTCGCACCATGCCAAACTCTTACCAAAGGGAGTACGTCTGATGCTTCTGAAGTCGCTCAAAAATTCTTTTGATGGCATGCGGGGGGAAAATCAATTCTTGCGAATTGCCCTTGCTGGCCTTCTACTGAGCAACCTTGTTGTGTCGTGCTCGGCCATCAACAAGGAGCAAGTAGTCACCGTAATCCCGCCTACGCTGACCGAGACAGCCTGGGTGAGCAAGACCCAAAGTTCGGGTGAATATACTGACGCATGGGCACTATATATCGCCATGATGCTTGGTAACGTCACTCCACAGAATGCCTCAGTTGTAAAAGATGCCCTGGGGCCGATCTTAGATAAAGCCATCTACCAAGAGACGATGAAGGTTCTCGATACTCAAATTCATCAGATCCGCCAGGACCGCGTTACCCTGAGCTTTGAGCCGATGAAGGTCCTCCGCGATAACCTTAATCTCAACAAATTTTACGTTACAGGTCGCTCGGTTAGTGAAGGCCCGGCGGGAGATAAAAAGCGTACCAACCGGACCTATGAGTTTGAGCTTGCCATCAAAGACTACAAACCTGTCCTGAGTTGGCTTAGCACCAACTCCGGTGATGCGCGAACTCAGGATGTTGTAGATCGCGAAACAAGCAAGGCGGCGAAACAAGCAGAACGGGAGAAGAGGAAGGCCCAGGAGCACTAAATTGCAACAACTAGCCCATGCCAAGCACTTTGGCATGGGCTTTTTTGTCGGTGTAAGTCAGTAAAGGAAGGGGTAAATATGCCCTTCTTTTTCAGACGCAAAAACTGCTTGAAAACGCGACTCAAGCCAACGATTGCACTCCAGAATTGACGACAACTCAGAGCAGAGGTCGTCTCGATGTCCCTTCCAGTTTCCCTCAATTTTTTCAAGCCAGCAGCGCTGTTAGTGGCTATGGCGGCCGTGATGCCAGCTATCGCCCAGGAACAGATTCAAATACCGGGCATGAGTATGCCCGTAGCGGCTAGCACACAGCCCGAGGTGACGGTTAAGCCAACCCCCTCCCAAGAGACCGTTCCGGAACCACAGCAAGATGCGTCGGAGGAAAAACGCCCGCGCCTGGTTGCGGTTACTCCGGGCTCTATTGAAAACCCTAGCGTTCCGGCAAGTGTCGTTAAAAAGCCTATCCCTTCGCAGCCGATAGAGTCTCGTCAGGATGTGGTTGTTTCGAGTGGCACAAATACCCTTATCCCAATTAGCCGCGGACAAATGAACCGACTGGTCACGCCTTTCGAGAAGCCTAACGTGCAGACCGTAAGTGAGGCTGAGATCACGATTAAAGAGAACGTCATCTACGTCACCACCGGTGCAGATAACCCCGTAACCATGTACGTCACGCCTGATGAAGATCAGTCAGTAGCAATTTCCCTGACCTTGCTACCACAGAGTGTCCCGCCCATTCAGGCGAACCTGATATTGGCAAAAAACGTGCAGGGGTTGGCGAGCGGCATGCCAGTACCCTCGTCGCTTAACTACAGCGGCCAGGCGCGCAAGTGGGAACGGTCTCAACCTTACATGGACACTCTTCGTTCCCTGATGCGTGAGATGGCGCTAGGCAAGCTGCCACGTGGCTACAGCTTCGGTGTGCTCGCCAGCGGTAACAAAATCCCTGCTTGTGCGCAGCCAAGTCTTAGTTTCGATTTCAGCAAGTCTCAGGTGATCGAGGGTCACGACTTCAAAGTCTTTGTGGCCACTGCAGAGAACGTCTCCGCCAAGACTGTCGAGTTCGATCACGGGTCCTGCACGCACCCTCATAGAGCCGCTGTGAGTGCATGGCCAGATGAAGTACTCGAGCCCGGCCAGAAAACTGAAGTGTTTGTAGTCACTCGTGTTCCAACCGAAGTTCCACAAAGCTCAACCCGCCCAAGCCTGTTGCAGTAAGGGGACTGTCAGTGAAAGTGATTCAGCAACTTTTCGAAAAACTTACGCCGCGGGGCAAGCTCTTTCTCGCGATCGGCGGAACTGTTCTCGTCGTCGGTACTGTCGTTGGCGTGGCCATGAACGCGGCAACTCCTGAGCGAGTATCTCGAGCAGCCGCAAAACCTCAGGTCCAGGCTGTACTTACAGACGAAGATCCGCGTGGGCTGGGTATGGACTCTATCTCAAGTCAGCTGCGCCAAGTTCAAACTGCACTAAACCGTCTTGAGCGAATTAACGGTCAGAAGGAGAAGGACCATCAGCTCAAAAATACACAAGACAAAGTGAGCGGGCTGGAGCATGAGCTTCAGCAAATGCAGCAAGAAATGGCAAAGCTCGGTCGAGGGAACAAAGGTACTACTGAGAAGGAGGATCAAGCCTCCGACAACTCCGCGTCCAAGCAAGGACGATCACCCATCCCTCCTCGTGAACTGGCGTTCGTAAACAAAGCGACTAGCTCACCGGCTGAACTGACGGACGTTTATTCGAACCTGCCTCCAGAGGCGCCTATAGATCCGAAGTCGCGTAGTAGCGAGAAAAAAGAGGCACCAAAAATCCGGGTCATAAAGGCTAAGGAAGACGAAGGTAAAAAGGATAAGCCCCAGGAGCTTTCTGTGACGCTCCCAGCGGGTTCAATCCTGTCTGGCGTTCTTGTAACAGGCATGGATGCGCCAACAGGAAAGCAGGCCCAGCGTGACCCTTTTCCGAGCCTGGTCCGCATAAAAAATGAAGCAATCCTTCCCAACCGATTTAGAGCCGATTTCCGCGAATGTTTCATGATCGCCGGCGGCTGGGGCGACCTGAGCTCGGAGCGGGCATATATGCGCGCCGAACGCTTATCGTGCGTCCGCAATGACGGTTCGGTGTTGGAAGCCAGTCTCGAAGCCTACGCAACAGGTGAAGATGGGAAAGCCGGCCTGCGCGGCCGGCTGGTGAGCAAACAAGGCCAGATCATCGCGAGAAGCCTGGGGGCGGGCTTTCTTCAAGGTATAGCTGGAGCATTCAACGTCCAGAAGGTACCAACCATCAATGTCACCCGAGCTGGAGATAACGGGAAGACCGTAACACCAGTTTACGAGCAGGCATTCGATAGCAACGCGCTTCAGTCTGCCGGTTTCAGCGGCGCGGGTTCAGCCCTGGAGCGAATTGCTGACTTCTATCTGGAGATGGCCGAAAGCATCTTCCCCGTAATTGAAATCGACGCTATGCGCGAAGTTAATTTCATCGTCAACAAAGGCATGACTGTGAAGTTCAATGCAACCACCCTCAAAGTCACTGACGTAAATCAGTAAGGACATCGTAATGATTAAAAAAATTATCCTGGCGGTTGCTGTAGCTGCATTGACTTCGGGCTGTACCAGCATCATGGGCTTAGGCTCCGACGAATATGCATGTAAGGGGATGCCGAATGGCGTTACCTGCATGTCCGCAAAAGAAGTTTACTCGGCAACTGAGGGTGATGACTACAAAACCCAATTGAAACAAGAACAAGAAGGCGTCGACGCTAGTAGGGAAAAATCTACAGGCACCGTTGCAACGCGTGTGCTTATCGCAGAAGGATCGGACAACGCCCCGATGCCGATGAGAGCGAGAAATCCTCTGCCGATTCGCTCGCAAGCCGTAGTCATGCGCATCGCAGTCGATCCATGGGAGGACGATAAAGGCGATCTGTATGTTCCGGGTTTTGTATACACAGAAATTGAATCGCGGCGCTGGGAGATCGGAGCTAGGCAACCCGCCGCAGCAGTCACACTAAGACCACTGAATGTAAATAATAAATAAAAAAAAGCCTGCCTTGAGCAGGTTTTTTTGCTCTCACAAATATGGAAGTGGATCGACTCATGATCAAACTATTCAGATCGCTCTTTAGTGCCAATAAAGTTGTTGCCATTACTTTTTTTTCACTTTTAAGCTCTCATGCTTTCGGTATTTGGGGTCAAGGTACGGTAGGTCCGCAAACTCCGGGTTTAACAATTACTGCGCCAACCAAGGTTACTGACGGTGATGACTTCACCGCTAACGTAACCTATCCGAGTAGAATTTCTGGTTGTAGCGTGATTGGATGGGGGGTGACACCCACTGTCGCTGCTAAGGTTATGTTTCGAGAGAAGGGGAGTAGTGATCTTTGGAATGAGTCGTGGGCCATGGTCAACGGATCGCAAGCTTGGCAGTTCACGTCATGTGGTGGAGCTACTCGCTCAATCTCCGTAGATAGCAACTTTGCAATGGCGGGTAATGAAAGACCTAAGTCAGGGCTATACGAACTTGCTGTGCAACTTGAATGGCAATTGAGATACAACGGCCCGATCTATAGAGATTATTCAAATATTTTAACTGTCGCTGTCGGTGCCACCAACCTTGCGCCCATAGCTCATGACGTTCCTTTAACCATTGCAGAGGACACCATTGGGAGTGTTTCTCTCTCCGCAACGGATATTGATTCGCCACAGCCAAACACCTTCGAACTGCTTTCTGCGCCAAGTAATGGTCAGGCAACGCTCAGCGGAACGACTCTCACCTTCAAGCCAGACCCTGACTGGAGTGGAGTTACGAGCCTGACTTACCGTGCGCAAGACACGGATGGGGCGTGGTCACCCCCGGCGACCGTTTTCATCACCGTGACCCCTGTGAATGATGCCCCGATTGCTCAGAATAAAGAGCTGATCCTCGCCGAAGACACCATTGGAACCGTGGTGCTATCAGCCACCGATATTGATTCGCCACCGCCAAGCATCTTTGAAATTGTTTCAGCGCCAAACAAAGGCAAGGCTTCGCTCAATGGATCAACTCTAACCTTTACTCCGGATCCTGACTGGAATGGTGCAACCAGTTTGACCTATAGAGCGCGAGATGCGGATGGGGCGTGGTCTGCTCCGGCAACCGTGGCGATTACCGTAACCCCGGTCAATGATGCTCCGGTGGCGCTGGCCAAGTCGTTGGTGATCGCTGAAGACACGATTGGTACCGTTACCCTGTCAGCCACAGATATTGATTCGCCACCACCAAGCATTTTTGAGATTGTTTCCGCGCCAAACAAAGGCAAGGCTTCGCTCATTGGATCAACTCTAACCTTCACTCCCGATCCTGACTGGAATGGTGCTACGAATCTGACCTATAGAGCGCGAGATGCGGATGGGGCGTGGTCTGCTCCGGCAACCGTGGCGATTACCGTAACCCCGGTCAATGATGCTCCGGTGGCGCTGGCCAAGTCGTTGGTGATCGCTGAAGACACGATTGGTACCGTTACCCTGTCAGCCACAGATATTGATTCGCCACCGCCAAGTACCTTTGAGATTGTTTCTGCGACAAGCAAAGGAAAAGCTTCGATCAGTGGGTCAACCCTGACCTTCACTCCCGATCTTGACTGGAACGGAGCAACCAGTTTGACCTATAGAGCGCGAGATGCGGATGGGGCGTGGTCTGCTCCGGCAACCGTGGCGATTACCGTAACCCCGGTCAATGATGCTCCGGTGGCGCTGGCCAAGTCGTTGGTGATCGCTGAAGACACGATTGGTACCGTTACCCTGTCAGCCACAGATATTGATTCGCCACCACCAAGCACCTTTGAGATAGTTTCCGCGCCAAGCAAAGGAAAAGCTTCGATCAGTGGATCAACTTTAACCTTCACTCCCGATCTTGACTGGAATGGTACAACCAGTCTGACCTATAGAGCGCGAGATGCGGACGGGGCGTGGTCTGCTCCGGCGAACGTGGCGATTACCGTGACTGCAGTCAATGATCCTCCGGTGGCTCAGGCTAAATCCTTGGTTCTATCCGAAGATACGATTGGCACCATTACGCTGTCTGCCACCGATATTGATTCTCCACCGCCAAGCATTTTTGAGATTGTTTCCGCGCCAAACAAAGGCAAGGCTTCGCTCAATGGATCAACCCTGACCTTCACTCCCGATCCTGACTGGAATGGAGCAACCAGTCTGACCTACAGAGCGCGAGATGCGGATGGCGCTTGGTCGCATCCTGCAACCGTGGTCATTACCGTAACCCCGGTCAATGATGCTCCGGTTGCGCAGGACAAACAGATGATCCTGGCTGAGGATACTGAAGGGGCCGTTCTGTTATCGGCCACCGATATCGATTCGCCGCCGCCAACCAACTTCTCAGTAGTTTCTCCGCCAGGTAATGGCAAGGCTTCGCTCAGTGGCTCAACCCTTACGTTTACCCCAAATCCAGATTGGAATGGTTCAACCAGTCTGACCTATAGAGCGCAAGATGCGGACGGGGCGTGGTCTGCTCCGGCGACCGTTTTCATCACCGTGACCCCAGTGAACGATGCACCGATCGCTCAGAACAAAGCGCTGATCCTCGCTGAAGACACCACTGGAACCGTGGTGCTATCGGCCACCGATATTGACTCCCCACCGCCAAGCATCTTTGCGATTGATTCAGCTCCCATCCAAGGTACCGCGTCTGTTAGTGGAACGATTCTGACTTACACACCGCCAAAAGACTGGAATGGCTCTACAGAATTAAGCTATCGCGCTCAGGATACAAATGGTGCCTGGTCTGAACCTGCAATTGTGGTGATTAGTGTCACATGGGTTAACGACGCACCAGCGTCAACAGGGGCCTTGATCAAGGCAAGTGAAGGGATGATTAGTGATCACGTTGCACCGTGGGTCATTGATGTCGATACGATCTATGGAGATATTCATACCTTTACCATAGAACAGCAGCCCTCCAACGGGTCAGCAAAGCTGGTGAGTGGCCTTCTGGAGTACACACCGAATCCGGCTTTTTACGGTAGCGACACTTTCATAATTAAAGCTACTGATAGTGAGGGCTTGAGTGTCGAAGGGCCAGTCACAGTCGAGGTAACAAAATTTAATTATAAGCCAACCGCAATAACACCTACTGAAGTTGAAATGTATTCTGGTATTGGTGGTACCGCTGAACTTAAAGTATTAGATCCGAATAAATGGGGGGCAAATACTCTGGAAATTGCCAGGCAACCTGCGCATGGCAATGTAACGATAAGCGGAATGAGCATTATCTACAAGACTGATGGAGATGCCGACACTTCAGTTTTAGTGCGCGCCACAGACCAAGATGGGCTTTATATTGAACAAGAGGTAGCTTTAAATTTTCTTCCAGCGTGGGATATGTTTAAAGATCGTACTGTTCAACCGAGTGCAGTCCGACCTAAAGTTCCGGCTGTCAAAGCACAAATGACGAACCGCTCGGGTCTTTATGCTCTTCAGATTCTTGATCATAAAATTATTGAGGCGTTAGGTTCTGAAATCATCGCCATTACGACTCCTGATAGTGAGGTGGGCGTAACACTGCAACATCGTGAATTGGCACAGGGAATTGGAATGCGGTTAGTGCCGCATAAGCTCACAGCAGATCTACTCGAGGCTCGCTTAGGTGGTTTGAAAATTGGTATTGATGGGATGGCTAGTGTCTATCTCAGCCGTGCAGATATGACGGGGCCTGTATATTCAATCCCCGTGCATGTGTGGGCACCGCAGGGCTCATTAACCGCCGACTCATGGGACATCCTGCAAGCCGCAGGACGCACCAGAATCAGCTTCACACCAACGAACAATGCATGCTTGGTCATGACCAATGAGACGGTAGTGAAGCCAAAAAATGTTCTTCAGGATCCAGCATGCTTCATCACATGGACGAAGACTCCTGATGAGTGGCGCAGCGCTGGAACCCTCGATAACTTAATGATGGACGCCGGTGGAGCAGCCGTAGGGAGTCAGACTGTTGAGGCTACTGCATATGTTTTTGACTCCAGCGGCTTGAAGCACAAGGTAGTGAGTTTCAGTCACCAACTAAACATTCTGCCTGTGGCCGATCAAGTCAGTTTTAGTTTAAAACCGGCTCCGAATGAGGCTTATCAAAAGGTGCAGCAACTCTCACTGTTGCTACGTCACATGGAAGGCCCTGTGTGTGATCCTACTGCGAGCGAAAGCTTTGCGAAGAAGACAGCTCAGCAGTGGTCGAGTCGTTCATCGTGCCTCATTCGTTGGATGCAGTTGCCAGAGGGAATGGCGCAAGAACGCAACAGTGTCACGCCACTCGTTGAGGGAGCAATGAACCTGCCGGGAGCAAATAACATCTCTTGGAAAGCCTCCATTTTCACCCCGAGCGGCCAGGAAATCGACATTGGTTACGGGGAGCACACTGTTATGGTTACAGAGCCGCCAGCGATCGAAGTTGAAATGCCATCGAGTAACCTGGTGAAAGAAGGGCTGTATTCGGTTTCACAACTCGGCGGATATGTTGGCAGCGCGTCTGTAGCTTCAATTGCAGCGTCGCTGGACGTGGTGATCAGCCGAGCTGAATCAGTAATCGAGCGGTCTACGATTCCTAGCTATGGTCGGTCTCAGAGGTTTACCCGCTACATTGAAGGAGTAGAGGCACCTCTGTGGAGCGTAACACCGTACACCGTTGACATTGGATACACCGCGTTACCAGAAACGCGTTCGATAAAAAAAGCGGCACTCCTGGCGGTCCCTCATGACAAAATTCTCCCTGTCATTCTCAACGATGAAAGAACGGTCTTGGATACGGTTAGTCTTCCAATCCGGGTTGGCATCAAAGATACCCGCTTCATGGAGGACGCATATCGCCTGAGCAGCATGGGTGACTGGGAAATTCGGCTTCTTTCGACGACTGCAGGTTTAAACTACGAGCCTATGACGAACTGGGAGCCCATTGACGATAATGGGCAAGTCGAATTTGAAGTCGCTCTTCAATCACTAACGAATAAAGCGGTTCGGATCATTGCTGAAGCTCGTGTGCGCTCACCTGTACCTGAGTTCGAGTTGATACGTGTGTCGGCCGCCCCAATGGTCCTATCTGTTCTCAATGGTGAATCCCTTGATGGTTCGATTCGGGCATTGCGCGTCATCGGTCCTGCACCTCTACGCAGTACCTTTTACGCGGTCACTACTGATCGTTACCAATCAGGTGATCTCGGTGAAGTGCGCTGGGAGATGAGCAAAGATGGTGGAGTTACCTGGGAGAACATTGAAGGTAATGCAAAGCTTCCGCAGCGGCTCAGTATGGTCTTTCAGCGAGGGACGTATCTGCTAAGGGCGGAGTTGACGAACCGCCACAGTGGTTCGAAATCCATGACTCCCACTATTGAAGTTGTCGCCTATGTCGTTCCTGTTGCCAGGCTGAAAGGCCCTGCGAACGTGTTCATCGGTGATAGCGGTACGTTCACTCTAACTGACCTAAAAGGTAATACGCTCGATACGACTGGGATGATAGTGGAATGGTCGGAGGATCGAGGTAAAACCTGGGCTCCAGGTCAGGGGTCTTATCGATTGGGTCGTGATGTTGCTGATCGTGTGTACCTCACGGCCAGGGTGAAATATTCAGACTCACCAGAGGATAAAAGGGTCTACAAAACCTTAAGGGCAGGTGTTGCGTTTAGGCCTGTTATGCCGCCTCGTGTCCAGATCATTGGACCGCGCCGTCCTGAAGTCGGAAAAGAGGCTACGTGGATTGCCAACTTGATGATGCCGTATCCGAAAATGGATGTGAAAATGGATGGGGAGTTTATCCTGCCTGACGGGACAGTCATCCGCTCAACTGAAGTGAAGTACACACCAACTCCGGAGGACAAGGAGAATGAGGAAAACTACATTGGTGTGCGATCTTGGATCAATGGCTACGAGGACCGTGGTGGTTTGGGTCTTACTCGGCACCGTTTGATCTTTTGGTCGTATGACTGGCCAGAATGGAAGATCAACTCTAAGTCCACAGCTCAGTATGTGCCGGCAGATTTGACCATGACGGCGCGCGCTCTTGGCTTGTTCCGTGAGTTCGAGGGATTGACCATCGAGTGGGATATCCCTCCTTACGCAGGTCTCGAAATGATCAAGGAGTCCAACCAGACCAACCGGATCGTTCGAGTAAAGGAACCAGGTGTTTACACATTTGGCGCCCACATTACCGACTCTCGGGGTAACTACAGCTATTCCGAAACCAAATTGGAGTTTTTTGAGCCGACTCCGTGGGATGTTAAATTGTCTTGGTTTGGTGATAACGATGCGAATCGCGCGCCTTTGGGCGTGCTCATTCGACCATCAATCACCGGCGGCCACCCAAAGGATAAAATCCTCCAAAAAACGTTCAGCCTGGATGGGAATCCGCTACCCAGCTCAGGTGAATATGGTCGCGCGACCCTCAAAGAGGATGGGGTGTATTCGGTGAAGTTGGATGTAGCCACTGCAATGGGGCAGACAGCGACAGGCGAGGCCAAAATTTCGGTGGCTAGGAACAAGCCTCCTGTCTGCAAGCTGGAAGTTGTAGTTGGACGAACCTCCTGGCTAGCAAAAGCAAACTGTACTGATGAAGATGGCCGAATGGCTAAAAACCTATGGTTCATCAATGGTGAGCAGCAGGCGCTGACGTCGAGCAACATCTCTGTATCGATGTGGCGTTATCCAAAAGGAGAGCCCGTAATTACCCTCGTAGGCATCGATAACTCCGGAGCTGAGTCGCCGCCAGTCTCTAACAAGTAATACAAAGGGCCGCACAAAGCGGCCCTTTTTAATTTCCGTCGAGAAATGTGCGTGAAAGCGAAACACCGGCTAACAGAAAGTATGAAAAATGTCTCCTGAGCGCAGCACCTGCGCATGTCAGTCCTCCAGGAGCAAGACCAATGCATGTCAACAAAGTAACTCTCCAAACACTGGCCGTAGTAGCCGTCATGGTTGTCGCAGGTACCGCTCTCGCGGGTACTGGTGGCGATACGTTCGATAGCGTGTGGATTACCATTACAGAGTGGATGAAAGGTACTCTGGGCCGCATTTTGATCGGCCTGATGATTCTTACCGGTATCGGGGCAGGCGTTCTGCGTCAATCACTCATGCCGTTCGTCACAGGTGTCGGCGGTGGGGTTGGCCTCTACGCTGCGCCGGAAGTTATCGAGTCTATATTGACTGCAACCATTCCTGGGGCCTCTGTCATCACCAGCGCCCTCCAAGCTATGCCTGTAGGCTTCTGATCTCAGGCAACACACATCTATCAAAGGCCTCTTTTTCCGACGCTAAAACGTCTTGAAAAAGAGGCCTTTTCTTTTACGGGCCAAATACTCTGAGTGCATCGACTCAGGAGGTACGCCCATGTTCAAACCAACACGAACCGTTCTTGCCATGACGCTGCTTGCGTTGGCGGGTACCGCATTAGCAGAAAGCCCAGCAGACAAAAATGCAGACAAGGTGGTGATGCTTCCCGCCTCAGCAATGCTCGCAATTGAAAAGAACGGCAAGTTCGCAGTTATAAGCGATACCGGCCGATTCATCATCCAGGGAACTGTGTATGACGTGTGGGCGAAGAAGGAATTGAAGACCATTGAGGACGCCCGAATCGCCGCCCACTATGTTCCAGTGGACAAGACAAACCTCGGCTTCAAAGATCTTGCTCCTCTCACTGTAGGCAACGGTGAGAAAGCAATCACCATGTTCTCCGATCCTGCGTGTGGGTACTGCAAGGAGATCATCCAACAAGCACGCGAATCCCTTCCCGAGGGCTATCGCCTTGACGTGCTAATGCTACCGCTGCTCAGCCAAGAGAGCGCGGTCCGCACCAAAGAGCTCCTTTGCGCAAAAGACAAGGTTGCAGCATGGAAGGCCGGAGCTACGGGCGATATGAAATCGCCGCTCGAACAGCTGCCCGCCGGGCAGTGTGATCTGGACGTGATCTCGAAGCGCCGGATGACTGCTCAATTTCTTGGCGCTAGAAATGTCCCTTTCCTCATTCGTGATGACGGTTTAACTCGAGAAGGTAAGCCTGAAGAAGGCCTGCGCGCTTGGATTGAAACAAACCGTACCCTTTAAGGAAGTCTGAAATGCTCAAATCGCTCATCCGATCAATACCTCGGCTTTCCAAGCTGATTAATGGCCTCGCCTATGAGCCGAATCTTTACTTGTTTCAGCTGGAAGGGAATCGCTTGGGTTTCGCTTTCTTATGTTCCCCTCTGTCGGGTTCAAACGGGGATGAAGGCGACCGTCTGAAGGCTGGTCTTACAGTTGATTGGCCTGAGAAAACAACTATTCAGTTCGGTCTGATTTGCACTGAAAATATCAATGAGATGAAGACGGGATTTCTTCGTCTGCGTCGTGCTTTCCGTGAGTCAGGTCGCACTGATCTTCCTGTTGAAACTCAAGCGCTGCTTGAGAAAGTGACGAACGCCCGGGCCGATTACTTCAGCGATCGAACAATGCGTCCGGTTGATTCAATCTCGGGTGTACGAATTCGTGAACAGAGCCTGGTCGTCTCCGTAACGTTTCCGATCGCCAATGCGCTGCCTACCCAAATAGAAACGAATGCGGCGAAGGAGCTTTTCGACGGACTGCGAACTTCGTTGGACAGCTGCAACCTCGCACCTGTACCCCTTACAAACGATAGCTACAAGGAAATATTCTCCTCAATACTGAATCAAGGGCCAACAGCCTCGTGGCGTGAGGACCCGGACATGAAGGCCGATATAGACAAGCCGCTGAATGAGCAAATTCTCGACTTCAACCGTAGCCTAGACGTAAAGAAAGACCACCTTCAGATTGGTGAGGATTGTTACGTCAAAACGCTTTCGGCCAAGCGGTTTCCTGATGTCATGTGGCAGGGCGATGCCTCTCAGTACCTCGCTGATATTTTGTCTCAGCGAGGCGGTATTCGAGGTAACTGCGTTATCAATATGACCCTGTATTTTCCACCCCAACTGGAGACGAAGGACAAGCTTTCGAAGCGTCGTCAATGGGCAATCAATCAGAGCTTCGGCCCGATGGTGCATTTTGTACCTGTTCTACGGAAGACAAAGGAAGCCTATGACACGCTGTTTGAGGATCTCGACAAAGGTCTGCCAAACGTTCAAGCGACGATGACCCTTGTGGTATTCGGTCAGAACAAGGAAGACTTAACTCAGGCAGCCTCGAGTGCAAAGAGCCATTTTGCAACGCAGGGCTTCAGCCTCATGGAGGATAAATTCTGTGTGTTGCCCGTATTCGTGAACTCTCTGCCTATGTGCGCAGATCCCGATGCGATGAAAGAGCTGTTTCGGTTTAAGACATTGAGCCTCACCCAGGCTTTGCCGCTTCTTCCAATCTATGGAGATTGGAAAGGAACAGGGACCCAGGTTGCCCCATTCATTTCCCGAAATGGTCAGCCTGTTAGTTTCAACCTCTTTGATTCCGACACCAACTACAACGGTATGATCGCCGCCCAGTCGGGCTCTGGTAAGTCGTTTGCTACCAACTATCTCATCACGTCCTACCTGAGCATTGGGGCGAAGGTTTGGGTTATTGACGTGGGCCTTTCTTACCTCAAACTCGCGGAGGCCTACAAAGGTGACTTTGCACGCTTCGACCAAGAGTCGAATTTGTGCCTTAACCCTTTCGAGCTGATCGAGGACTTCAGCGAAGAAGAGGATGTTCTGGTTGGGCTGCTTTCCGCTATGGCTGCCCCTACCGTGCCTCTGATCGACTTCCAAACAGCCGGACTCAAAAGACACCTGACGGGCTGCTGGGAACTGTTGGGCAAGAAGATGATTGTCGACAACATCGCTGACGCACTCCTTAGCGATTCGGATATGCGGATCCAGGACATCGGCCATCAGCTTTTCGCGTTCACTTCAAAAGGGCAGTACGGTCGCTTTTTCAACGGCAAAAATAACCTCAACTTCAAGAACCCCTTCACGGTTCTAGAGCTCGAGGAGCTTAAAGGGCGTCAACACCTGCAACAAGTTGTGCTCCTTCAGCTCATCTTTCAAATCCAGCAGGACATGTACCTTGGTGAGCGTGACCGACCGAAAATTGTGATCATTGACGAAGCCTGGTCGCTACTCTCCCAGGGCAACGTTGGTGAGTTCATCGAGCATGGTTACCGGCGATTCCGTAAGTATGGCGGTAGTGCCATTGTCATTACTCAAGGCGTCAATGACCTCTATCAGAACAAGGTCGGACAAGCCATCGCTGAAAACTCCGCATTCACGCTGCTGCTTGGCCAGAAGGCCGAAGCTATTGATGCTATCCAGGAGAACAAGCGTTTGCCTTTGGGTGAGGGTGGGTACCGCATCCTGAAGACGGTTAAATCGTATAAGGGTCATTACTCCGAGATATTCATGCTCACCCCCCGCGGTGCCGGCATTGTGCGACTAACGGTGGACCCATATTCGATCCTCCTCTATTCGACCGCGCCCGAAGATGTGCAAGCGATCCGAAATTACACACTCACCGGCATTCCTCAGGATGAGGCGATTCTCCGCGTACTCCGTGATCGAGGTGTCGAGTACAGCCCTGATCCGGCGGAAGTCGCGTAATGGCGTTGTGGAACCCCTTCAGCATCGAGGCCAAAGTGCGAAGGGCTATGGCTAAGGTTGAGCGCGATCGAGCTCCGAAGCGAATCTCGGCAACCTTTCTCGGCAAAGGCCTTCTCTACTCTGCAATCGTGGCCGGCGGAGTTGTACTACTGGCATCCCGCTACTCCATCGCTATCGCTAGCCAGGACTCCCTGTGCTTACCCCCATACAGGCTATGGATCATCGACAAAACAAAGTCGGACCTGGTGCGAGGGGAAATTTATGCCTTTCACTCAAAAGGTCTGAGTCCGATTTTTGATGACGGCACGATCATCGTGAAGGTGCTGGAGGGCATGCCAGGTGATCTAGCGAGGGTTAGGCTGGATGAAACAACTATCAATGACGTGACCGTCGCCCAAGGGCTTCAGGTGGCCAGCCAGCACGGGATAGACCCAGGGAAGTACGTTCGAGAGGGGGTAATAGGGCAGGGTAATTACTGGTTCTTTGGCCGCACTCCAGACTCTTTTGACTCCCGGTACTGGGGCTCAGCATCGACAGATCAAATCATCGGGAAGGCATATCCAATATGGTGAAGAATCAATTAGCCATCTGCATTGGGATGGCCTTCGGCTGCGCGATGGCCATCGCAGGCGACGATCTTGGAATTCGCAAGTACGACATCCATGAGTTCAATCCCGTACTTCTCGAGCAGGTGAAGGAAATCAGCCGTAACTCCAAAGCCGCGCGCGAAGAAGTGAGTGGTATCGCAGACATGAGTTGGGTGAGTGAGATGGCCGAAAACGCCATTGCTCAAGCTAATGATGAGGAAATCCTGGGGGGCGATTTTCCGCTCGGTAGCGCTGATGACCCGGAGCGTGAGAAGAAACACCCCTTGGGAGAAGGAAACCGCACCCTGATTTTCGTGTCGTGGTCGCTGGGCACAACTGCCATCAAGGACATCCTCATTTCATTTGACGGGATGCCAGGCATTGGCATTGTCTTTCGTGGCATACCTAACGGCATGTCGATGGGCGACGCTGTATCTAAAATGCATCTGCTCACGCAAGAAACACACAGCACTGTCACAGTGCTGCTCGATCCGCTCGCATTTCAACGTCATAGCGTTTCAGCCGTCCCAACAGTCGTCATAGAGTCTCCGAATGATGTTCTGGTTGCCAAAGCTGTTGGGTCCTCTTCTGTCACCTACATCGAGGCGGCAGTAAAGGATGGTAAGCGAGGTGATTTAGGAACTATTGGCTCTACACAGGAAATTATGGAGCCTGACCTCATGGATGTTGCGAAACAACGCATCGCTGAACTGGACACTGATGCCATGAAGGAGCGAGCGATATCTCGGTTCTGGGATAACCACAAAGGGCATCCACTGCCGCCGGTAACGAAAAGTGCGACACGCTTTGTCGATGCGTCTGTAATCGTTCCCGATGACATTCTCGACAACATGGGAAGGGTTGTTCAGAAGGCGGGGAGAATTAATCCACTCGACATGATGCCGTTTGACCAGAAACTGGTAGTAATTGACCCGACGCAATCTTGGCAAGTTGCGCTCGCAAAGCGTGAGTATGCGGCTCATGCTGCGAACCTAACCGTTACCGTAATGGCGACGCAGATCCCCACTGATTCTGGTTGGGACTTGTTCAATAGCGTGCAAGACCGCCTCGACGCCCCCCTCTACCTGCTGCCTCCCGATATGGCAGAGCGTTTCCAAATCCTCAGAGCCCCATCTGTCGTAACTGCTGACACGAAGAACTTCATGGTCCGCGAGGTTGATCAAACAACGTTCGAGGAGGCTAATCGTGAGCATCAATAAGGTGATGTGCGCAGCGTTGTTGGTATTTGCATCAATGCTTTCCCTTCCAGGGCTAGCAGCGGAGGCTTCTTCCGGCGAAGTGATGTGTGAGGATTCAGGGCTATTTGGGCCCAAGTTGTTCACTGACATCTGTTGGGCGTGCCTTTTTCCAATTCGCATTTCTGGTGTGCAAATAACCCCTGGTACTGCGCCTGCGAAAGCTACAAAAATGGTCTTCTGCGCCTGTCAGGAAGGTTCCTCCCCGATCTACAAGCCAGGCATCATCACTGCAATGTGGGAACCTGCACGGATGGTTGAAACTGTCCGTAAGCCAGGTTGCTCGCCAACTCTGGGCGGTGTAACGCTACCGCTTGGCAACAAACGAAGCTATGGGAGACTACGGCAGGACAATAGTACCCAGACTGGTCAGGCGTCAGGGTCGTTCTATCACGCGCATCTGTATGCCTTCCCGTTACTTCAGATCCTCGATCTCTACACGCCTACCAAATGCAATCCGGATGGTTATCTTGACCTCGATATTCTCTCCTTCACCGAGATCGATCCAACCTGGAACAACGGCACGTTGGCTTTCTTCCAGCATCCTGAGTCCGCGGCCGTAGCCAACCCGATTGCTATCGCCGCCTGCGCAGCTGAGTCGGCTCTCGTCACCGCTCGAAAGGAGCCTCTTGAGTCGCTTTGGTGGTGCACCGGAACGTGGGGGAGCATCTACCCATTTGCCGGTGTAACTGTGGCACAAGATGCAAACCGGACCACGGCGTTACTTGCTGCACGGGTGATCGCTCAGCAACATCGAAGAGGCCTTGCTCGGCGCACCATGGGTGATGAGAACGTCTGCAAAGCGGGGATCTACCCCACGATTCCTAAAAGTCAGTATCGGGTCACTCAGTTCTGGCCAAAGTCTCAGAACAGCCGAGCGATGTGGCTCGGTGAGCCCCCTCAAACCTGGGAAGGTGGGCCTAGCCGGCATGTGCCTGGAACTGGAAATGATGCCATGTACATGTTTTGGCGCTGGACCGATTGCTGTTCGAAGCTCTAGCGAACCGTTCTAATGGAGATTCCGCCTGTAAGGGCGGATTTGCGATTGTATGAATGACTTTCTAATGTTGTACCTCCCCCCAGTTTTGATTCTGGGAGTTTTTGCGGGCATCGCTCACATGCGACTCCTTGAATATCCTGCATACCGGGGGTGGTGGGGGGAGTACAAGGTGAACTTCATGCTTCGGTTATGTCTTAGCGGCCAGTACAAGGTGTTCGCCAACGCGATCTATCGGGGCAAGACAAAAGAAGAGTCGACACAAATTGATCACGTCATTGTCTCGGTCTACGGGATCTTTGTACTGGAGACAAAGTGTTTCAAGGGTAAAATCATAACTGACCCAGAAGCACCTGAACTATGGTTGCAAATCGTCGGCCGAAGGAAATACCGTGTTCAAAACCCTTTGATGCAGAACTACTCACACGTCAAGGCCGTTCAGAAAGTTACTGGTGTTCATTCTCAGAAAATTCACAACTACGCAGTCATGGCCGGGCAAGCCAAATTTACCTATGGAATGCCTGAGCGGGTCTACAGTATTTGGGGCGTGATTCGTAAAATACAGTCCTTCAAAGCCCCGGTTTTTTCCCGGGGACATGTAGTATCAATTTGCCGGTCACTGAGCGAGCGCAGAATTAAGGGTGGTTATTGGGCTGCTAGGCGTCATGTAGAAAAGCTAAAGCTTCGGGACGGCGTGGGTTCTAAAATAGGCCATATAGGTAGAAACCGGGAGGAACACCTATCGTCCCCCCAACAGGAAAAGCAGGTGTGACAGCTACGGCCCCAAAGCACCTCATTACCTTGCACATCCACTCGTCATTCTCCAGCTCCTCAATCCATAATTGAGCGACCTAGCGGAGAGGATTCGCACCTAGCTTGCGGCTCATGTTCGTCCTGGCGCATGCAGCAGTACGATTATCGAGCATCATGTACTTTCTAAAAAAAACGCCCCGCAATGCGGGGCGTTTTCATTACCGGAGCTGTCAGGCAACCGCTTCATCAGGAAGAGCGTCCAAAGCATCTGCATTGCCATCTGGCTCGATGTAGCCCTTGGCTTCACGGTCTTTCTTCTCTGCGTTGACGCTGGCTTCTGCCTTTTCGATATCCTCCTGAAGCTCTGCAACTTTGCTGGCGTAGGCTTTTGCTCGAGCGCTCTGACCCAGGCCAACCAGTGAGCGGATTAGCCGCGCCATTTGGTTGCTTTTGCTGGCGCGGAATTCATCAGCTTCGGAGCTATCAATCTTTTCATGCAACCAGGCAGTATCGACCTGAATAATCAAGTGGTCGAATGCATGAAGCAGACTGCTCATCCGCTTGATTTCCGGGCTGGTGATCTCGAACTCACGAGTCAGTGGGGAGCTGTACCCGGCAAGCTCTTTGATTCCTAAGCTCTTCAGAAGAGCATCCATCCGCTCAGACTCGTCACGCACGGCTACTTCCATGCGCTCAATCTTCTTCGAGACAGCCTCTACTACCGCTTTGTGATCAAAGGTCTTGAGGCGTTTAGCCAGCTTTCGCGAGGTAACGTCGATGATGAAGAGGGATGTCATGAGGCTATCGAATCGGTTACCGGCGAAGAACTTTGCCTGCTCCGTGTTCAGTATCATTTTGCCTTTGAGTGATGGCTTCGAATATTGGTATTTGGTCGGTTGTGGTTGATCGGTGGCCATTGGCGATTTCTCCGGATGTTGGTGGCCAGACTATTGCACCAGCTTGCGGAGGCTCTGTTTTTCGATTTCGCGCACGAATTGCGTCGGAAATTGACATGTGTTTTTTTCGGTTGACGACAAGCTGAAATGGCGGTGAGAATTGCAGCACTCATCGGCTAAAGTCGATTATGAATTTGCCTCCTGGAGGCTATTGACCCTACGTGTCAGCATGCTGCTGTCACTGGTACCCATGACGTGTATGCGTCTGGGAGCAAGCCAAGCTGAGCTTATCAGCTTAAAAACCAAGCCTACGCTCGCGTAGCGCTAATCAAAGAAGGAAGCCCTTGGGCTTCCTTTTTTTGTGTCAAAAAACCCTAACGGGGATCTCCCGTTAGGGCGTTCTCCGTTTCAAAAATATGGAGAACTGAAAAATGGCATCTACGACCCTCAAAGTTAAAGTGCTGACCGCGTTTGGCTTTCTCGTTGCAACGTTGGGAGCTGCATACGCACCGGAGTTTGCAAAGCATGTTTTGCCTTTGGCACTCTGCGTTTTTCTCGCTGTAGTGATTCTGAATGGTAAGCAGATTCTGCTTGGCTCACTGAGTTACCTGCGCGGTTGTTTGAAGGCTTCGACTCCTCAAGCTACCAAGACTTTACCCAACGCCCGTTGGTGTAACAGCGTCGACTATGACAACTACTACATTCCTTCGTACCTGCGTCGCCAGGGAGAAGCGAAATGATCCGTGTTGACTTCGATGTTCCAAGCTACCTCCGTCTTCAACAGGGCCTGTGCATCGTTTCGGAACGCCTGGCTCATAAGCTTCCCGAGGCAGAAACCAATGAACCGATGAACCAGGCGCTGGAACCGGTGGTGATTAACAACTTCTACCGGCCGCAGGGCCGTCACCAGGTTGCATTGATCGATAAGCAGCAGCAGGGCGAGATAACAGGGGAGTTCATTCCCCGCGATTCCCAGCCCGAGCATCAAGAACCCGCTCCAGAGATCAGAGTTGCCGAAGGCGATGATGAGCTTGATGGGTACGCTCCTGAACTGAATTTTCAAGGCGTTGTTGGTAAGTCTGTGACCGGCGAATACCGCGGTTCAGGTTTCGCGCATTACCGGTTTCTCAGGAAAAATGGAAAATCGTTCTTCCTGCGTATCGGTGAGCACCTGGTTTGGGGAGTCGAGCTTAACGCTCAGCTGCGTCAGTCAGGTGCGCAACAAGGTGACAAGATCTCGCTGACATTCCTTGGAAAAACCGCTGTGAGTGTCCTCAAAGATGTGATTGTCGACGGTCAAGCAGAACAGGAGTGGATGGATACACATCGAAACTCTTGGCAAATCAAGATCATTAAATAGCCAGCAAATGCGCCCTAAGGGGCGCATTCCAATTCCACGGAGGTACACATGTCCCAAAACTCAGAAGGCAATTACGCCCCAGAGAAGAAAGATGTGCTGGTAGCTGCTGATGGCCGCTGGCATGACATTTACACGAGCCTCGCACCTTCCCTGGTGCCGGCACACAAAAAAGCAGGCCGGGGTGTTTCATGCCCGGTGCATGGTGGAGAGGACGGGTTTAAGATTTTCCGTAAGACGGCTGTATCGTCAAGCGGAGGGATCTGCCGTACCTGTGGTGTCAAAGCTGATGGCATAGCTCTTCTAATGTGGGTGAACCACTGGAGTTTCCATCATGCTTTACAGGAAATCGGAGCGTTGCTTCGGGTTAAAGATCCGTATGGACGCAGCGCTGATGGCTTTAGCCCAAGCGTTGTAATCCGTAAGGACCCAGCCCCAGCCAAGCTAGAGCCTTCAGATGATTGGCTGCGTGAAGCTATGCGCAAACTGTGGATGGGTACCGTTCCTCTAACACATCCATCAGCGGAGCCAGCAAGGCTCTATCTTCGCTCTCGAGGCATTCTTGCTTGGGATCGAACCGAGCTGAGCCGTTACGTTCGCTTCCACCCGGCATTGACCTACTTGGACAAAGCCGGCAAGCGTTCTAAGCATCCCGGGATAGTGTGTTCGCTCATCGATCCAGAGGGCCAGGCTGTGACCATCAACCGTCACTACCTGACAGTAAAGGGTGAAAAAGCAGACATCGCTGAACCAAAAAAAATGTTCCCAATTCCCAGCAACCGCAAGCTCCCTGGTTGTGCTGTACCTACATCACAAACGAGTGAAGTCTTGAATGTATGTGAGGGATTGGAAACGGCTCTGTCGGTAGAAACAGCCATGGGCATAGCTGTGTGGCCCTTAGTGAATACATTCCTGATGGAGACCTTCGTACCGCCAGCCTGCACCAAAGCAGTCCGAATTTGGGCTGACAAGGACCGTAAGGAGGGTGGCCAAAAAGCCGCATCCGTGTTGAAAAAACGTCTGTGGGAAATGGGGATCAAGGCGCAGATAATGTTGCCGGATATGCCCATCCCTGACGGCTCCAAAAGTGTCGATTGGAATGACGTTCTTCGTGAGCGTGGTTCTATCGGCTTCATCGGCCATGAGGTCTATCGCGTGCAGCGATAGGCCTCTGGCCTTCCCATACCCCTCTTCTTTTTCCGACCATAAAAGCGCTTGAAATCGCGACCTTCAGCTTTGGCCAACGCTCACAATTCGAGCATCCCCATCTTGGCCAGACGGACTCATGACGCCCCTTAAATTTCCCATCTTATTGCTTGCTGCCGCTATTAGCAGCACTCCCCTTGCGGAAGGGATCCAACCCGCCGAACCGAAAACACCCCAAGTAGCAGGATCTTCGTTCTATCAGGATAAAGAGCGCGGCTGGTTCTGGTATGAAGAGCCGCCTCCAGAAAAGGAACCTGAAGAGCTCAAACCCCCAGTAGTACCTCCGGCCCCCCCTCCAGCAGTAACGGAAATCATGGTGCCCCCTGCGCCCGAACTACCTCCGACCGGCACTGTGGCCTGGATACGCGAGATGCTTCCGAAAATGCGTGACGCAGCAATGGATAGCCCAACCGAGGAAAACGTTAGCGCTTATTTTTGGGCCAACCGAATCATGATGGACAAGGCCGAGCTTTTCTCACGTCGAACGGTTGACGTGATCCGAAATGACCCTCTGCTCGACGAGGATATGCGTTATCCAGCTTCCAACGCTGCCTCAGATGCTTTGGCAACTGCGGCCGGCAAGCAAAAAGAAACGTTGTTGAAGCAAATCGCTGGAAGCTCCGCGCTGATGTTCTTCTACAGCGGAAATGACTGCATTTTATGCGAGCAGGCCCTAGCCGCGGTCTCAGCTCTTGAGTTCAGGTACGGATTTACTGTGATGCCGGTCTCTATGGACGGGGCTCCTCTTCCTGGCGGCAAGTACCCGAACACACAGTACGACACTGGGCTCGCGGAGCAGCTGGGCATCGTCACTTCACCTGCATTAGCCCTAGTTGTCCCTCCGAGTGACGTGAAGATCGTGAGCTTCAGCACCGTGTCAATGGAGACGGCAACTACGCGAATTCTCATCGCCGCGAACGAAGCGGGACTGATTTCCGATCAGGAATACAACGCTACATCTCGCCTTAACACAATGGGGTTAATCGACGCCACGAAGCTGGCTGACGCCCCGCAAGATGCAACAAAGGACCCTAGAAAATTCGTGAATCGGATGCGCGAAGAAGCTCGCCGCGCCTTTCAAAAAAACAACGGAGGTGGACAGTGAAAATCAAACCTATCGCCCTTGCTGTAGCCCTGTTCGTGTCGCCTTTTGCGGCTCAAGCGAATATTCAACAGCAGGTTAATGAGATGTTCAGTGGCATGATCAACGTCACCAACCCTGGGGCATATAGAACCGCCACTCGCGGCGTTGTAACCGGTGGTTCTGTTGTTCTACGGAATCGAATATCCACTGCCAATCTAATCAGTATTACGCCTCCAAGCGCAAAAGGGGGCTGTGGGGGCATCAATCTTTACAGTGGCTCGTTCTCCTTTATCAACGGTGAGGAGTTCGTAGCGCTTATGAGGAACGTAGCGTCAAACGCAGCTGGCATTGTCTCCGGTTTTGCTTTTGAGCTGGCGCTGGATGCAATGGATGCTCAGACAGGTGGTGTCATCCGCAACCTGGCCAACAAGATCCAGTCACTCAATCAAATGTTTTCCAACAGCTGTCAGTTGGCGAGCGGTTTGGTAACGAATGCAAAAAAGGCATATGAAGAGAGCACTGACTTCAAATCCGCGATGACAGCCTTTGGCTCGAACGTCTCATCCGACTTTTTCACCGCAAAATCCACGAAAGAGGACTCTCCGGCTAGCCGCATCACGTCTGCTGGAAAAGCGGTCCAGTGTGAGAACACCGGGAACGTACTTTGGTGCGCCATGAAGAAGTCTGGTCTCCAGTCTCAAATTCTTTTCGGCAGCGACGAAAACGCGGAGTTCGTCATGTCAATGGTCGGCAGCTACAACGTGGTGCTCACTAACGATGACAAAGGAGGAAAAAACTTCGCAGCGCAGCCTATGCCCAAGTTGATCACCGGCGAAGGCCTGAAAATTCTTGTTGAAGGCTCTACCAACCTTGATGTGAAGGTGTATCAGTGTGGCCAGAACGATCCGGACTGTGCTGACCCGAACGTTCGTACCCTCACTAGTTTCAAGGGGCTCGAAACACGAATCCTGGAGGATCTGAAGAACAATGGAATCCTTGAACGATTTGCCAACGGTACAGCTACGACTGCTGACGGAAATCGTATTGCTTACCTAGCCTCAAGCCGCGTGGGTGTAAATCTGATGAAGATCACCCAGAAAGCCGGCGCTCAATCTGGCTACGACTATCTGGATCAGTTCGCCAAGAAGATTGCTGCAGATGCTTCGATGAGTCTTATCTATCAGCTTCTTGGGCATACAGAGAAAGGCCTGACCAGTCTGAATATGGCGGACGCAGGGAAGGTGATTGAAGATCTTAGGGCTACCAAAGGCGAGCTCATGGATGAATATCGCTCCTACATCGAGGAGGCGATGAAAGGCAAAGATGCTGATGGCCAAGCAGAAAAAATGCTCCAGATGGCTCCTGTTTTCGATAGCGGAACCTTGCCCCAAGGGACCATCAACGATAACGCAGGCGCATAGGGAGGAATTCTATGGACTTTACAATCTACACGACTGGCAGTGCCGAATTTCTTGAAATTATGCTGAATGCCTGCGCCATGATCACAGGAAGCGGCGACTCCGAAGACCTTGCCCGAATTGGCGCACTACTAGGCCTCCTCCTGCTGGCGTTTCAAGCAGTTTTTAATAATCAGGCGATCACTTTCGGAAAGGCGGGCCTTGTGCTTGTCCTCTACATGATGTTTTACGGCCCCACGGTCACTACGGTCATCGAGGATACGGTGTCATCGCAGGTGCGGGTGGTGGATAACGTACCTCTGGGCCCAGCCTTTGTCGGCTCCGTGATTTCTACAGTGGCCTATCGCATCACAAAGACTACGGAGCAGGCTTTCTCAACGCCAAGCATGACTGATTACGGGCTATTTTCTAGCCTGAGCACATTGTCGAAGGTTCGTGATGCCCTTCGAAACCCGATGGCTCTGGATAGCTTCCAGAACTATCGGAAATCAGAAGGGTGGGATCTCCCACGATCAGTGAATGAGTACATGACATTCTGCTCCCTGAACCCAGTTGCGCTGCGGACCGATAAGACCTTGACTGATCTTTACCGGGCACCTGGTTGGTCGCAGGTGTTGTCTAACCAAAACTCGTCGATGTTCATCTACGTTTATGATGGAACAGCTGGCGCGATGAAAAGCTGTGCAGAGGCGCGCTCGTTCCTTAACGCGCATTTGCAGAATGTCTACACGGACGTCCTGGGGGACATTCTTCAGAAAGGTTTTAGCGAAGAGGTCAAGACCAACCGGATGACAAGTGGCGTCCAGGTTCAAGTGGCCACTGATCAGGCTATTCAAAGTCTTGCACTGAGCAGCAAATCAGCTCAAGACTACGTTTTGACGTCCCTGATTGCGCCAATTTTCAATGATTCTCGTGTCGACGCTATGAACCATTGGCAAGAGCAAAGAGCAGCTATGGCTCTCCGAGAGTCGCTAAATCAGCAAGAAATCCAGTGGGCGGGGAAAGGGGATAGCTTCAAGCATTACATGAGGCCGATGATTGCCTTCTTTGAAGGAATGCTCTACGCCATGACCCCATTCCTTGCTTTCGCTCTTCTCCTGGGAGGGCCCGGACTGTCAATTCTTGGAAAATACCTGGTGCTTCCTCTAGCGGTGGGCTTGTGGATGCCTCTGCTAAGTATCGTGAACGCCTTTACCCTTTGGTATGCAGGAGCCCAAATGGAGGCGGTATTCAACGGATACGACCCGACAGGGCCTGGTTTTGCAATGCTCCAACTGATGGATATAGACAAAGCCATCGGCAAGGCATTGGGCATTGGCGGTCTGCTTGCCGCCTCGGTGCCACCCTTGGCACTGTTCATTGTTTCCGGCTCTGCAATGGTTGCAAACAGTCTTATGGGTCAGATGACGTCTGGTGACAAATTCAAGTCCGAGGACGTTAATCCTCGATCTCAGGCGAGCGCTCCTGTTCTAAGCACGAATGCTTCCTTCACATCTGATCAGGTGAGCACAGGTGTTGCCAAAACAGGCACTACGCAGCTTGCAGAAACTATCAGTAGTGAGCAGGCAGCAAGTTCTGTGGTGCAGAGTGCAAGTATGGCTTCACAAACTGCTACGTCGCAGTACCAGGAAAGTCTCAAGGCAGCCGGGCAACAACTCAGTTCGTCGGGCACGGGACGACAGGCGCTCGCGCAGATTGGGGAAAACCTTTCAGCAAGTTCTGCCCTCAGCTCAAATGCATCCTATAACGAAGCAAAGGAATCCTTGCGCAGTCTCGGCTTGTCCGAATCGTCACTTAATCAGGCTACCTCTAACGCTGCGATGGGGGTTTCAACTCCGTTTGGCGGACTTAAGCGAACAGATAACACCTCCGCTGACACTATGACCCAGGAAAACAGGGCCAAAGCAGAGAAGGCGCTGGCCCAGCTCACGCAGTCCGTCCAATCAACAGATTCGAATGTGCTCACCTTCGCTACTGGTGACGCATTCTCGAGCAGCGCATTGGCTCAGCAGAGCGCTTCAAATACCGACGAAATCGGGAAGACTCGTTCAAGCGCGATTCAAGCTCAACAGACCTACAATCAAGCCTCTTCGCTACAAGACACGATTAAAGCAGGCCAATCTCTCTCTCTTAGAGACGCCGGCGTCAAGGCACTCACCCGAGGGTTGGGGCGTAATGAAACTGGCCTGGCTCTTGAGAAAATCGCGGGGCAAACAGAGTCGGGTAAAGAGTTGTATGAGCAAGCCTTTGGAAGCCAGAGCATCCAAGACATGTCGAAAGATACGAGCGAGCGTCGCGCGATGGCAGCAATTCGTGCGATCAATCAGGACGGACGTCTTGGTGATCTCTTGATGAGCCAATACAACCCATTCGATTTTAACGTCAACCAAGGAGACGCAAACTCGAACGCTGGTCTCACAAGCAGTGCCGCCAAGGCCACTGCCGGCACCGACGCCATCGCGGGCAAGCTTGATGCAAAATGGAACTCAAATGCTGGGGCCTATGCAAGTTCAAATGACATGAATGCCAGTGGCTATCAAGCTACGAAGGAGGATGGCGCGACGGTTATTGGGCAGCGAAACTCCGAGAATATGGATCCAGTGATTGATGCGAACTCGCAAAATCAGGATCACGTGAGTAACCGTTCTTCCCAAGCTGCATATGAAACATTGGCAGCAAGGGGGCAAGCTGCGAGCCAAGGTACGAATCTAGGCAGCGTTGTAGCTAATGGTGCTAATGGAGCTTTTACAGGGATCAATACGATTGCTGGTGCCTTCCGCAGCGGCTCCGATAGTGAAAAACTCGAGAACTATTACGACATTGGTATCAATCAAGGGCTGAAACCCGAGGAAGCGCAGTACTTTGCCGCCAAGGCTACTGGCGAGTTTGGATCGACCGAGGGGGATGCCTACCGTGAGCTGAATGGTTACTACCGTAGCCAAGGCATTCGGGATACCAACTACATCGCTGGGGCCATCACCGCGATCGATGATGCTGCAAAAGCCCCCGAAAGTGGTTCCTATCCGACCCTTACAGCGCTCGCTGATTCAAGGGCCGCAGTGCACTATCAGACGCACCAAGCGCCATCACCTGAGGACGTGCCTCAAATGCCATCCCACGGGCCGGGAAGTGAGGCTGTGCCTCAAATGCCATCCCACGGGCCGGGAAGTGAGGCTGTGCCTCAAATGCCATCCCACGGGCCGGGAAGTGAGGCTGTGCCTCAAATGCCATCCCACGGGCCGGGAAGTGAGGACGTTCCACAAATTCCATCCCACGGGCCGGGTAGTGAGGACGTTCCACAAATTCCATCACCTGGCCCGACCAGTCAGGAGACCGTTCAAGTTCCAACCCAGGGTCCGACCAGGCAATCAACCCAATCTGTTCCAGCACCTTCATCAGCGGCACCGGCTGCCCCAAAACCACAACGACCTACGGGGATTAATACTGACTAGATGATTTAAACTCAAACAACAAGGCCGGGATTCCCCGGCCTTTTTTTTAACCAACCACATGCTTTACCCCTTGAAGATTCCAGCCAGTCGATCCTTCATTGCCTTAGCGATGCGAACTCGGAACAGGAACAGCATAACGGACAGACCAGCGCTCACACACAATGCTTGAGCACCCAAACGGGTGAACACAACAATGTTGATCATAATGAGCACCATGATGCCGAAGAACTCAGCATTCGCCTTCGCACCGGTAAGGACCTGGTCTTCTGTAAGCATCCACTTCGGCGAGAGGCAAAACGGACAAACTGAGGACTCTGGATCGCGGCCTCCAATAGGCACACCGCTGATGTAGAACGGGGCGCTAGTAATCACCTTCGGGACCATCATCTTCTTACAGCACTGGCACTCAACTTTATCGTTTCGCATCTCGGTCACCATTGGGTTCGTCTCACCAACATAATCTCACCACCAGGGGAAAACCCAAACGGAAAAAGCCCCAACGCGAGGGGATGGGTTGCGAACAGCTTTTCCTGGATGGGACTCAGTGGTTACACCAGATGCATCGGCCGGGTTTCAGCGCGTAACGAGCGTTGATTTCCTTGCACTTGCTGCAGGATGTGAGGGTGATGTCACCGGTCTTCATTGCGTTGCTGAGCTGGTAGCCATTGGAAGGGGAGATCAACTCACTGGCCGGGATGCCAACCGCTTTACACAGATCCACGTACTCACGATGAGCCGCAACCACCGCCCGAGCATTCGTCCGGCGGAGTGGATTGTCGGCGAGAAGCCTGTACACAGTGAGGTAGAGCAGGCAGTGAAGCGGGCTCTCAGCCAAGGTCTTATTCGGTGCCTGTATTCGACCGCTTTGAGACTGTACAAGGGGTGTATCACGAAGCAAAGAGCGCTTCATCCGGACTACCTCGTCAGCATTCAATCCTGTCCATTGCGCTACAAGCTTTGGCTGTAGCTTCTGCTGAAGCAACTCTGTCGCGATCACATCTAGAGGCATTGTGGACGGATAGTCTTTGACCCGACCGATACCACTTACGCCTGGCTTGAGGAAGTACCGGAGGTCACCAAGCAATACTGTGGTTACGTCCCTCAATTGATCGTCTGGTGATGACATGTTCATCCTCAGTCTCCTGAGGTTGCATCTTGTGCCAATAGAGAACCCGCCGCGGCTTACCAACATCATGCGAGAGTCGAAAGAACCCGCCTCGAACACCCGATACCCAACATCGTCGAGACCCACAGCAAGAATTGGGCTTGTCTGATTGACGCGTGAGAAGTGACAAAACTCCATGAACATGACCATTTTGTTACCGATTTCTCGGAATTCCTCATCGTCCAGGTACCCCCTACCAACCTTCAAAGTATTGTAGTGAACACGGTAGAGGGAAACGGGAAGGGCATCTACAGCGTTTAACTGACGCTGGTTTGCGCTCAAAGAAGAAAGCCAAACCATATCGCTTTGAGTCAATCGTTGCTCGGCGAGAATTACATTGAAATCTCGCAAGCCAGACGTTAGCCAGCGCAGACCCATTTGTATCATCGATGCATTGATCTTAACCCGCATGTCTTTGCCCTTACTTCAAACGCTGTAGTGAACGCCAAATGCTGAGCACATTACTCGCATACTGGCGTGCGTCAAGTTCCCGCCTAGGGTTTCGAGTATGGTACCCGCCAATAGCAAGTTGCATATCGACAGGGTATTGCGCAATCGACTCGCAAAGTATCTGGGCACCAATTCGGATGTTTACTTCAGGGTCAAGAAGAAGCTCTGGGCGCGCTACTCGATTACCATTCCAACGGTAATTTATTTGCATAATCCCTATATCGGTCAGAATGTCTTCGGCAATATACTTGCCGAGTACAACCTTGGCATCCATATAGGTATTAGGGTACAGGGCACCACTAGGCGCGTTCCGAAGCGCAAATGGGTGTGGTGCAACCATCCCTTTTCCGGCGGAAGTTTTAGATTCATTCAGGGCCAGTGAATATAGAAGCAGTGGGTCCGGCTTGCATGCGGAGGCCTTTGAGGCTCGCTCCCACATTGTCCCTTTTAATGAAAACCCATTAGCGCTTGCTGAATTAAATATAGCAATGCATGCATAGACAGCAATAAAGGAGCTGGCGCGGATATTAAACATTAGCCCCCCTTATCCAGTTAGCAACTGGGCGAGACGTTGGCTCATTACTAATTGGTTCTTTTCTGCCCTCAGAGACATTATTATTCTGCTGAGTATCAGCCTGCTTGCTTTTAGTATCTTCGGTCGCGCTAATCATACTTAGATACAGTGCTGCCATTGCAACAAGCCTTTTGCCCCGATAATCGGGGTCAATAGTTTCAAGATGCGCGTGCAATTCTTGTGTCGCTGGCGTGACTCGACATTGTAGTCTCATCGTTTTATCCACATTCCCTCCTCAGCGCTTCCCTGCGCAGCCGTTTAATTAAGAGCGTGCTATATGCCAGAAACCTTCGGCATTGCTTTTTACACTATTAACGGGCTTAACTACCAACGCATCGGGGAATTCTTTTCTAGCATATGGCTCATACAATGAGGCTCCCCCACCGCCGAGAATCACACAGTCGATAGCGCGCCCCTTCAGGAATCGAAGTCCTTGTTTGATCTCAGTGAAGACGGATGGGATAACACGTTCGGCAGCACGCTCGAGATATTCAGATAGTTCAACTTTGCGGCCATAAATCAAAATGTAAGACTTACCCGACTGAAGCGCATGTTCGATCTTTTCTACACCAGGAATACCGCCATGATCCTTCGCAATTTCTTCGTTGCATGCTTCAAGTACAACAGACATAGCTTTGAGGCTGCTGCTGCTGGAGTTTACTACTAGCTCGCGATGGTCAAATACCACCCAATCAACACTGAAAAACCCCGGATCAATAATGATTGAAACTGACTCCTCAATAACTTCCGAAGCATCTGAGTTGCAGTAAATCTCCGTCAGAGTCCCGATAGGCTGAGCAACAACCTCTACTTGCTTAACCGTAACCTCTCGCTTGGGCGTAATCCGATGCGTCCCGGTCATACGCTTCATCAGGGCTTCTACATAGGGCTTATCGCGAGCCTGCGAGACAGGAAGGCCAGTTACTAAGCAGTCAATCACGTCTTTATCACCGGCCGCATGAAGCAGAGCCCCCTTAAATAGGGCCTCATAGGCGTGCGAGGAAGTGTAGTCCTCGTGCAGCTCTCGTCCATCCTGAACTCGGCCGGGCGCGGCAAATGCCACCCAGGGCGCGCCATCAACTTCAACGATTACTTCACCGGGGCGTAACCCAGAATCCCCAGGCAGAACGCTCAAGGGAGCGGCCTGCGAGGGACGAATAATCGACTCCGGTTGCCCATCGCCACTGCCAAAAACGCAAATGACGTTGCTGTAACCAATATCCAGACCTAAGGCGTTACCCATTCGTATGCCGCTCCCAGCAAAAAAATGACAAAAGAAGTGCGTCAGATGACGACGCGCATGACCCCGCAGCACATGAAACCCCATATCCAAAGAATCCCAAGCGCTATATCTGCATCACCCGGTCACCAGATGACGACACACCGTAATAATCAGCCTTCCTGAAAGCTTTGGGCTTCGTTTTCAGGACGTTTTAGCGTCTGAAAACGATCCGCGCCTTCTCTGTCGACCCGCAAAATGCTCCCATCCACAAAGGAGCAACACATGAACTCACCCTCTGAAGCACCCAAGCACCCAGCAGTAGCTGAAATTGATCGGATGTATGCAGTTCTCGTTGAGCGTGCGGAGGATTTGCGGGAAGCCTTTTTCAAGACAGCATTGGATCTTCATGCGGGCAAGCCTGGGCATATCCCCATTGGCATCAATGTCAAGCAGTCGAGCCCCAATGCTTACTCGTTTAACTGGGTGAAAATTGAGCTAATCAAGGGCGACGGGAAGAACGGCAGTCAGAAGATCACTACCCTAGATAAGGGACGGGGTAGCAATTACCCGCTGAATGGCTTCAACTTTGTGAAAGGCAGCTTGAACCCTATCGTGCGTGGTTATGAGCTACAGCTTCGGGAGATACGGGTAGCCGGTTCAATGCTCCAGAAGATCCGCAGATCGCTGATCGCAGCAGCGACGAGGGTAGCGTCAGTTGAGCAAAGGGTGGTCATTCTCGCGGAGGACCGGCGCTAAGTAGTGCTGTATTACGGTAGTCAGGCTGCGACATCTCTTCACGACACCCCTTCACAACGCCGATTTCCCATGACGACACCTCTTCACGTATACGGGCTACCGAACCAGGACGTGGCAAAACCCACAAGCCGCGTGCCATGCGGCTTTCAGCCACGACACCTCTTCACGACACCTCTTCACAACGCCAATTTCCCATGACGACACTCCATGACGACACCCCTTCACGCTCGATATGCCTGAAAGCCGCATGGAGCGGGCTTAAAGCCAAAAACGCGGATTGACCGCGTGAAAGGCTGCTCTCTATGGGAAGTTACACCTCAGACTTCCATAAATAAAAGATGGGGAGTGGGGCTCAAAACTTTAAACCTGTGTCGCGAAGCGGGGGAAGGCGGTGTATCGGAAGTGAGAAAACGCCTGCGGACGGGAGAGGGCAGCTAGCGGATTCGGAGCGCACTAAATCCTTGGGATTGATTGCGATGGTGGGAGCATTGGCACAACGCAAATTTGCGGGCTGGAGTAAGCAGCCAGGATTGAGAGGGAGTAAATCTCATGCACGGGAGCGAACAACTGGAACTACTGCTTGGATCAATCGGCGCATTGAGTGCCGGGTTAGCAACCGCCTGGCTGACCTGCTACGGATCGAGGTATGTACTCAGCGATGCGAAAACCGACTGCGCGAAACTGCGGGCGGCGATGAAAGCCTTGGCTGGCAAATATGCGAGCGTAAGGGGAGGGCCAAGCGAATGATCTTCGCGAACCTGCCATACCTCGGAGCATGGACATCAGCGATCCACGGGATGATTTTTCCTGGCATGTGCATTACCGGCATCGCTTGCTGCGTAAGCTTGTCGATCAAGTCAGCATTGGTTGTCACCAGCGTGATATCGAACATAAAGAGCCGGCGAAACACGGCAATGAACAGGCGGTGACATTTGGAGTTTAGAAAAAGAGATGACGGTAGGTTATTCCCGCCGGTGCTACCAAACGGCGATTTCATAGGCGTTGCCCATGGGAGCCAACTCCGGCAGGTTCTTTTTTCAGTGCGAGAAGACGGCCTGTACGGGGAGGGTGTATTTCTCCTATGGCACGAGATAGCCGGCGTATCCATCACTGACGCCAAAGGATTCCAGATTCGGAGCGGAAAATATGCCAGCGGCGGAATTGGATTTAACGCAGGGGCATCTGCGCTGCTCGATCTGACTGGGGAAATCGTTACCCGGATAGACGGATACACTGTCGACTACTGCCTGATGAATCGCATCAGCTACGAGTCAAAACGAAAGGTGTTACCCAGTCATTAGTAGTGAGGCGACAGCCCAGCAAGACGACTGGGCCATCAACCGTGTTAGAAGTGAAGCGACTTACTTCCATAAAATAAACTTTGGTGGATCTTGTAGAGGTCAACCTGTGTCGCGTAGCGGATAGCCCTGACGGCCGAAAATAGATGAAATGACGAGGCAGGCATGAGCAAGCTAAAGGGGATACGTCTGTACGGATCAAGTGGCGATCAAGCTGTATACCAATTCTGTATTCCCGGCGAACCGAGTTGGATACGGCAGATGTTTGTTGAGCTAGAAAGGCGCGTCCCTGGAAGTCATGACCTGCTGATTGTGCTGCTTAATGTACAGAAGTGTCGAGAAATGAGGGGGCTTGGCTCTGAGGCAGTATTCCGTCTGCTTAAAGATGCGGAGGAAGAACTTAACGCTGGAGATCGCAATTTTCTGTTGAGAACGTTTTACATTGGTTTTCTCACAGAACTAAAAATCCTGTTTGATCGTTTGAACACGATGCGAGTTGATGAGCGGGACAAGGTTCTTGATGGCATGCGTCCATACTACAGATCTACAGGGAGCTATATGGAAACCTCATTCGATGAGCTTGAGCGAATCTTACTTATGGGAAATCAAAATATTGAAAGTTATTGGTCTGCCGTGAAACGCGATCTATGAAATGTGTCGCGAAGCGGATGAATGCAGGCCGTTACGGTGACCTACAAAAATACGGAATAGATGTTTTATGTATGGAGTTAATGAGTTGATCGGGGCCAGCGTTAGTTTTTCTTTCGATGGCTACAACCTACCTGGTGACATGGGGTCGTCTGAGGAAATATTAGAGGTCCTGCATGCGGACATTCCTGGAGTCAGGATCTCCTAAATGCAATCTTGCTGACTCAAGAGTGTGCAGAGTTGCGTGAGCGAAGTTCTATGGTGATGGCGGTATTGCTTAGTGAATACGAGCCAACACTCGGGCACGCTGATGCGTTGCGAGCAAGAACTTTTTTTGCCGCGGCTATCACAGAGCTGAAGATGGTTCTTGATGAAATTAAAGATTATCCGCAAGCAGAGCAGGAAAAAGTATTGTCGCGTTTGGGTGATTATTTAGGTGAAGGCGTCAAAAAGTTGGACACCTCGTTTGAAGGTATGGAACATGTATATTTGCTGAGCAACCCGAATACGGGGAGATATTGGTTGTCGGTGAATCGATAAAAAAACATGCGTCTTTGTATTGGAGATAGTTGAATGCATTCAAGTGCGAGCTGTAAAAATCGAATGCTGTGCTGGAATCCAGGAACTGACCAGGTAGTTTTAGTACCATGGCCAGATTTAAACGGACTGAGCGATAGTTACAGGATGAGCGCTCTGGCTTGTTATCCTCATGTACAGCAAATGAGTGATGAGCAAAGGAAGGCACTGGTCTTTATCGAAGGGATGACGCTAATTATTCGTGAAGGTTGCTCACCCGCAGCGGTGCACCAAGCACTCTGGGGGCTAAGTGAGTACCGTAGTGGCTGTCCAGAAGACATGCCCAGTGCAGAAGCTTCGGTGATTCCTTTCAAAAACTAGATCTGAGAAATACGAATACTGAATCGCCCCGGGTTTCCTAGACACTCTCCAGGCTCGCTGCGTAACGCTTTTCAAACTCTACCGGTGACAGCTGATTGTTGAAACTGTGGCGTCGTTTTGGGTTGTAAAACATCTCGATGTAATCGAACACATCATCCCGAGCATCCTGGCGTGTAGTGTAGATTTTACGCTTGATCCGCTCCCGCTTTAGCAGCTGGAAAAAGCTCTCCGCCACAGCGTTGTCGTGGCAGTTACCTCGACGACTCATGCTGGCTACCAGGTTGTTAGCTTTCAAGAAGCTTCGCCAGTCTGAGCTGCTGTACTGACTGCCTTGATCCGAGTGGATCATCACCTCTTGCTTCGGCTTACGTCTCCAAACCGCCATCAGCAGTGCATCAATGGCTACGTCGCTGGTCATCTGCGACTTCATTGACCAACCAATGATCTGGCGTGAAAACAGATCGAGCACCACGGCCAAATACAGCCAGCCTTCATATGTTCGGATGTAGGTAATGTCTGTGACCCAGACTTTGTTGGGTTCTCTGACATCGAATTGGCGCTTCAGTAAGTTCGGTGAGGCAACGGCTGGTTTACCGCCATATTTTCCCGGCCTCCGTCGATACCCAGTCTGAGAACGTAAACCTTCAAGGCGCATCAACCTAGCTACCCGGTGACGGCCACAGCTCTCACCAACCTCTCGCAGGTCATCATGGATCTTGCGATAGCCATAAACACCACCGCTTTCCAACCAGGAGTGTTTGATCAGTCCAAGCAGTCGCTGATCGTCCTTGGCTCGCGCAGATTTTGGTTCTGATAGCCACGCGTAGTAGCCGCTGGGATGAACCTTGAGCGTCAGGCAAAGCCGTCGAATCGCGTAATGACCCGCTTGCTGCTTAATAAAGGCGTACTTCAGCCGCACTCCTTGGCAAAGTACGCGGCGGCCTTTTTTAAGATGTCTCGCTCCTCCGTCACCCGTTTCAGCTCGGCCCGTAGACGACGAACCTCAGCGCTCTGATCATCCTCCTCAACGCGCTGTTCCTGGGGCTTGGTGTAGCGCTTAACCCAGGCATAGAGGCTGTGCACGGACACACCCAATCGTGCAGCCACCTCCGAGACAGGAAGCTTCTTTTCGGTCACTTGTTTGACCGCCTGGATTTTGAATTCTTCGGGATATCGCTGGTTGCTCATGGCACCTCCTAATGGGCCTCATTTTAAGGCTTGGAGGTGTCTACGAAACTAGGGGCGATTCATACTGTCTTCTTGCCCAGTGCTTTCTCCATCATATTTACCCCCTGAAAATGGGGGTAAGTCTGTGGATAAAGCCCTGCCGCAGCTGACGGGGAACGCTCCCCCGGCGATGCTCAAATTTCAATCAGCAGGGCGAAATCCGGCATCACACTTGACGTTCGCAATCGAGACAGAGATATTCCCCTCGGCACACTGGTAGGTGCCTGCCGTCCACATTGGCAAAGCGAAAGCTCTACCGACAAACCATACGCATCGCGGATCACCCTAGTTGCGCTACTCTACGATTTGGTATCAGCCAATAATGTATTGGATTCGAATCGTCTGGAGCTTTGCAAAACATGGATGCTCAAGCCAGTGAGAAACTTCTCGACCTGATCAACAGCCCGGGCGAGACTCTAGTACCCTATCGCGAAGGTTGTACCTTCTTCCCTCCACTTGAATTCGTCTTCGATGTGCTCGGCATGCCTGAGTTGCCCAAGCAATGCTATGAGCAAAATCATCAGCCTGGCTGGTTGACCTGGAAGACCTTCAGCAAATGGATGAGCAAGCCGCCTGCTGCCATGCAGTTGCGGCCAAGCCAGATCCTAAAACTCACTAAAACACTCGCGACCAACCCTAGTTCCCATGGGCTGCTACATGACTCGTTGCGGAAGGATGCCCTCTGGAAGCCTTACGCCCAATGGATTGTCCTTGTTCACCGCACTTTCCAGAGTGAAGTTTGCAGCGCTTACTGGGCGGGCTTGCTAGAAACGGAATGGCAATTGATGTGCAAAATTCTCCCAGCGATGCCTACTAACCGGGCCAGATTGGAAGCTCTGGCCAATAGCTCGCTGATGCACACGTTGGGTGCTCCAGGCTCCCCCGAGCGTATGCTGCAACTGCTGGCTTGTGAGTCCGATGCTGACAAGGTGGTGGCGGGCTCTGACTTCATCAATTATCGGCTAGCGGACCTGGCTAGTTTCCTGCTTCGCTTCGCCGCCTGGCACATAGTGGACAGCAGTTTGGCCCAATGGGTGCTTACGATTCGGGCGGGGAAACAGAACGAAATGTTGTTCGCGGATCTGCTTCCTGTGAGGCAGAAAGCGGGAGGCTGGACGAATGCAGTTGAGTTCTGCCTGAAATATTTCGCTGTGCTGTGCCGTTGCCCAGCCGACGATACCCTTTCATCTTCCTTGGGTCGGATCTGGGCCGAGCACGACTACGATCAAAATGAATTCCCGGAGATTGCTTCCCGGCAACACACGCTGCGTGATTGGCTCTCTGGCGAGAAAGGGCGACCCAAGCGCAACAGCGTGCTGTCGTTCGCCACGGCGGTCGCACACAAGGCGACTGTTTTACGCGGTCTAACTGCAAGCGAGGCCCAGGCTGAGGTCACAGGCTTGGTTTACTGCTTTCATTTCGCTGAGACCAGTCGGTATATGCTGGGTGAAATGCAAAAGAGACGTTTCTCAGAGTCGCTAATCGAGGCGGTTTTTTTTTCCTATGTAGAGGAGTACCGCAAGGCTCGAAATTTACTAGGCCAGCCCCTGGTCTGATCGGGAAGAGTCGAGTTGATGTCGACCCTTCCCGTTGCACATCAGTCTGCTATTTGGTCTTCCCAGTCCACCGGGCGCTCATCTTCGCCACGGGAACTCCAGTAGGCGTCGCTAGTAGGATTCAGTTGGTTGGAGCGGTTGTCATCGTCATGCTTTGCCATGGGTATTTCCTCTTGAGTGAAAGGCGATGCTTTGGTAAGCGAGGCCATCATGAGTCAGGTGATGGAAATACCAGAGGAATTGGCTGGGAAGAAAGTAACGACCTCAGCCGCTCTCAAATGCTGCTTAATGGCACAGACTCGGCCCGCCGACTGCGAAAAGTTTTAGTCGGTATCTCGACTACCTGCGACCGCCTAACCAAATCCTCATGGCCGCTAGGTGCTGCCAGCTCAACTGGTACCGGCGGTGAGATGCTGTGACGTTTGGCCGACCTGGCATACACTGGGTAGCTAAGCCCTGCCACTGGCGCTACTGGTGGTGGCGTTCGTAGACGTGCATCCCATTGAGAACAATGCGTGAGCGATTCGGTTCTTTACATCCCGCTGCTGGCTTCCCAGGCCAATTCCTTGGTTGATCCGAGTACTTCTGCTCGCGTCCTGTTGGGGCAGTGGGACGTCCCCCAAGTGGCTTCGGTGGCAGTCCTCCAGAATTTGCCGGCTCTGGACGGTAAACCGAAAAGCGAAATGCTCGTAGAGAAAGCCCTGGCCGAGTTGATTTCGATTGGAACAGAGCTGAGCCACACGCATCCACCAGGTACTTTTTCTAATCTGATCGCAGGCAAATTTAAGCCAGAGTTGTTTGAGCGCGGGCTGGCGCTCATGCCTCGACTGCGTGTTCGCTTCCTTGATGAGGAGACGTTGGACGCAAAACAATTCCTCAACGGTGGGATCTGGGACTTCAATTTCCGTGCTGCGCACGCCCAGAAGCTCAACCCGCTCAAGCATTCGTTCGAGACGTCATCGGGAAAAACAATTTCTCTGTCGAATCAGCAGAGCCGTACATTCCGCATTATTCATGCCGAACCCGATGAGAGCATTCATATCCAGGGCCTCGCTGGTACCGGTAAGACCCATATGATCGAACGCTTAGTGGACTCGCTTTCCTCAAGCCGACCACTCGTGCTGGCTTTCACCGCGGTCCAGCTCCAGGCATTGATGCAACGAATCGGAGCCGCGAACGTGAGAGGAATGACGTTCGGAGATCTCGCCAACTATGTGCTCGAGCGAGGTGTCGGCTATTACCGACCAGGTAAGCGGGCATCTGCTCGGCACCAGGTTACCCCGGAAGACATTGCGTCACGGTTGGGTTTCGGATGGATCAGTAGGCTCAGCCCAGCTCAAGTAGCCACGGCCTGCGCAAGAATGGTGGCCGCATTTTGCAACAGCATTGATTTTGCGTTAGCCGAGCAGCACATCCCAAAGGGGCTTGCTCTTGATGCCGTAGATCGATTGGTGCTGGTGGGGTATGCGCAAAAATTGTGGGAGCAGACCATAGAGCCGACCGATCCGCGCCTTCAGCTCCCGCTTCGTGGGTATCACCGAATTAAGCACATGACCCTGCTTCATGAGGCAGTGATAGGCCTAGAATTCACCCACATTATTGTCGACGAAGCGCACGACCTTAGCTGGCCACTCTCGGTATTTCTCGACCGCTGTACTCAGCCCGTGATTACATTGGGTGATGCATGCCAGCGCCTTGATGGGAGCTACCACCAGCGTGCTAGCACCCTCCGCAAGCACGAGATCACACACTCCATTCGCGCCGGCCGGCAAATCGAGGGAGTCATAAACCCCCTCATCGACAAACACCCGATCCTGAAATTGGCCTCGATCGAGGGCAACAACGGTATCGAGACGAAGATTGTTTACTACGACAAGCCAGAGGTTCCCACTGGGGCTGTGACAATTCTCGTAGATTCCGAGTGGGGATTATTCGAGTGGTTTCAGCGCCTGGCCATCGCTGGCGCGCGTTTCAGTTTGCTACCGGGTGCAGTCAACACCTTCCGCCGGTTCATTCTCGACTGCATAGGCCTGTTCCATGATCAAGAACGGCCAAAGCATAGCGCGCTCTTCAAATACACCCACTGGGATGATCTCCGGGCGGACATGGGCAGCAAAAATAGTAGCTTTCAGCGCATCGACCGGATGCTCAGCAAAGGCTATAGCTCATATGAGTTCGAGGCATCGTTACTCAACCTCGATGTGTCAGGTACAGCCCTGCTTCAGCTTGGCCGGGTCATGGACGCACGCAATTCCGAAATCGACGCAGTGATGCTCGCTCCAGACTTGCTCAGTCAAGTAGGGCCTGGCGACCGAATTGCAGCGAGCAGGGCTTTTGCAGCCCTTTACACGGGTGGATCGAGAGCTCGTCACAAGCTCATCGTTCCTGGTTATCTCCGGGACTGGGCGTCTGATATGTCCACGGCAGCGAAAGCTCAGATAACCTCATCTTCATGATGGTGGGCTCCATCAAAACAGTGCTGTCTCGAAGGCAGCGGCCAACAGCAATTGAATGGCGTTGCCGCAACGTCCTCCTTGGCTAGAGAGAAAAGATCACCCTGATAATCTGCATAGCATAGTGCGGCATGGAGCGCAGGCAGCGTGTCGGCGAAGCGTGTCACGCTGGTCCCGTCGAAGGAATTTGCACTGGCGGCAGCGCACATTCCGATCCGTCGAGCGCTGTTTACCCGGCCAACGTGGTAGTAGCAGTTGCGGCGACGAGAAAGGACACCCCATGCAGCCATGGTTTGCAGCTTCCAAGGGGTGCTCCCTCCGAGAAATATCCCTACGGATGGGCTCAGGAACTCACGCACATCGTCTGGCTCCATTCCATCCTGCACAGCAATGAGCAACCTTCGAGGAAATCCCTTCAGCCGATCCAGCCAGCGCAGGCTGAAATCCAGAGACTCTATCCCACCTGCCACGATGTCAGGTAGGACAACCCAGTCAGCGTCTTCGCCAAGAAGATCCACGGCACGGCCGAAAGCACGCTCATCGAACTGCGTGCCCTGCTGGTAAGCGCTCCACGCTCCGTTGTCCAAAGCGTAATGCTCGAACCCCTCAGTGCGCAGAACCCCGGCCGCAGAAACGAGTAAGCGCCAACCCGCCCCGCGCATTGCTGCGAGGTTGCGGCGTGTGCCGGTTCGGCTTGCATACGAGACCATCGGCGGGGGGATGTAGCCAAGCCGCTCCTCAATATCCAACTCCATGTCGGCTGACCCGTCCATACAGTAGTAATCGGCATATGCTGCTAGCGCTTGGGCGTTGCCTTGACGATGGCCATCGCGGTAAGCCTGAAGCCAAGCGGGGAGGCGGTTGAGTTCCATGCTGGTGGTTCCTGGTAGGAGGTGGCCACCGTCTCATCTCCTACCGAAATCCCAACGCTTCAAGGTGTGATGTCTGATTAGGCAGCACACAAACACGCCGAACGTAAAATCCCCGGCGAAGCTGCGATTACCAGAACCCGGGAAAGCGAGCGTTAGCTCGACACCAGGTCACTCCGGACGATATCGCCTCACGGCTAGGTTTCGGACCAGTCAGTTGGCTCAGCCCGGGGCGGTTAGCGAACACCTGTGCAAATATGGTGGCCTACCTTTGTGCCAGCAACGATCCAGTGGTCACAGAAGAGCGTGTCCCGAAGGGATTTGTGCTCAAAGCGGTAGATAGTGCCGTGCTGGTTGTGTACGCCCAGCGATTGTGGGATCAAACCATCAAACCGCCTAGGCCGAGCCTTCAGATCCCTCTTCGCAGGTACGTTCTCGGCAGCGAAAGCACAGCCGTTGTGTTCCCCGTAACGCACCGCCGGCAATAGAGTTCGAGTGGATGTTTTCCGACTGGTTTCCGTCCTGAAATCGGCCTTGCGTTCGAAGGGTGAATGAAATAATCGCTCAAACCCCGCGATTAAATGGCCCTCAAATGAACGAAATCTCAAAAGCTTTGCTAGCGATGTCAATAGCGCCACTGCCTTTGGTAGCATCGCTCACCCCCTGGACCGGGGAACCGATTGGTTACGGAACTTGGTTCTTTGCTGGCGCGATCACCCTTGGCGCGGGGGGAGGGGCATGGTTACTGGAACGGTCGTGGCAAAAAATGATAGCGAATCGCATCGTCATCGACATCAAGCCCAACCAGGTGATCGTTGACGGGGTGATACTCAACTGCGAATTTTCCTCACTCATTCGACTTTTCAAGAGTCGCGTGGCGTTGGCCGAGATGCTCGGGATCATCGTGAATGAAGCGATGTTCAAGCGAGGACAAAGCGTCGGCATTCGTAAATCTGCACATATCAAGATCTGGCCTGGGAGCCTGCAGGTATCTGACTTCGAATTGGAGTCGCTGTCCGAAGCAATTGCGGCAGAGTTCATCTCGCCGGTGTTCGAAGTCATAGACCGGCATATCGAGTTTCCGAGTCGCGATCTGCCATGTACCGCGCCAGCTACTCGCTGAAGAAAATCTCCCAAAACTTGATATCGGACTCGAACCATGGCCATCGACGAAAAAATTCAAGCAGTTCTCAACAACCCTGCTACCAGTGACTGGCTGAAAAGCTGTTTGGAGAAAGCGCTGCTCCGCGATTGCGTGGATGCGGCCAATGACGCCGAAATACTGCATGATCTGCTGGCAGCCCGTTGTGATGAAGCTTTGCGGGCGCTCTGACTGTAACTGCCTCTTGGACCGAATTTATCCTGAGCCAAAGTCAAAGAAAGCATCCCCCCGTCTGGAAAGTGGTTGAAGGCGGGCTGGTCTTCAAAGCCCACTGCGCGTCCTGGTGGGGTACCTCTAACGATTGTGCATCCGGTCGGCGAAGATTGACGGCGCGTTGAGTACGCAGTTAACTGTGTATCCATACAGTTATTTCTTCAGGCCAGGTTTATGAGCGTGACCCTTCTTGGTCCCATTGCGAGCGGTGGTAAATCGCTACCGCTGTATTCGTGTCAGGTATCTGCTGGCTTTCCGTCGCCGGCAGCGGACCATCTTGAAAAGCTGATATCTCTGGACGAGCTGTTTGATATCAGGGCACCGCATGTGTACCTAGCCAAGATCCTGGGCGACAGCATGCAAGGCGCGGGCATTTTCAGCGGTGATCTGGTGATCGTTGATCGAAGTAAAACGGCGCGACATGGCGATATCGTCATTGCGGCGCTCAACACCGAGTGCGTGTGCAAACGTCTGCACAAGCGAGATGGCCAAGTGGTGTTGATGGCCGAAAACCCCAAATTTCCGCCTAGATATGTGATGGAGGGCGACGAACTGGTGATATGGGGTGTGGTTAACTACAGCGTTCGCGATCATGAGCGTTAATACTGCCGTCGATCCAGCCTTGCCGATTTTTGCGCTGGCTGACTGCAACAGCTTCTACGCCAGTTGTGAGCGTGTTTTTCGGCCGGATCTGGCCAGCACGCCGATTGTCGTGCTGAGCAATAATGATGGCTGTGTTATTGCCCGTAGCTACGATGCCAAGCCCTTCGTCAAAATGGGCGCACCCTATTTCCAGATCAAGGACACCTTGCGCCGGCACGGAATCGTGGCTTTCAGCAGCAATTACGCGTTGTACGGTCAGTTGTCCGAAAGAGTCATGACCATAATAGAATCAATGGTTTGCGACTCAGAAATTTATAGTATCGATGAAATATTTTGTACGTTGACCGGCATGCCCGGCGACCTCACCGAATTCGGCCGAAAGATCCGTGCCAAAGTCCTAAAACACACCGGTATCCCGGTGGGTGTGGGCATTGCCCATACTAAAACACTGGCCAAACTGGCCAATCACACCGCAAAACGGCTGCAATCGCAGACTGGCGGGGTGGTGGACCTGTGCGATCCTTTCAAACGCGACTGGGTATTGCGTAACACCGCCGTTGAAGAGGTGTGGGGCATTGGTCGACGCATGTCGGCACACATGCAGGCCTTGGGCATTCGCACAGCAATGGACTTGGCCACGGCGGACCCGGTCCTGCTCGGCCGTAAATTCAGCGTCGTCCTTGAGAAAACCATACGCGAGCTTGCCGGCACTTCTTGTCTGGCGCTGGAAGACGCAGCTCCGTCCAAACAGGAGATCTGTTGCAGCAGAATGTTTGGTGTGCGATTGGAGACGATCGAGCCGATTAAGGAAGCGGTGGCCACCTACGTGCAACGGGCTTCGGAGAAGCTGCGAGCTCAGCATTCTCTGTGCAAAAAGATCCGCGTGAGTATTCGAACCGGCATGTTCAACCCGGACGAAGCGCGTTACGCCAACGGCGTTCTTGTGGAGCTTCCCTATCCCACCAATGACGTGCGCCTGATCACCAAGGCAGCGACACAGGCAGTAGAACGCCTGTTCCGCCCCGGGTTTCGATACAGCAAGGCCGAAGTTTTGCTCATGGATCTGCGTCAACCTGGTGAATTCACAGATGATCTCTTTGCGCATACGCAACCAGCCGCGGCGGATAAGGTGATGAATGTCCTCGATGAGATCAATAACCGGTGGGGGCGGGGTACGCTGCGCGCCGCAGCAGTGCCGGCAGCGCCGGCCTGGGCGATGCGGCGTGAGTTGATGAGCCAGAGCTACACCACGAGGCTTGACCAGTTATGGACGGTGAACGCCAATTGAGGCGTAAATAATCTGAGGGAGTTTTTACATGTGCAGTCATTATGAAGCGCCGACGCCGCGGCTGCTCGCCCACACATTCGGCATCGATCCCTATGAGCAGGGCAAGTTGGACCTATGGCCAGGCTACATCGGGCCTTTCGTCCGCCGCGCGGAACAGGTTGATCACGATGGAGCGGTGCAGATGCCGGTAGAGGCGCTGTCCGGTTCATTTGGATTGATACCGTCCTGGAGCAAGGACACCAAAATTGCGCGGCGTACTTACAACGCCAGGTCTGAAACCGTCGCGGAAAAACCGTCTTTTCGCAGTGCCTGGCGTCTGGCCCAGCACTGCATTATTCCCGCAGCAGCCATCTATGAGCCTGACTGGCGATCAGGAAAGGCAATAGCCACGCGGATTGCGCGGACAGATGGCGAGTTGATGGGCATCGCGGGTCTATGGGAGCAATGGCGCGATCCCGGCACCGGGGAGATCTTGCACAGCTACACCATGTTGACCATCAACGCGGACGATCACCCATTCATGCGCAACTACCACAAACCCCAGGATGAAAAACGTATGGTCGTCATACTGCCCCGGGGGCTATACAGCGACTGGTTGAAAGCTCCAGCCTGCGAGAGCATGGAATTCATGCGGCAGTACCCAGCAGATCGGATGGCCGTGGCTGTGTGATTTTCTGTGATTTATCAGTGTCGACCAGAAGCCTGAGCATCGGCACCACCCATGTACAAAAAAAGTGGCACTTCGCTGAAGGCGGATCGAAATATCAGTTGTCAAAATACACAACTGGAGTATTCTTGATCCTAAATGTTAGGAAAGCCCATGGACGTATTGCTCAAGCAGCGGTTTCAAGATGCCGCGAATCGCTACCCGAACGATCGGAGCGGGCTTCAACGATGTTACAGATTGCTGACGGAGGCAGAGCCAAAGAGCTACACGGATCTGGAAAAAATATTCGGTCACACTATCGATCTCTTCAAATACCGCGCTGATGACTGTTGGGTAGTAATTGATATTGGTGGGAACAATTTGAGGCTGATTGCAGGCGTTAACTACGCCAGGCAAAAGCTTTATGTGAAGCACATTTACACCCATGCTGACTACGACACGGCTACAGAGTGGTATGCCAGCAACAAACGAGGAATCAAACCATGATCACTGTTCTAGAGAATTCGCAGACCGTGCGCGCCGCGCTCGAAGATCTCCAAATGCTTCTCGAGCAGCTGAGCGGCCAGTTCGTCAATGGCATTAATGACGCCGCGGACTACGCACGCGCCTCGGTCTTGCTTGATGAGCTGACCGACGGGCATGACCTCAACAAGTATGAGGAAAAGATTCTGGTCGAGCTCGAGGACGCTATTCTCGCTTACGAGCAAGACGGTGAGCAGTTCAAGGCCTTCAACGAATCTTTCACAGCCAAAACCACGCCGGTGCAGCTGCTTAAAGATTTGATGGAAACACTGCAGCTCACAGGTTCAGATCTACCGGAAATTGGCGATAAGGCAGCTGTATCAAAGGTGCTCAACGGCAGATTACCGATCAGCCATAGAATGGCGTTCGCTCTAGCTGAGAGATTTAGCATGGACCCGAAAGCATTCGCCCCAACACCTGGTAAGGCTACTGTAGATGCCGCCTTAGCGATGTCTGTATCGAATAAACAGCAACCTGTCAGTCTCCCTAAGCTCAAATTGCACTCGGGCAATGGGCCAAAACCCGCAGTGGCTGTGCCTGCTAAGCCATTCAAGCCGTCAGCGCCTGCTAAGCCATCAAAGCCGGCAGCTCGGCCAGCGCAACCTGCTGGTAGCTGGTGGCCAACTCGGCAAGATGATGATCATAGGTTAGTGGCGCGTGCGCCTAAACCAAGCGACCGTGGACCTAAGCCGTAATTCCTCAAATATTCAGCCTTTGCACAACTCGTGTATTGAACTTTGGCGAGCAATGTACGAATCATGTTCCAAGGCTTTGAACGTTGCTTTTGCGCGAAGCGGAGAGTCTCCTCGTCCACCACACGCTCCACAAGCCACGGAAAATAATAGGAGAGACACAATGACCGACAAGCCTACCGCTTTCGACGTACAGGCCAAGTACCCCAATGAACAAATACAACGAAGCTGTGAGGAGCGTCTGAAACAGCTTCGAACAGCCCAATCCAGAGATCAGGTTAGGCTTGAGTTCCATCAGGGACAGGGCTATCTGCAAGCCCTGGTAGATGCCGGTCTGATCACCAGGCAAGAGGGCGGGGTCATCAGTTGCCAACTGATTGAAACCATGGTGCAGGCCAGTAGTCGACTGTCGGACGAGGGTGCCCAGTAACGGTTAAGTCCGCTAACCAACAGAAATCAGTCACGGTTACCAACTGAACCATTAACGGGATAATCAAATGTCAATGACTGACCCGCTCGCGGCACTCGTGAGCCTGCAGGTGGAGGTTCGTAAAGGTATGCCTACCCACCCTGCTGAAAACTACCAGTCTGTGCGGGTTGTGGCTGATAAAAAAAATGGTCGTGTTAGGTACACCTATGCCCGGGTCGAGCATGGCCGAGTCAAGGCGATGTCAATGTTTGTGAGTGTTGATCCCATAGACGGCATTGCATGTTTTCAAATCGGATATGCCGTTCCAGAAGTTTATCGCGGGAGAGGATGGGCAACTGAAATTGTTGTGCAGGGATTAGAAGAACTTCGCAACGGGCTGGCCCGGCACGGTGTGAAACAGTTCTACATCGAGGCTGTCGTAGGCACGTCCAACCTCGCCTCGATAAAGGTAGCAACCAAGACCATATCGCAGAGCCCAGAGCTGACAACTGATAGCGTTTCTGGTGAGGCCGCTTTGGCATTTACCCGACTCATAGAGTGTTGAAGGAAGTCGCCCAGGTACACCACAAGTCCAATCCTCAGACGCGGTGCCAGGTCAGTAGGGAGCCCCTATTATCGCATCTACAAAATGAGGAGAGTGCTCTGACTATCAACCAGTTGGAACAAGCCCTGAAGTTGAAACGGGCATTCTTCCATTCTTCGTAGCTGGTTAACCCTACTGCGCCTATGGAACTGGCAATAATTCAAGCTGGCCAAGGGTATGACCGCCAAGTTTCCTGATCAGCCTAGCCCGATCGTGCAAGATGGGCTGCAGATCGCTTCTGAAGATCTGATTGGACATGCGCATCATCCGGTCCCAGTCGGAATGATCACCCTTGAAGATTGCGATTGTTCCCAACCCCAGCAGGTAGTGCAGCCCAGCGGTCGGAGACTGGTCAAAGGTAACTCGAGACAGGGCGTTGTCCAATTCAAGGTTCACGAATAGCTCTGCGCCCTCGCGATCGATCTCAAACCCACTGCTGGTCACCACGTCCATGACCAACATGCCATTGCGTGTTCTGGTCAGGAGCTCTGCATCTGCAGCCGCATGGGAAATACTGCGTAAGCCGTTGAACATTCCCAGGTACTGATCATCACAGAACGGGACTTCGACTTCTGGGTATCTCAGATCCGCTTCGGTATATTTTGGCAGCGACGTTATATTCGGGACTTCATAGCGAACCCCTTGCTCGTAGACCTCCAGGAACACCCTCATTGCCGTAAAAGGCTTTTGGTACCCATACCGCCCCCAAAGCGCCTCTATTGCCAGCAGTTGCTGGATGTCCAGAAGTGTGAAACGGGGCTCAATACCGGCTTGATGTGCAGCGTCAAATTCATCGAGCTGAATCGTGAGCATGATTCCCAGCAAATCTTTGGTGAATGCCGGCGAGTAGGAATTCGGAGCGATTTCTATCGTCCCCGTTTCCTTATCAACCGTGCGCGCCAGCCAGCATCGAGCGCTCGGATCGAAGTGGCGGGCCTTGATGTAGTTCCGCAAGTCGTTCAGGGGCTTGAGCCACTCGTACTCGCCGCCTTCCTTGGCAATCATGCTCTCGGCGGACGAGTCTCGAGAGATACGGGTACATGACCAGCAGCCTGTGCGATGGCCACACGCGGGGCGCTCTGATTGTTTCCCTGCCAGGTAGACGTTCACCATGCAGTCACCGCCATTCATGTCGCGGTAGATCTCAACCAACCGATTAAAGCGGTCGTAGCATTCAATCCGACCGGCTACCACCTGGCCGATGTAGCTGAACACGTCCATGGTGGTCATTTCAGCGATTGGGCTGAGTACCCAGTCGTGCGAGCCAGCGCCGGCGCCGAGGTTCACAGCTTCAAAGGCGCTCTCGCCGCGCTCAGACATTTTCCGCTCGCGCTGCACGGACTCATCGAACCGGGTACCGATCAGCGAAACGATATCGTCATCAGCACACTTTCGGCCCAGGCGCGCCGAAACATCGCGAAGGATTGCTTTCTTCACTCGTTTCATGGGGTCTGCTTTGGTCATTTGCTGGCATTTGGCGTTGGAGCCAACGCTGGCGATGATGCGCCCACCGACCATGCTAACTAAGTAGTCATTGCTCAGGCCTGGCTTCGCTACCCACACTTTCAACTCGATGCCCTCAGCCTTCGCGTAAGCCTGCATTTGCTGCATCTGGCTCTGGTTGTAGCAGTGGATCACCGGGTTTTCCATGAGGGTGTCGGAGTGCATGACGTTCAAGGTTGGCACCTCGAAACCTTCGGTGGCCAACTCGCGAATTGCAGTGAACGCGATGTTCAGCGTAACGCTTGAGTCTTTGCCGCCACTCCACGCCACAACAGGCTGCTTGCCGGCTCGCACGACGCGCTTCACAGCGTCGACCGCCTCGGCAATCTTCTCGGCCAACGTCTTCTTAGGCCCACGAATAACTTTGGCAGGCATCTCCTGGACGCCAGCAGAAGAGAATAGATCGAAATCGAACAGCTGCATGACAAGCTCCGTGCTTGAATCCAACTCCTCACTGGAGCTGATGGATTCAAGGTACGGCAGGCATCGGCAATCCCAAGGGATTGAGAACGGCCTCGGTTCGTGAGGAAACCGCAGAGGAGTTTTTTAAACCGATCCGCAGCCTTCTGTTACGAAAGCTCCAGCTGGCAACTGCCAGGCTTTGCCCTCGGGCGTGAAGATCGGCAGCGTGTACTCGCGCTGGCGCCCTTGGGCAAGTGCGTCCAGATCGGTGATATCAAACGCGTCCGCTGTGGCCGACAGATCCACCACGTTGATTTTCTGTCGACTGATGGTGCAGCCGAACTCGTCCTCGTAACCTGCTATCGGGGTGACCCGTTCTGGGAAGTATTTTTGGATTGTGGCCCATACCTTTGGTGAGTTGTAGATGCACGTCATGCAGCTGAAGCGCCCCCATCCCAAACGGTAGGGAACAGGTGCCTCTACCCGATGGCGAGCAAGCAGTTCCCACACCTGTTCTTCGCTGTAGTGCAGTACCGGTCGCCAAGCATCTACGTGCCGGCCGAGGCGACCCTTGCGCCGGTCAACTGCATGAGGCTCCAACTGGTTGTATTTGCTGCGGTTGCTCGACTCAGCGCGGCGCTCGCCAGTAACGAACAAGGTCTTGCTACCGAGGAAGCGCCCCTGGTTGGTGATGGCCCGGCGGCCCACGTCGATCTTGGCTGCAGAGCTACACCAGCGCGTTGCCAGGTTGGCGCTTTGCTGAGGAAACCGGCGGCGGGTCGCTGGAGAAGTCCGACTGGTATCGCGATCCAGGCAGATAGTTCCGGCTGGAGTTTCGACCACGTGAGGCTTGGAGTAGGCTTCCATCTTGAGCATTTCGCCCTCGATGCCACCCTGCAACCATGAGAAATAGAGCGGCAGATTGAATGCAGCAGCGAACTTCTCGATAAAACTGTCATTGAAAGCCCAGTCCATGAGGGTGCTCCCCTCTGCACCATCCACCCGATGGTGCCAGAGCTCAACACGACGCAGATCCACACCCTGTTCGATCAGTGCCAGCAGGCAAGCGATGCTGTCCTTGCCAGACACACAGACTACAACGTGGTCATAGCTGTCGAGATCCACTGTCGGGGCATCGAAATAGGTTCCCTCTGCCAGCACAGCAGGCTCAGGCTCGAACCCAAGCAAGTTGAGCTGCTGGCCCAGCGCTGGGATAACTACCTGGTCGTCGAACTGGTGTTCGCGGGAGATTGACGCGTTCATTGGCTGTCCTCATAACACCTATTTGGTGCTTACAGACTCAACCTATGACGGCAACAGATAAACCCAAATGATGGGCGCAGGAGGAGGCGTTCTCCTAATATCGAGATGAGAAATAGGTAGTGACCCGGGCCCGCACAATGGTGAGGCCCAAGGTGAACCTGGGCGACTTTTCCTATGGTCGAGTGCTGCTGCGCGCACTGAAGTAAAATGCCAGCACTACACCGATCAGGGGACTGGCGAAGGCCAGAATTTCTGAGAAGTAGGGACTCTTGACGGTAGCACTTACCAAAATGGCCGCCATTAAGAAGTACAACGTCACGATGGCCAAAATCGGCTGCATACGTTTGTTGATTCGTTCCGTCTTCGGCTCGGCATGGCCCAGCCCGCCGCAGATTCCGCATGGAAGCCCAACGTGCCCAGATCCTTTCAGGTCGTTGCTCTGCACACATGAGGCGCATGTGGCCCCATTAGCCGCTTTACTGCATGTGCCAGTGCGCTCGCAATGAGCGCAAGGGTGAAGGTTGGCTTTCACGTCCATGGTGCTTATCCGTCAACTTTTCGGTGATTGATCTTTTGAGGCTGGTAGACGCTTGTCGCACCAGAGGTCCAATCCCCGGGTACGGTGCACTGTCGATCCTTCCTCGATCCGCAACCAGTGCTCACGCAACACGCGATATCGCGCTGCGGCGCAGCGCATGAAGTTCGTTGTCCCCTGCTTCGATCAAATCTGCGGGGCTGGTCGTGGTTATCTCTGCCACATCTCCCCAATGGTGGAGATTCAACTCATCGCGAAACTTCACGGCTTTTTCCTAATCTGCCCAGCCTTGGCCCCGAACACCAGAGTTCCAGAACCCAAGGCGGCCACCCATTTGGAGCGGTGCTGACAAATACACCAGACCGCAGTATGTGCACCGCTTAGCGCCGCCGTGTGCCGTGATCTCAGCACGAACAGTATCTGGAAGCTGGTAAAGCATTCCTTCCTGTACGGTCATTTGTCGATCTGATCGACCGCCGGAGCATCTATCAGGGCAGTACCCTGGAGGGTAAGTGCGAGGCATATTTTTCCTGCTCTAGCCGAGTGCCTGAATTGGCATGTTTCTACTGCCACTGCCCAGCGTTCGACGGCAGGGCTTTGGGTACTGCACGTTGTGAATTATTAAGTGCTGGCAAGGGGCAAACATCGTTCGATTCTATCTGCAATATCTCGCATTACCTCGTAAGCGTTCTCTGCTCCAATCCCCTCTATAGCGCCAATAGGCCCTGCGTTTGTGTAGCGGATTCGCTCGAAAGTGAAGACAGTTGAGGTTCCAGTGCTGGCCGTCAGAGTGAAGCGGAACGGCTTACCAATCGATGGAGGTGGCGGCTCGAATGAGCTTGTACCTGAAGCCTGTACGTTCTGGGCTATCAAAATTGGAGCAGCTTCTAGACCATCAACGCTCGCCTTGATGCATTGCGATGCTTGCTCGAGGGTAGATGGTTTGTGGCGTTCAAAGCGAATAACGTCCAAGACAGGATAGCCCTGAGCACCTACTACAGTTTTTACGTTCGGATTAGACAGTAGAACTGGTGCAACATTGTTCGACGCGCATCCATTTATCAAAGTGATCAAACTAAATGTAACCATTTTTCTGAGCATGGCTTTTTCCGTTGTGGCTGTGAGGGGTCACTTGAGCCCGTAATTACGCTTCAGTTCGACGATGCGAGCAGCACGCTGCTGGTGGGACTGCGCTGTGCCTTGGTCGGCCACAATCGCACCATGCGCAACAGCAGCGGTGTACTGCGTATCCTGCTCCAACAGCTCGATCAGTTCCTGGAGTTGGGCGCGCATTTCGTCGTAGATGGCCATAGGTTTTCCTCGAATACTTTAGATACTTACCGGACTCAGCGGGTAGCGCGGATTCGAGCCAAAGCCTCGCTCTCAACGCGCAACAGGCTTGTGCCTAATAGATGCATACCTTGTTCGTCGGTCAGTTCAGCCTCAAGGAGCGCGACGATAAAGCCTTTAGCCAAGAATACTGCTTCATTTACGGCGGCTTCGGTGGTTGCGTCCTGGATGTGAGCGAGCTGGCTGAACAAACTCGCTTTTACTCGCTCACTCAGAAGCGGGAATTGAGTACCCCATACAGCGCGCAATGCTTGGATCGACATGAAATTATCCTTCTGAAATGGGCGCGAAAAATCGCTAACCCTTTACGACCTCAGCCCGCACGGGGCGGGCTTGAGGGTGCAGCTGAGCGATTTCCTTAGTTAGACGGCGCGGCTGATGCGGGCGAGCTGCACGGGCATAGCGCCCAAGCGATATTTGCATGGTCTGGTCTACGACCAACGTTGTCAAAGTCTGGTGCTCAGGCAATACAAGCCAACACAAGATTATTCGGTCGAAGTGAAGTAGCTAGCCAAGTTAAAAATTAGTTAAGAAGGTCACGGCGCAAGGTCAGCAGTTCTCCACGAACCCATTCCCAGTAGCCCAACTGGGTCTGGTTGTGACGGACAGTTTGAAGCCATTGGTAATTGTTCAAGAAGGGATGTTCACCTCCGAGATGAGAGTATTTCTCCTCCATTTGCTTAGGGGAGAGTTCCAAGTCGCTCTGATACAACTCAGGTAGGGGACGATAGAGAAGACGGAATAAATCGTACGCTAAGCGCTTCGCCTGTCAGGTTGAGGCAATAGAGGTGGACGCTGGAGCGTCAGGAAATGCAGAAATCGACCCTACTCTGATGCGGCGCTGGTCGCGGGAGGTCGGCTTGCTCTTGCGCATATCCGAAATTGCCAGAATCATGGCAGTTTCGCCACTGCCATAACTGGATCCAAAATACGAATATGGACGTAGAAGAGCTAATAGAAAAGGCTAGAGATCAACGTAGGCGCGATCGATACGAGGAAGCAGTAATTTCTGCCAAAGCAGCCACGGTCCAGGATCCCGACAATGCTGATGGCTGGTGGCTTCTGGCACTCAACAATATTTCCCTAGGCAGGAAAGAGGCTGCCCTAGAAGCTCTCAAGGAAACCAACGACAAAGTCCCATACTTTGCCCAAGCGTGGGCAAAACGGGGCAGCTTGGAGCTTGATCTGGGGGCTCCTGAGGAAGCAGCAAGCTCGTTCGAGACTGCACTTAACTGTGACAATGAGGAGATTGAGGCGCTACGAGGGCTTGCTCATATCTACGGACAGAACAATGACACTGAGAAGCGAGCGGAAGAAATTCTAGTACTCACCAAGCTCGATGAACTTGAGAGTCTCAGTCCATGGCACCTGAATCGATTAGGCATCCTACATTTCCTCAACAACCATGGCTTTGATGCCATCAAATACTGGTCGCGCAACGCGCACCAAAGCGATGACACCGCATCGCTTTTCAACCTGGGCCTCGCCTACAACTTGGATGACGTGTCCCAAGACGTTGATGCCGTTGACTGTTGGCGCTTGGTCATGCGCAAAGACGAGTCTAACGAAAAGGCGCCAAACCGCATCCTGTCTGTCAAGGCTCCACTTTTGGATTTGGCTCGCAAGGTTCAATCGTCCCGAAAGTCACTCTGCCAGGCGGAAGATCAGTGGTACTCGATCTACATCAACCCTTTCCAGCTCCTGAATTGCCCGAAAGACTTCGATTTCGGTGATCTTGAACCCAAGGTTGTCCAAAAATGGAAAAAGACGTTACTTCAGGAAATTGAGCTTGAGGAGGGAAAACTACATTGGATGCCTGGGCTAACTGTCGATCGTTCAAAGGCGATTGAGTTAGCGGAAAAGCTGTCCGACATAGAGGTCGCCTCCCATCACTGGGAAGTATATAAGTGCAAACCTCTTCTGGAGTTTTTGTCAAAAGGCGATATCAACCATTTCCTTCTGGACGAAGAGTGGTCGCCCCTCGATTTTATCGAGCGAGTGAGTGTTTCCGAAGCGCTCAGGGAGTGGTTAAGCGATCCATTTTCAGCACAGTACGACCGCATTTTTAATAAGGCCGTTGCAGCCCGGGATGTGCCCGTCATTGAAGCATTGCTCGATGGCCGTCGCTGGGTCATGCCCTCCTATGCCGATCGCTGCTTTGAAAACGCATTACGAGAAGCGGACTCCATATTGATCCCGCTACGGGAGCTCAAGAATCGGGCAGAGGCTATTAAAGTAACGGTCAAACAGATCGATGAGGTTCTGGAGACGCACAAAATCATCAGCATCCTGAATCTGCTGCCGCCCTACTTCCGCAACTTGCAAAATGAAGCGGTAGGTTTGGTCAGAAGCATTGCCATTGATGCGCACAACGTCCATGAAGACTCGGAACTTTCTTTGGCGATTATTGAGAAAAGTAAAGAGTTTTCCTTCAAGTCCATTGAGCTCACACAGCGTTTGAAAGAAGACTTCGAAGCCATCTCGGAGATGATCAAAAAGCAACGAGAGCACGAGTCTCACTTGACCTTCGGGAATGCTCGCCACTGGAAAATTACGAAGGAAGGCGTTTCCGATAACGGTGACCTGTGCCCAGCGAATGAGATCCGAGCCTTACGCTGGGGAATAATGGTCGAGCAAAATGGCTCACATAACTATCTATTCGCCGCTAAGCGGCGGACTGGAAAGGAGTACATGCTTACATGGACATCTTCCGACCGCGACAAACAGGATGAGCTGTTCGAAAAGCTCGTCAATGCCGCGTTTCACTACATCATTCCCGACGTGATGGAAAACCTCCTCGGCGAGCTAAAACGTGGCGGAACCCTGACAGTTGGTCCGATCCAGATCACACAAAATGGCATGAGCTTCGAATCAAAATGGCTGATTTTCACCAGCCAAAATCAAGTGCCTTGGAGTGGGATAGATGTCGTGCTTCAGAATGGCTCAGCCATAGTAGTAGATAAAATCAGAGGAAAGAAGTCTCTCCCTATCAGCTTACGTGACGTTCCAAACGCCATGTTGCTCCGATTATTTCCAATGTCATTCAACTGCGATTAAGGATAGTCATGTCCATTCCCCCGCCAATTGAAATACCACGCTGGACGCTTGTCGTACTGAACAGCCTTTATGAAATAGAACGCAAGCTGGAAGTTCACGGCGACCCTGGACACGCTAAACGCAACGTTGACCGAATCAAGGAGGAATTCGAACAGCAGTCCTTGATTATCGAGGATCCGCTGGGACAGCCCTTCAAAGAGACACGCACGGACCTCGAAGCCACCATTGTCGGAGCAGGCATTGAGAATCTGGTAGTCACTGAGGTCATCAAGCCTGTGATTAGGCTGGTAAATGGCCCGGTTTCACGGGTTGTGCAAAAAGGGATCGTTGTAGTACAGAGCAAGGAGGAGGTATCACAATGACAAAGATGATCAATTTCGGGATTGACCTGGGAACCAGCAACTCGCTGATCGCTAAATTTGACAAAGGGTCAGTCGAGGTATTCAAGAATCCCAACGGCTTCAAGGAAACACTCCCGTCGATCGTAGGCTTCCGAAATGACCGGATCATGGTAGGTGACCAGGCTCGCACGTATGCCGAAAAGGACCCGAAGAGCGTTGCCAGCCGCTTCAAGCGAAAGATGGGCACTACAGAAACCATCAAGATTCAGTCACTGAATGCATCCAAGACTCCGATCGAGCTTTCTGCTTTTGTTCTCAAGGAGCTAAAGGGATTTGTACATTCCGGCGAAGCAGTCGAAGCTGCGGTAATCACCATACCCGCCTCATTTGATACGGTGCAGTCAAACGCCACCAAGGACGCAGGAATATCAGCCGGCTTCAAGCACGTTGTCCTGCTACAAGAGCCGATTGCAGCTAGTTTGGCGTATGCGAACAAGGAAAAGAGCGACGACCTTCGGAACAGCCAATGGATTGTTTATGACCTGGGCGGCGGTACCTTTGACGTAGCATTGGTCAAGATTGTCGAAGGGGAGTTAACGGTGGTTGATCACGAAGGTGATAACTATTTAGGTGGATCTGACTTTGACTCGATGATCGTTGAGAGGATCCTTGTTCCGGAGATCAACCGCCGCGGAAAGTTCGAAGACCTTCTTGCTCAAATGAAAAGCGAAAAAGGCAAATACAACAAGCTTTGGACTGTCTTGCTGCACAAGGCGGAGGAAGCCAAGATCGAATTGAGCACCAAGGCATCGGCGGAAATCGATCTGGGCATGATTCGTGACCTCGTGGATGACGAGGGCAATGCCATTGACACCATCCTGAATATCACTCGCTCTGAATTCGAAAATGTCATCAAGGACGCAGTGGATGGCACTGTCGATATGATGAAAAAAATTCTGACGCGCAACTCCCTGCAATCGAGTGATCTCAAGTTCATCTTGATGGTGGGTGGCTCGACCTACAGCCCCTACGTTCGCAAGCGCGTCGAGGAGATGATGAACATCCCGGTCAATACATCGATTGATCCGACCAGCGCGATTACCATCGGAGCTGCTTACTTTGCGGGCAGCAAGGAATTCAAGCAGGAAGGCGCTGCGCCGAAAGCCCAGACGAACTCACAAATCAAGTTTCGTGCTGTTTACAACCGCAACTCTCAGGAAAGCGAAGAAACCTTTACCGCCAAGGTTGAAGGAAATACCGCCGGTCTGTTCTATAGAATCTCAAATGACGACGGCTCCTTTGACAGTGGTCTGAAGCCCCTCACGACCCGTATCGCTGAAGATCTTCCGCTGCGCGAAGGATCCTTCAATCTATTCACCTTCAAGATCCTTGACGGCCAGAACAACATCATCGATGTTGGCTTTGATTCGATCCAGATTGCACAGGGGCGCTACAGCGTCGCCGGTCAGATGCTTCCAGAAGATATTTGCCTAGTTAAGGACGATCGTTCTACCAAGGACACACGACTCGACCTTGTTTTTGCTAAGAACTGCGTACTACCTACCAAAGGGAAGCGCACCGTTGAGATCGCCAAGACCATCGTCAAAGGCTCTCGCGACGCCATCACCATCATGGTCGTTGAAGGACCATCCGAAAAACATTCATCGACCAATAAGCCGATTGGAATATTGGCTATCACCGGTGAGCAAATTAACCGTGACCTTCTTCGCGGCACAGAGGTGGATCTGACCTTCGAAATGTCGGAGTCACGAGATTTGACGGTGTCCGCCTACCTTAACGGTACGGGACAGGAGTTCTCTCAGGTCTTCAAGGGCCAGGCCCGCCACGTCGATACCCGCCTGTTGGCCACCGAGGTGCTTCAGCTCGAAACGAAGATCCAGACAGAGATTGAGGACGCTCAGGCGAACCACAACCATGATGGCGCAGCTAAGTTGGAGAAACTGAATGACGAACTCCAGTCGCTTATCGTTGAGAGCGCATCGCTTTCTAGCGATGACGTGACCGACGATCGCTTCAAGCTCGAAGACAAGAAGTGCAAGATTGCTCAAGGGATTTTTGAGCTGACAGCATCCAAGCGGATCGATGCTGCAAAAGCAAACTATCTCCAGGTCAAGTCCGATACGGCCTCCATGGTTCAAGAGTCGGGCAACGATCGCGAGCGGCATCAGCTGAAGGAAATCCTGGCCCGAGAGGAGTTGCATATCCACTCAACCAACCCAGAGCGTATCGACGCTGCGACGAGCGAATTGCAGCGACTTCACTTCCAAATCCTAGCTCGCCAGCCCGACTTCCTAGTTGGTATGTTCCAGCACCTGGAAGAGATACGGCCGACCATGAACGATCAAGCGCAGGCCAAGCAACTTATCGACCATGGACGCCGGCTGGTTGCGACCAAGAACTGGGACGATTTGCGTGATGTAAATGGTCAATTGTGGATGCTTGTTCCCGATACCGAGCGCGCAGAGGAAGACGTGCGACTCTATACCGGTATCGTTTAAGCAACGCCGTTTGCGGCGGGTCTTCACCGGCCCGTCGCTCCACCACGAAGCACTATAAGCCCTCTTGCCTTCGCCCGTTCCGGGCTGCGCGCCCAGGCGAAGCGCTTAGCGTACGATTTATTCCGTCTTCTCTATCGTCCCCAAGTTGGAATGTAAGCGGCCGGCGAACACACCTTCAAAATCCCAGCATTAAGGGCGATGGTGTCCGCGTATTTTTAAGCGGACGCGATCGCCCTTATCGCCGGGATTTCCATGCGCCAACGAAGCTCTTACCCCAAACCATTCAAAGCCCAAGTCGTTCAGGAATGCCTGCAACCCGGAGCGACAATTTCCAGCGTAGCTATCCATCACGGCATCAACGCCAACGTGATCCGCAAGTGGCTACCGATTTATCGGGATCAACCCGTCGCAGCCTTGCCTGCCTTCGTTCCGGTAAAACCGGCGCCAAGGCGTGCAACTGAAGAGATGGTGATCATCTCGCTGCCTCTGGGTGATAAGTCCATCACCGTAAAATGGCCAGTCTCGGATCCGGACGGCTGCGCGTGTTTCATTCGTGGTCTGGCTCAATGATTCGCGTTGATGCCATCTGGCTTGCCACCGAACCCATGGACATGCGCGCCGGCACTGAAACGGCACTGGCCCGAGTAGTTGCGGTGTTCGGTGCGGCGAAGCCGCACTGCGCTTACCTCTTTGCCAACCGGCGGGCCAACCGGATGAAAGTCCTGGTGCACGACGGCGTCGGTATCTGGCTGGCGGCGCGCCGTTTGAACCAGGGCAAGTTCCATTGGCCGGGCATCCATCGTGGGACTGAGGTTGAACTCGACCCCGAGCAACTCCAAGTACTGGTACTTGGATTACCTTGGCAACGAGTGGGTACGGGCGGCGCAATTACATTGCTTTAAATATTGCCTTTTAGCTGAAGCAGTCGCGCTGCTTTGGTAAAATCCACGGCATGACTTTCTTGCTCAATCTCGACCAAATGACCCCGGAACAGCTCCGCGCGCTGGCCGAGCGGGCCGTGCATTTGCAGGCCCAGGTCGACACCATGAGCAAGAAGATCCATCGAATCGAGACGGTCAACGAGCAGCTCACTCACGAGATCGCCATCCTTAAACGCCACAAGTTCGCCAAACGCAGCGAGCAGATCAGCCCGGCGCAAGGCAGCTTGCTCGATGACCTGCTTAATACTGACCTCGAAGCCATCGAGGCCGAGTTAAAAGCCCTTCATCCAGCACCTGCGCAGGCAGAACCACGCCAGCAACCCAAGCGTGCGCCGTTGCCACCGCAGTTCCCACGCACTGTGATCCATCACGACCCGGACGACACGCAATGCGCGTGCGGCTGCCAGCTTCAGCGCATCGGTGAAGATGTCAGTGAGAAGCTGGATTACACGCCGGGCGTGTTCACTGTCGAGCAGCATGTGCGTGGGAAATGGGCCTGCCGGCAGTGCGAAACACTGATCCAGGCGCCGGTGCCGCCTCAAGTGATCGACAAGGGCATCCCCACGGCGGGCCTGCTGGCGCATGTGATGGTGGCCAAGTTCGCCGACCACCTGCCGCTGTATCGACAGGAGAAGATCTTCCGCCGTGCCGGCCTGGCTATCCCGCGCTCGACACTGGCGCAGTGGGTGGGTCAAACCGGCGTGCAGCTTCAGCCGCTGGTCGATGCGCTGCGCGAGGTGGTGCTGGCCCAGCGCGTGGTTCACGCCGATGAAACGCCGGTACAAATGCTGGCGCCCGGCGAGAAGAAAACCCACCGCGCTTATGTCTGGGCCTACAGCACTACGCCATTCTCGGCCCTCAAGGCCGTGGTCTACGACTTCAGCCCCAGCCGTGCCGGCGAACATGCGCGCAACTTCCTGGGCACCTGGAACGGGAAGCTGGTCTGTGATGACTTTGCCGGCTACAAGGCCAGCTTTGAGCTGGGCATCACCGAGATCGGCTGCATGGCCCATGCGCGCCGCAAGTTCTTCGACCTGCATGTAGCCAATAAAAGCCAGTTGGCAGAGCAGGCGCTTCACTCGATTGGCGGGCTGTATGAAGTCGAGCGACACGCCAAGGAAATGAGCGACGAAGACCGTTGGCGATTACGCCAGGAAACGGCAGTGCCCATCGCTGAAAAGCTGCATGAGTGGATGTTGGCTCAGCGTGCACTTGTGCCCGAGGGTTCAGCTACGGCCAAGGCCCTGGATTACAGTCTCAAACGCTGGGTAGCGCTGACGCGCTACCTGGAAGATGGTGCTGTGCCCATCGACAACAATCAGATCGAGAACTTGATCCGGCCGTGGGCGCTTGGGCGGTCGAACTGGTTGGGGATGTAAGCCGGAACCCCAGAAATTTCCGTCACCCTAGTTGGGTGGGCTCAACACTCGTGTCACCAGCTACCTTCTGGAGAATCGAGCTCGGCCATCCCTCCCTGGACGGGCATCGCTCGACGATGTTCAACGGCTCCCTCACGGGGCCGTCGTTTTGTGGGGGCTATTCCATCCACAAGTCGTCGAGGTTCTTGAAGTTCCAGAGCGTCGGGTCTTCGGGGCCAGTGATACTGTCCTTGCAACTCGTGGCCGCCAGGTCGATGGTCTGCATCGGGATCGGCTCTCTCGAGCGTAGCGAGAAGAACACGCGAACCTTGGGAGTCAGCAGTGATTCCATTCCCGGCTCAACGACAACGGCCAGACGCTGAGAGGACAGGCGAACCAAGGAGCCGACGGGGTAGATGCCCACGGCCTTGACGAAGGCGTGGAAGATGCGTTTGTCGAAATGGCCCTCCCACTTGGCCATCTGCCGCATCGCCGCGGACGGGTCCCACGGCTTTTTGTAGGCTCGCTCCGACGTCACGGCATCATAGACGTCGCAGATTGCGCCCATGCGGGCCAGGAGTGAAATGGCGTCACCGGCCAAGCGATCCGGGTAGCCGGTTCCGTCGATCTTCTCGTGATGGTGCAGGGCAATGTCCACCACCCCGGGCTCGGCCCCGCCTGCGCGCAGCATCTTTGCGCCCTCCACAGGGTGGCGCTTCATGATGGCGAACTCGGCATCGGTGAGCTTGCCTGGTTTGTTAAGCACTTCCAGCGGCATCGCGGCCTTGCCTAGGTCGTGCATCAGTCCGCCGATGCCAGCCAGGCGCGTTTGCTCCTCGTCTAGATCGAGATGCCGGGCCAGCGATAGCATCAGGGCGCAGACGGCAACCGAGTGCAGGTAGGTGTAATCGTCGTGCGTTTTGATGCGTGCGACGCTGATGAGGGCATGAGGTTGGCGCAGCACCGAGGCAGCGATTTCTCCGACCAGCGGCAACGTCGTGCTTGGGTCGACGGCCTTGCCAAGCCGGGCTTCCTGGAACATGTCCATGACTTGGGACTTGGCCGCAAGACAGAGTTTCCGTGCATAACACATTTCGCTCTCCATTGAGGTTGCGCCGTCACTTTTCTTGCTTAGTGGACTAGACGGCAGAGATTGCTCCTCCGACAATTCTCTGGGCTCTGGGCTCTGGGCTCTGGGCTCTGGGCTCTGGGCTCTGGGCTCTGGGCTCTGGGCTCTCTGGGCTCTCTGGGCTCTCTGGGCTCTCTGGGCTCTCTGGGCTCTCTGGGTCGACTTGGCTTTTGGCCAAGTCGACCCAGACCTCCCCTGACGCCACATTCTCGAATGGCAGAGAGATCCTGAGGCTCGGTCAGCAGGAAGCTGCCGCGCCAGAATGGGTGTCGAACCCAAGAGCCGGCGAGCTTGTGGATGTACATGCCGAGACGAAGCTCGGATACGGGAATGCGTTTTACCAACTTATTTTCCTTTCTGAGTTGGGTGGTTAGGCGTGCGCCGAGGCTGGCACCCAGCGGTAGAGCGGAGGTAAGGTCACGCCAAGATTCTTGGATCAGCCGGAACCGCCGAAATTTCCGTCAGCCGATCAACATGGCTTTGTCTCGCGCTCGGTCGATGCGTTCCTGCATCGCCTGCATGACTTCTTCGTGGGTGTACGACTTGGCGTTGGGGTCGTCGGCCTCTCGGAGAGCTTCCTCGACCTCGCGGGTCATCCGCGCATATTCTTCCGGCCACAGCGCTTGCTCCATGCGCAGCGACGCCTGCCCAAGCAGGTGCAGCAGGCCGAACAGCCGCATGTCATTGGTGGCGACGACGTGCTCTCGAATCCGCTCCTGGATCACCTCGCAGGCCCGATGCGCCTCTGGCGTCGCCGTGCCCTCGTAGCCGGCTGGGAGTTCTGCTTCTTCAGCGATTCGCGCCCAAGCGATAGCCAGCGCCTCGATGGTGGACAGGTTCATTTGCTCATCCACTTGCGCAGCAGACGCTTTTTCAGGGAGGCGCGCTCTTGCGGATTGCGTCCCTTGTGGTTGGCAATGCGATCCGCCGTGGCGGCCTGGCGCTTGATGGGCCAGTAGGAGCGGCCATCCTTACCCATCGACCAGACGTTGCTGACCTGGTTTTCCAGTAGAGGCAGATGGGCGCATAGAGCTTCCGGCGACGCGCTGGCCAGCGCGGTGCGCTCGTGGGTTCGCCAGCGCTGATGCCAGAGTTTCTTGTCCTCGCGCTCGCTACGGCAGGTCGTGTGCCCAACGATGGGCGTTTTGCGGCGGCTGCGGCTCATGATGTGGTTGTCTCCAAGAACATTCAGGACAGGCTTTCTGGGTAGAGCGCCGTCAACCGGGACAGGGTTTCTTGCACTTGTTCCAGCGAGGTCATCAGATGATCAACCTGATCCTGAAGATCCACGGCGAGATCAAATAGCTCAGCCACTCGGCTGCGTGATCCCTCGTTGAACGCGGCCATTGCCAGTTGATGCAGCTTCAACAGGTCGGTGCGCAGTTGCGGAGGTGCGCCGTCTGCGCTGTCATTCAAATCGCCGCGCAGCACGTCCACGGCATCGACTGCACGCAGCAGTGCCGTGGTATCGAAATTCTCGGGAGTCAGTTCGTCCCATTCGTCGTCGGTGATGCGGGCTGCCATCAGGAGAGCTCCGATTAAGCGGTTGCGAGCGTTAGATGCCCGATCGGCTCGGCTGCTGGCCGTACCTTGATTTCGATGTCGTAGCCGAGGCGATTCAGACAATCCATCAGCTTGCGTTCGGATAGATTGGTGAAGTCGCCGCGCATCATGCCCGACACCTTCGGTTGCGGGATGCCCATGCGTTTGGCCGCCGCTTGTTGAGTCAGCCCAAGGGCGCGCATGGCCCTCCTGATCTCGACCACCAGGCCGGTCTTGATCTTGAGCTTTTCAGCGTCAGGCAGTCCAAGGTCGGCAAAGACGTTGCCCGAGCTGCGCTGAACCTCGACGCCTTCAATGATTCGTTTTTGCATTTCGTAGCTCCTGTGCCAATACCTCGGCCACCTTCAGCCGAGCGCGGATGATGTCCATGTCGGCCTTTGGCGTGGCGATTCCGCTCTTGCTCTTCTTCTGGAAGCAGTGCAGGACGAACACCGCTTCCGCAAACTTGACCGTGTATACCGCTCGATAGGTGCCGCCGGCATCGTCTTCGACGACCTCCAGCACGCCGGTACCACCGAACCCCTTGAGCACCTTTGCTGCGTCATCCTGATCGCCTATCTGCGCCAACGAGAGCGCGTAACCGAAACGGCGACGCACGTCGGACGGCAACGCCATCAAATCCTTGTGGCTGCTCGCGATCCATTCGAGCGGTTTTTCTTTGTTTGTCATGACGGAATTTTATACCTGTTCAGGTAATGATGTAAACGCGGCAACCTCAAGGAGGTGTCGTAAAACATTTGTTTTGCGACAGGCTGTCAGCCGCCGCTGTGCTACCTGTGCAACACCCCCTCAAAAATGTACGGAAAACTCTATCGCTATTCACTATTATGCGGAAACCTGTTTTTGATGGTTATCCGCCTATGTTGGTTGGCTACATGCGCGTGTCGTCGGACTCCGACCGCCAGAGCACGGACTTGCAGCGCGACGCGCTGCTCGCCGCCGGCGTCGATCCGCGTCACCTGTTTGAGGATCGTGCCTCTGGCGCGAAGGATGACCGTGCCGGCTTGGCGCGGGCGCTTGAGTTCGTTCGAGCCGGCGATGTGCTGGTGGTGTGGAAACTCGACCGGCTCGGTCGCTCGCTGTCGCACCTGCTCGCCATTGTGACTTCGCTCAAGGACAAGCGGGTGGCGTTCCGCTCGCTGACAGAGAACCTGGACACTACGACGCCCTCGGGCGAATTCCTGTTCCAGGTGTTCGGTGCGCTCGCGCAGTACGAGCGCGCCTTGATTCAGGAGCGCGTCGTCGCGGGCTTGGCCGCCGCACGCAAACGCGGCCGGATCGGCGGCCGGCCGCAGGCGATCACTGGTGAGAAGCTGGACGCCATCGTCGCCGCGCTCGATGGCGGCATGTCTAAGGCGGCGGTGTGCCGCAACTTCAATGTCAAGCGCACTACGTTGATCGAAACATTGACGCGAGCAGGTTGGCGTGGTGCGGGAAGGACGGTCGATGAGCAACAAGAATAAGCTACTCACCGTCTTTTCTGACGCAGAGCAGGAAGCCTTGTACGGCCTACCGGACTTCGACGATGCTCAGCGGCTGGAATACCTGGCGTTGACCGAATCTGAACTGGCGTTCGCCAGCAGCCGGCCTAGCCTGCAGGCCCAAGTCTATTGCGTCTTGCAGATCGGCTACTTCAAGGCCAAGCATGCTTTCTTCCGCTTCGATTGGCATGAGGTCGAGGACGATTGCGCCTTCGTGCTGAGTCGCTATTTCCACGGCGAAGCGTTCGAACGCAAGGCGATCACCAAGCATGAGCACTACAGCCAGAGGGGTCAGATCGCCGAACTGTTCGGCTACCGGTCGTGGGCGGCTAGCTTCCTGCCGCAACTGGCACAGCAGGCTGAACAGATCGTGCGGCGCGACGTAATGCCAGGATTCGTGGCCGCCGAACTGATCGTTTGGCTCAGCGAGCACAAAATCATCCGGCCCGGCCACACCACCTTACAAGAGCTGGTCAGTGAAGCCCTGTCCACCGAACGCAGGCGCTTGGGCGGCTTGCTGGCAGAAGTGTTGGACGAATCGGCCAAAGCTGCGCTGGGCCAGCTCCTGGTGCGTGACGACACCCTGTCTCAACTGGCAGCGCTCAAGCAGGACGCTAAAGATTTCGGCTGGCGTCAGATGGCAGGGGAGCGCGAGAAGCGCGCCACGCTGAAGTCCTTGCACGGGATCGCCAAGGCGCTGCTGCCCAAGCTCGGCATCTCGCAGCAGAACCTGCTGTACTACGCGAGCCTGGCGAACTTCTATACCGTCCATGACCTGCGCCACCTGAAGGCGGAGCAGACCCGGCTCTACCTGCTGTGCTATGCCTGGGTACGTTACCGGCAGCTCACCGACAACCTGGTCGACGCGATGGCCTTCCACATGAAAAAACTTGAGGACGAGAGCCGCACGGGTGCGAAACAGTCCTTTGTCGCCGAACAGCTGCGACGCCATCAGGAAACGCCGCAGGTTGGCCGCCTGCTGTCGCTGTACGTGGACGACAGCGTGGCCGATCCGACGCCGTTCGGCGAGGTGCGCCAACGCGCCTACAAAATCATGTCCAGGGAATTGCTGCAAAACACGGCGCAGCGCATGAGCGTCAAGCCACTGAACAAACTGGCGCTGCACTGGCAGGCGGTGGACGGCCTGGCCGAACGCATTCGACGCCATCTACGGCCGCTGTACGTCGCGCTCGACTTCGCCGGCACGGCCCCCGATAACCCATGGCTCGCGGCGCTGACTTGGGCCAAGAGCGTGTTCGCCAAGCAGCAGCGCCTATCACAACGGCCACTCGACGAATGTCCGGCGGCAACGCTGCCGAAACGCTTGCGTCCGTACCTGCTGATGTTCGATGCCGAAGGCACGCCGACAGGCCTGCATGCCGATCGTTACGAATTCTGGCTTTACCGTCAGGTCAGGAAACGCTTCCAGGCGGGCGAGCTCTACATTGACGACAGCTTGCAGCACCGGCATTTGTCCGACGAGTTGGTTTCGATGGACGAGAAAGCCGCCGTGCTCGCGCAGATGGACATCCCCTTCCTGCGGCAGCCGGTCAGTGCCCAGCTCGATGCACTGGCGGCCGAGTTGCGTGCGCAATGGGTGGCGTTCAATCGCGAGCTGAAACAGGGCAAGCTGACGCACCTGGAATACGACAAGGACACGCAGAGACTGACCTGGCGCAAGCCCAAGGGGGAGAACCAGAAGGCGCGCGAGCAAGCTCTCTACGAGCAACTGCCATACTGCGATGTCGCCGACGTGTTTCGCTTCGTCAACGGCCAGTGCCAGTTCCTGTCGGCGCTGACACCATTGCAGCCACGCTATGCGAAGAAGGTAGCCGACGCCGACAGTCTGATGGCGGTGATCATTGCCCAAGCCATGAACCACGGCAACCAGGTTATGGCACGTACCAGCGACATCCCGTACCACGTCCTGGAGAGGGCACTGTTGCAAATAGTCGGTGGTGATAAACTTATCATCCCCTTTTGCTGATGGAGCTGCACATGAACCCATTCAAAGGCCGGCATTTTCAGCGTGACATCATTCTGTGGGCCGTACGCTGGTACTGCAAATACGGCATCAGTTACCGTGAGCTGCAGGAGATGCTGGCTGAACGCGGAGTGAATGTCGATCACTCCACGATTTACCGCTGGGTTCAGCGTTATGCGCCTGAAATGGAAAAACGGCTGCGCTGGTACTGGCGTAACCCTTCCGATCTTTGCCCGTGGCACATGGATGAAACCTACGTGAAGGTCAATGGCCGCTGGGCGTATCTGTACCGGGCCGTCGACAGCCGGGGCCGCACTGTCGATTTTTATCTCTCCTCCCGTCGTAACAGCAAAGCTGCATACCGGTTTCTGGGTAAAATCCTCAACAACGTGAAGAAGTGGCAGATCCCACGATTCATCAACACGGATAAAGCGCCCGCCTATGGTCGCGCGCTTGCTCTGCTCAAACGCGAAGGCCGGTGCCCGTCTGACGTTGAACACCGACAGATTAAGTACCGGAACAACGTGATTGAATGCGATCATGGCAAACTGAAACGGATAATCAACGCCACGCTGGGATTTAAATCCATGAAGACGGCTTACGCCACCATCAAAGGTATTGAGGTGATGCGTGCACTACGCAAAGGCCAGGCCTCAGCATTTTATTATGGTGATCCCCTGGGCGAAATGCGCCTGGTAAGCAGAGTTTTTGAAATGTAAGGCCTTTGAATAAGACAAAAGGCTGCCTCATCGCTAACTTTGCAACAGTGCCAGCGTGACCAACACCACCATGCTGCTTTATCCGGGGGTGATGATCAGCCGTACCCGTTCGCGCGGCGGTCTGATGCCGACCTGGGGTGATTCCCAGCGTTATTCCATCGATTACTCCAGCACCGCTTGGGGCTCGGATGTGGAGTTTATCGTGATGCAGGCGCAAAACGCCTGGATCCGCACGTTATATGACCGCCACCGTTTTGTGGCCCGTGGCAACCTGGGGTGGATCGAAACAGACGATTTTAACCGCGTACCGCCAGATTTGCGCTTCTTCGCCGGGGGGGATCGCAGCATCCGCGGCTATAAATACAAATCTATCGCGCCGAAGGATGATGACGGTAAGCTGATCGGCGCCTCGAAAATGGCCACCGGATCGCTGGAATATCAATACAACGTGACGGGTAAATGGTGGGGCGCGGTCTTTGTCGATAGCGGTGAGGCCGTGAGCGATATCCGCCGCAGTGATTTCAAAACCGGTACCGGCGTCGGGGTGCGCTGGCAATCACCGGTTGGCCCGATCAAATTCGATCTGGCCGTTCCGGTCGGCGATAAAGACGAGCACGGATTACAGTTTTACATCGGTTTGGGGCCTGAATTATGAGTTTATGGAAGAAGATAAGCCTCGGCGTACTGGTGTTTATCCTGTTAGTGCTGGGGACGGTTATTTTTCTCGTCGGGACGACGAGCGGGTTACACCTGCTGTTTAAGGCCGCCAACCGTTGGGTTCCGGGACTGGAAATCGGCCAGGTGATCGGCGGCTGGCGTGATTTATCGCTGAAAAACATTCGTTACGATCAGCCGGGTATCGCGGTGAATGCCGGAGAGTTCCATCTGGCGGTAAAACTGGGCTGCCTGCGTGACAGTAGCCTGTGCGTGAACGATATCTCGCTAAAAGATATCAATGTGGTCATCGATACCAAAAAGATGCCACCTGCCGCGCCGGTGAAAGAAGAGGATAACGGGCCGTTAAACCTTTTCACGCCGTACCCCATTACGTTAAGCCGCGTAGCCCTCAATAACGTCAATATTAATATTGATGACACGACCGTCTCCGTCATGAACTTCTCCTCTGCCCTGAACTGGGAAGAGAAGAACCTGACCCTGAAACCCACCTCGCTGAGCGGCCTGCTAATTGCCCTGCCGAAAGTAGCGAAGGTGGCGCAGGAACAGGTGGTGGAGCCGAAGGTTGAGAATCCGAAACCGGATGAACTGCCGCTGGGCGAATCCCTTAAGCAACTCTTCGCCAAACCGCTGCTGCCGCAGATGACGGATGTGCATCTGCCGCTCAATCTCAATATTGAAGAATTTCACGGTGAGCAGCTTCGCTTAACCGGTGACACCGATATCACGGTCAGCAATATGCTGCTCAAAGTGAGCAGCATTGACGGCAATATGAAGCTTGATGCGTTCGATATCGATTCAAATCAGGGCACGCTTAATGCCACGGGCACGGCGACATTGCGGGATAACTGGCCGGTGGATATCACCCTCAACAGCACCCTGAATGTCGATCCGATGAAAGGCGAGAAAGTGAAGCTCAAAGTCGGCGGCGAGGTGCGCAAACAACTGGAGTTTGGCGTCAACCTGTCCGGCCCGGTGGATATTGTTCTACGTGGGCAAACACAGCTTGCCGAGGCGGGGCTGCCGCTCAATCTGGACATCACCAGCGAGCAGCTCTACTGGCCGTTTACCGGTGAAAAACAGTATCAGGCCGACGACCTTAAGCTCAAGCTGACCGGTAAAATGACTGACTACACACTGTCGTTCCGCACGGCGGTAAAGGGCCAGGACGTACCACCAGCCACCATCACTCTGGACGGTAAAGGTAACGAGCAGCAAATCAGCATCGACAAGCTGAGCGTCGCCGCGCTGGAAGGGAAAACCGAACTCAAAGCCTTGCTCGACTGGCAGCAGGCGATTAGCTGGCGCGGAGAGTTAACGCTGGACGGTATCAACACCGCAAAAACCTTCCCGGACTGGCCTGCAAAACTGAACGGGCTGGCGAAAATGCGCGGCAGTCTCTACGGCGGAACCTGGCAGCTTGATATCCCGGAGCTGAAACTCGCCGGGAACGTGAAACAAAATAAAGTCAGCGTTGACGGGCAGCTTAAAGGCAACAGCTATATGCAGTGGACCATTCCGGGGCTACATCTGGAACTGGGACGCAACAAAGCCGATGTCAAAGGCGAGCTGGGAGTAAAAGATCTTAACCTGGATGCCAACATCGACGCGCCAGGTCTGGATAACGCACTGCCAGGGCTGGGCGGTACGGCTAAAGGGCTGGTGAATATTCGCGGTACGGTGGATGCGCCACAGGTAATGGCGGATATCACCGCCAGCAATCTGCGCTGGCAAGCGCTGCGTGTGGCCCGTGTCCTGGTGAAAGGGGATGTGAAATCGACCGATCAGCTTGCCGGTACGATGAATGTGCGGGTTGAACGCCTCTCTCAGCCTGGGGTGAATATCAGCCTGGCAACGCTTGCTGCCAAAGGCAGTGAAAAGCAGCACGAACTTGAGTTGCGGGTGCAGGGTGAGCCGGTCGCCGGGCAGTTAAAACTGGCCGGGAGTTTTGATCGCAACGAACAGCGCTGGAAGGGCACCCTTAGCGATACACGCTTCACCACGCCCGTCGGGCTAGTTGCCCTGAACCGTGAAATCGCGCTGGATTACCGCAATCAGGAACAGAAGATCAGTATTGGGCCACACTGCTGGACCAACCCGAATGCGGAGCTTTGCGTGCCGCAGACGATCGATGCCGGGGCGCAGGGGCGTGCGGTGGTCAATCTGAACCGCTTCGACCTGGCGATGCTGAAACCCTTTATGCCGGATACCACCCAGGCCAGCGGCACATTCAGCGGTAAGGCTGATGTCTCGTGGGATGCCACCAAAGAAGGCTTGCCGCAGGGTGAAGTGACGCTATCCGGGCGTAACGTCAAAGTGACCCAGGTAGTGAACGATGCACCGCTGCCGGTCGCTTTCGAAACACTGAACCTTAACGCGAAGTTGCAGAATAATCGTGCGGATTTAGGCTGGCTGATCCGTCTGACCAATAACGGACAGTTTGACGGGCAGGTGCAGGTCACCGATCCCCAGGGGCGACGTAACCTTGGCGGTAACGTCAATATCCGCAATTTCTCGCTGGCGATGGCTAACGCCATCTTTACGCGCGGCGAGAAAGCGGCGGGTACGCTGAACGCTAACTTACGGCTCGGCGGGAATCTGCAAAGCCCGCAGTTGTTCGGGCAGATGCAGCTCAACGGTGTGGATGTGGAAGGTAACTTCATGCCGTTCGATATGCAGCCCAGCCAACTGGCAATGAACTTCAATGGCAAGGCCAAGAGCTTTCTCACGCAGGCCAAGAAGATCGCCTGGCAGCAGAGCAACATTGCGTCGCGATCCTCGGCATCATCGTCGCAGCGCGCCCGGTCGCAGTCATCGGCGAAGAGCGGCAAGGCATCACGGACGAGCGGTTGGCCGGGCCTGAAACGCGGACGCGGTGCGGCATTCGTGCGCGCCCGCACGCTCTCAGGCGGATGGAAGCATAGCAGTCCCGGTCGGCGCCGCGTCGTCGTCAAAACCCGCTACGTCCAGGGCGCGGGAAAGAACGGCAAATCCGCCGCCCATCTTCGCTACATCCAGCGCGACGGCACCTCGCGCGACGGCGAGCGCGGCCAGCTCTATTCGGCGACCGAAGACCGCGCCGACGGCGCTGCCTTCATCGAGCGCGGCGCGGACGATCGCCACCAGTTCCGCTTCATCGTTTCGCCCGAGGACGGCGCGGACCTTTCGGACCTCACCGCCTATACCCGCGACCTCATGGCCCAGGTCGAAACCGATCTCGGCACCCAGCTCGATTGGGTCGCGGTCAATCACCACAACACCGGCCATCCCCATGTCCATGTCATCATGCGCGGCACGGACGAGCTGGGTGAAAACCTTGTCATCAACGGCGACTATCTCGCCAACGGCATCCGCGAGCGGGCGAGCGATCTTACGACGCTCGAACTCGGCCCCGTCACCGAGATCGAGCAGAGCCGCAAGCTCTCGGCCGAGATCGGTCAGGACCGCTTCACCCGCATCGACCGCGCCATGACCGAGGAAGCGGAGGACCGCTTCCTCGACCTGCGTCATGAGCCGGCCGATCATCGCCGCCAGTTCGACCGCACGCTGCGCCTGCGCCGTCTCGGCAAGCTGGAGAAGATGGGCCTCGCCACCGAGCGTGCAACCGGCGTCTGGGAATTGAGCGAGCGGATGGAACAGGTGCTGCGCGAGTTGGGTGAACGCGGCGACATCATCCGCAATATGGACAAGGCGCTCAAGGCCGACGGGCTGGAGCGAGATCCGATGACCTTCCAGATTCATGACGTTGCGCCGGAAGTCCCGATCACCGGCCGCGTCCTCGACAAATATCTGACCGACGAGCTTGGCGAGAACCTGACCATCGTGGTCGATGGTATCGACGGGCGCACGCACCATGTCGCAGGCATCGACGCCGCCCGCATCGAGGACGCCCGGATCGGCAGCGTCATCGAGATCGGCCCGGCCGAGACAGCGAGCCGTCCATCCGACCGCACCATCGCCAGCATCTCCGAGGGCGGCATTTATCGGCCGAGCCGCCATCGCGAACAGGCGAGGTTCGAAGGCCGTGTTCCGGGGGGGGGGCGACTATGAGGGCTACGTCGATGCTCATGTGCGCCGGCTCGAAGCTTTGCGCCGCCCCGGAATCGTCGAGCGGATCGACGTCGACCAGTGGCGCATCCCCGAAGATCTCGAGAGCCGCGCCGCAGCCTTCGATGCCGGCCGCAACCGGCAGGCCAGCATCCGCGTCCTATCCATCTTCAATCTGGAAAACCAGATCGGCGCGGAAGGATCGACCTGGCTCGATCGGCGGCTGCTTGCGAGTGACGCATCGGATCTCGCACCGGCCGGATTCGGTCATGAGGTGCGCGAGGCGATGGACCGCCGCCGTGAGCATCATATCGAGCAGGGCGACGCCACACGCCAGCAGGACGGCCGAGTCTCCTATCGGAGCAACCTTCTCGCCACCCTGCGCGAGCGCGAAGTTGCCCATGCAGGCGCTGAGATGGCAGCGAACAAGACGCTGCCGTTTCGGGTGGCAACGGACGGCGAGACCGTTAGCGGCAGGTTCACCGGGACCGTGCAACTATCGAGCGGCAAGTTCGCCGTCGTGGAAAAGAGCCACGAGTTCACGCTTGTCCCCTGGCGGCCGGTCATCGACCGCCAGCTCGGCCGCGAGGTTATGGGCATCGTGCAGGGCGGATCGGTGTCGTGGATGTTAGGGCGTCAGAGGGGTCTCGCTATTTAGGTATTGCCCTGAACAGCACACTCCGGTTTAATAGGCGGATTGATCATATCTGTAAAAAATGTTGAGAAAAACGCCGATGAAGCCGCGATTTACCCGAGAAGCTGTAATTTCTGCCATTACGCGCGATTTCGATAGACCCTCGGAATGCAGACCCATTACCGAAGGTGAAGAGTCGCAGGCCTTCGCCATTTGTGTTGGAAGCGAGGACTTCGTGCTGCGCGTGAACCGCACTGCAGCTGGATTTCACAAAGACGCCTTCTGCCATAGCCGTTTCGCCTCCCGCGATCTCCCGATCCCTGAGGTCGTCGCAATAGGCGAGATTGAAGACCATACGTGGTGCGTATCGCGGCGAGCACTAGGCGTCACGTTACAGGACTTAGCCATCGAGACTCTGCCCACAGTGGTCGGCCCAGTCTCGCAGGTCATGTCGGCCATGGCTGAGGCGATACTTGATGGAACCGAGGGCTTCGGCCCGTTCGATCCGAGCGGCATCGGACGGCACGCAAGCTGGCAGGACTTCATAGCTGCCATCACTGACGAAGCGCATTACGATTGGAAGCGGATCGAGGCCGTTGTGGATCGTCGGCAGATCGATGGATATTTTCGCTTGCTTAGCGAATTCATGCCACGGTGCGCCGATGTTCGCCGGCTCGTACATGGCGATTTTGGTTCCAATAACGTATTGACAGACCAGGGGCGTATCACCGCTGTAATCGATTGGAGCGAAGCCCTATTCGGCGATCCGATCTATGACGTGGCCAACATTTTCTTCTGGCGCCCCTGGCTTGCCTGCATGGAGGCGCAAGCGCGCCACATCGAGACGCGACACCCTGAGTTCCTGCAAAACGCTGAGGCCCTGCGCTGTTACCAGCTCCACATTGGGCTTGTTCAGATCTTCGAGAGTGCAAAAGCAGGGGATGCCGCAGATCTCGCGTGGGCGATGGCGCGCTGTGAGGAGATTGCCACGCAGGATGAGAAAGTGAGAAGCGCTTCGACGGGCTGCCAAGAAACTTGATCGCAGCCTCCCATCGTTTGGTCACGGACTGGAGTATTGGCTGGACCAGCACAAAACTGGGAAGGGCTATGCGACTGCTGCCCTACGGGCATTGATTGGACATGCGAAAAATGCGCTGACGGCATCTGATCTCTATGCGGGCGTCACGCACGGGAATGCGCGAAGCGTGGCTTTGCTCGCGCGTGCGGGCTTCTCTCCTGTCGCTGATTTCGAGAAGTATACTCGCTATCATCTGCCACTCATCAGCTAACGGGAGCAATGCGGCGTCGCGGAAATCTTAGTTTTGCGACAAGATCGCCGGGCCGTCCGCAATAGGCATTCAAGGATCCTCATATGCATGCCGATCAGTTGGACTGAAAGGCCGCAGCGCAATCTCGTGAATGCAAACACGAATGTGCAAATTCGCCCGTCCGCAAAATGGTTGCCGCCGCACCTGCGTTGGTAATGAAGCGGATGAACAAGATCAGGATTTCATTGCCGGTGCGGGCTGCAGTTCTGTGATGGCACGCAGCAACTCGCGAACCGCAGCATCTACTGATTGGCCATTCTGCCCGGTGATCAGTCGGCCATCTCTCACGACTTTAGAGGAATAGTCCGGCCCACACTCGAACAGAGCTCCAAGCTTCCGAAATTCGGTTTCGAGCAGATAGGGAACGATCGAGGCGACGCCGTTAGCCTCTTCTTCGGAGTTGGGCGGGCAGCATAACCGCATACCTTTGGTCAGCGGCGTTCCATCTGGTTTTTTAGCGCCGATCAGGCCAGCCTGACCGTGACAGATGGCACAGAGAATCGCGCCATTCTCGTAGGCGGCGCTTACAAATGCGGCGACCTGTTCTGATTGTGCCAGATCCCACATTGTGCCAAAGCCGCCTGGAAACACGGTGACAGCGTAATCATGAGCTTTGAGCTGATGAACAGCGAGTGTGGCATTGATTTTGCGTTGCTCGACATCGGATCGAAGAAATCTGTCCGTGTCGGCCGATTTCTCTTCGTCGGATATGCCGTGTGGATCGAATGGAGCTGCCCCGCCTTTTGGTGACGCGATATCCACGTCAAAGCCAGCATCTGTCAGCGCCCAGTATGGAGCGCTCATTTCATTAAACCAAAACCCGCTTATACGGCCTGTATCTCCAAGGTCGGCATGAGAGGTCACGATAATGACAGCTTTTGAATTCATCCTCGGTTTCCTGTTTCGACTTTTCTTTAGTAGCCATTTTCCTTAGCCCTGTAGCCTAAGAAAACGGGGGCGTTGGCGAGGTCGCGCTCAACGCTTTCCAAGTATCATCCAGGTCTATGTGCTGTTGTCAGCGGTCGCTCCAGGAGTGCCACGACGGTTGCAGCGAACAGGGCGAGCAGCGCGACGCTCAGCATCATGGCCAATAGGGCATGGGTGTCTGCCTCGGGCAGGAGAATTCCAGCAATAGAAACAATGACCGCGCCGCCGCCCATTTGCATGGCTGCCGCCAAGCCGGCTGCCGTGCCGGAAAGATCGCTATGCAATGACATTGCGCCCATATTCGCCAGCGGTAAGGTCAAGCCGTTCCCAATGCCAATGAACATGCACGGCAGGAAGAAGGCCGGGGCATCCGTGTTTCCCATCGTGGTCAGCATCAGCCCCACCAGCAATCCGGCACAGGTCAAAGCCCGCGCGGCGATCAAAGCGGTTCCTCGTGGGAATCTGGAAGCAAAGCGCCCTGTCAAATAGCTGCCGAAGATGAACCCCGTCGGGACGAGCCCCATATACAGCCCCAGAACGGCACTCGAGCCGCCGATGACCAGGGGGGCTCCCACCAGGAAAATGTAGAGCGTGGCCGTTGAAAAGGCCATGCAGGCTGCATAGGCCCAAAACCGCACTGACCCCAAAAGCAGCGCATAAGATTTGAGATAGCTGCGCTCGCGCCAAGTGAGCGAGGGCGCGGTTTCCCCGAGCGCTCTCAGCGACAGTAGAAGCATTGCCGTTCCGCAGAGAGCAAGGGTGATGAAGATCGCGCGCCATCCCAGGAACTGATCGAGTGCCCCGCCAACGGTAGGGCCGAGCATCGGAGCCAGCGCCCATGCCATTGCGGCGTATCCCATTCGGCTCGCGCCGTCGCGATCGCTTGATGTTTCCTTGATTCCGACAAGCGCAACAGAAAAGCAGGCAGCAATGGCGGCCTGCAGTGCTCGGAAGAACAGGAAGGTCATGATATTGGCAGACGCTGCACAGCCAATAGAGGCGAGAATGAAGATTGCCATGGAGACCAGCGCAACGGGCCGTCTCCCGTACCGATCTGAAATCGCGCCCGAGATGAGTTCAACCAGAGCGGTGACAACGGCGTAACCCGCAACAGCGAGGCTTATCACCGCAGGATCGGAAAGCAGTTCCACCGCCATTGTAGGCAGTGCAGGCGCTATCAAGTTGACTGGCACCACCGACAGAGCTGAGAGCAAAACAAAAATGGCAAAGCGCGACGCGGACTCCGGCGACTGAGTGGCGCGAGTTGGGCTCGACCGAGGTGACGCTTCGCAAGTCATGACTGATATCGCTTCGATTGAAATGAGGATGCCGTTAGCAGCAGGAAAAGTCCGGGCACAAGGAGCGGCCCCGCGTTCCTGAAGTTCACCGTGAGATGCTGAACCGCCGTCTTGCCTAGCCGCGCGACAGAAAAATACGCTGCGCCCATTCCAGAATTTCCAATCGGCGCACAGCCGTGGGCTTGATCACTCGCGGCATTCAGCGTCTCCATGACATCAAACGACCATCGGTCGGTATGTTAGACTACTGGTCTCTTTAAAACAACCGTGGGCTAGGTAGATGAATGCCCCTTGAAATCAGACCGTCAGTCTGTATGATAGACCACCAGTCTAGATATGAGCAGCGGAGAATCTCTATTGGGGCATTCACTATCACCGCCCTCAAATGGGGGTGACGCTATGCTGCATATCGACTGACCTCACGGGCGATATCCGACCACGCCGTATTCCTGCCGCCGGGTTTGCCTGGGAGCATCTCCGTCGCAATGACGAATGCAGGCACGATTTCCAAGCTACTGTCCAGGCCGGAGGACTTAGGACGGACCGCGATCTGCAGGCTATCAATCGGCCTGCTCAATGTAGGTAGAAAGCATGAATCATACAGGCGAAATACTCATCCTGACGGGCACTCCTGGTTCCGGTAAAACCACGACGGCGCAGACTCTCGCCGGAGAGCCCGGATCGTCGAAGGTCCACCTTCATTCCGACGACTTCTGGCATTTCATCAAGAATGGAGCGATCCAACCCTATCTGCCGGAAGCGCATGACCAGAACACCGTTGTTCTCGACGTGCTCGCGCAGGCCGCCGAAGGCTATGCCAGGGGCGGCTATTTTGTCATCGTGGATGGGATTGTCGGACCGTGGTTCCTCGCTCCATTCAAGAAAATCCCGGTGCCTGTTCACTACGTCGTTCTCCGCCCAGCTCTCGACGTGGCCATTCGGCGCTGCCAGGAGCGAGGCGGCAACACGTTGACGGATCCTGGGCCAATTACGGAACTCCACAAGCAACTCTCATCGCTCGGTCAGCTTGAAAGGCATGCCCTGCCGATAGATGCGTATACTCGGGAGGAAACCCTTGCCGCGGTCATCCAGGCTGTACGAAGCGGAACGTATCTCCTGACGGAATGAGACAGAAGAAAGTGTAGTGAGTGGCACGCATTTGCGGGTCACGTGAAGTCCTAAGTTCAATGATGGCTGAGACATTTGAGACAAGCTTCCGCCTCAGAGACCCTCGATCGCCGTCTGTTGATGTTCAACAGATGTGGCCCTGTCACATGATTACGGCCTGATTTACGAGCTGCCCGAACTCGCTGTTCTGCACAAGCGACGCTCGCGAATCGGCAGCAATCCCGCGGAAAGGATACTCGTTGACGACACTGCATCTGATGGTTGGACTACCGGACTCTGGCAAAACAACGCGGGCGAAGAAACTCGAAAGGTCGGTGCCCGCTGTTCGGCTGACGCCGGATGAGTCGCATCTTCGGTCAAGATCTGGACGATCCCGAGCACGACACAAGGCACCGTGCCATAGAAGGACTGTTCTGGGAGATAGCCGAGCGCATACTCGTACAGGGCGTCGATATTGTATTGCACTTTGGTTCCTGGTCTCGGACTGAGCGCGACGAGTTTCGCAGGCGTGCTGTGCAATCGAAAGCCAACACTGTCATTCATTATGTGCCGACGCCCGTCGAAGAGATCTTAACCCGGTTGGCGGCCCGGAATGCGGCGCTTCCGGCCACAGCTTTCCGCATCTCTGAGGAGATGATTTTAGAATGGGTGCAGGTGTTTGAGCCACCTACGGATGATGAACTCGCTGCATCGGTAACTTAGGGGCTGGCTGCCACCTTCTGCAACCTTGCCTGCAAGGTTGAACGGATGTCCCGCTAACCTGAGAGTACGACCACGCGGCGATTCCGTCAGAAGAAGTAACAATTGAACCACCGTCTTGTCGGTTCCGTGCGCGAGGCAGACCCAGTGCAAAGTGACAGAGCCAAATTTACATCTGGTTCGACGATGCAACATGTTGTCGTCATGTCGATAACAAGTGCTGCAGGGGCTCTCGCGGTCTTCCTTGTCGATGCTCTAAGCCTCTTCTACATTTCGATGCTAGAGATAGAGGAATTCACAGCCGCAGTGGGATTTGCATCGGCGGTCCAGTTTTTCGCCACCTCCCTCTCAATTGGTCTCTCGGTTGCGACGACGGCAATGGTCTCCCAAGCCTTGGGTCGCGGAAGCCAAGAAGAAGCTGCAGAGGCAGGGGGCGTGTCAATGACACTGAGCGTCTTGCCTGCAATCCTCATAACGATTCTGTCCTTGCTCAAACTGGATTATATCCTCGCGCTCCTTGGCGCTTCTGGAAACACCAGCAGGTTCGCTGGGGACTTTCTGACAATCACGCTCGCTTCAACACCGATCACAGTGCTCGGCATGTGCGCGACGGGAATTATACGTGCTGCAGGCGACGTCCGTCGTGCCACGAAGGCGAAGATCTGGTCATGCTTGATTGCGGCGGTTGTCGACCCACTCATGATTTTCGGCATGAATTGCGGGCTTGAGGGAGCTGCCATCGCCACCGTCATCTCTCGCGCTGCGCTGCTTCTGCTCGCGGCTCATGGAGCCATACGGGTTCACAAGCTGGTTGCACCGCCCTCCTTCGAAATGTCGGTTCGCCTTCTGCGCCAGTTTCTTGGAGTTTCGGTGCCTGCGAGTGTCGCGCAACTCGCCACCCCGATCAGCAGCGCATACATGACCCATACAATGGCGCGGTTCGGGGATGGAGCAGTTGCTGGCTGGGCGATTATCGGGCGGTTGATACCGATCGCCTTTGGAGCTCTTTTCGCAATCGGGGGAGCGGTGTCTCCGATCGTCGGTCAGAACTACGGCGCCCAACGGAGAGACAGGATACGCTCTACGGTACGGAGCGCGCTGTCCCTGAGTGCCTTGTACGTCGCACTCGTATGGTTGATTATAGCGCTTTGCGCCGAACAACTGGCGGCCTTTTTCAGTGCGGAAGGCACCGCTCGGAAATTAGTTATTTTCTACTGCCGTTTCGCAGCAGTGTTCTTCTTCTTCAACGGCGCACTGTTCATCACAACCGCGGCGTTTTCCAGTATGAAACGCGCGGGAATGGCCATGCTCCTCAGCTGGCTTGCATCGACGGTTGGTGTAGTCGTTCCAGTGACGCTAGGTGCTCATCATTATGACGCAGAAGGCGCTATCCTTGGATGGGCAGTCGGTAGCGCATTGTCGGGAATCGCTGCGATCTATGCCTTGCAGCGCCTGATAAAGGTCGAGTATCCGTCCGCTGGTGCGCAGGACTCATGGGGTGATCAATGAAGACGAGGAGGTCAGTATCACTCTGCAGTCGCAGCCCATCAGAGACCGCTGACCCGCACAGATACACGGTTCGCCGTCCGGTACAGAATTTGTTCCTGGTCCTGCGTGGTATCGCTGCGGATTAGCCGAGCGTCGCTCGGTGAAGGTGCGAGTATGGTCGGGTGGACTTGGCAAACGCCGCCATCACCATTACCCCGCCCCTCACGGACAGATTCCAGGGTATGCCGTGTTAGGTTTCACAATTCTATGTAGAACTTATCGTACTCGGTGTTCGTCCTGATATCGTTCGCGACACAGTCCGTAGAATTGAAGGCAATCGAATGAAGAGCGTATGCGTCTTGTTTGATTTGGACGGGACACTGGTTGACAGCGAGGCAATATGTAATCAAGCGCTTCTGGACCTGCTACCCGATTTGAACAAGCCCATTGGAGATTTGATAAAATACTATCGAGGAAAAAAGCTGTCCGTGATCTTCAATGAAATTGAAGCGTCTATAGGTCGAAGGCTTCCGGTAGATTTTGAACAAGCTTATAGATCACGCGTTTCAGAGCTTTTCGCCATTGACCTTGAACCGATTCCTGGTGTCGTAGCTATGCTCGACAGTTTGCCGCTCCCTAAGTGTGTAGTATCGAACGGCCCGGCTCACAAGATTCACCAGGCCTTGAAAAGGACCGGGATAGACGGACACTTCATCGGTCGTGTATTCAGCGCCTATGATGTCGGGCTTTGGAAGCCTGATCCTGGTCTTCTCTTACACGCAGCGAGAATGATAGGAGCTGCGCCGAACAGGTGTGCGGTTGTCGAAGACAGCGAGGTTGGTATCGAGGCCGCACTGCAAGCTGGAATGAAGGCTTTCCACTATGTCCCAGACAAAGACGCGGCATGCCACAAAGGCTCTGTACCTTTCTTCGAGATGTCTCAATTAAACGAACTTCTCAAGCAATCACTTCAATGAAATAGACTCCGTCGACTAGGCGTGGGGTCAAGCTCTGCCGACTATCTCGTCTCGGCCTAGCAATCTGCTTCATCGGCGTGGCCCACAAATCATGAAAACAGTCTGTGATATATCTAACCAGAGGCTGGGACTTTCCAGCGGTTGGATTCCTTCAGGGAGCTGACCTCAACGAGCAGTGGTCGCGGCTAGCGCCACAGAAACTGCGATTACCAATCCCGACATGACAGACATCTCCTCCTCTTGCCCGATCAGCTCACAGACACAAGCCGATCTAGGATCTTTCTGTCCGCAGTAGAAAATTGCGGCAGATCCTGTCCGGATGCTACTCGGCGATGGGGCTACCGAACCTCGCCACGCAATGCCACACGCGCTTGAGAGACTGTGGGGCGGCTTTATTAAATCGTAGGGCCAGGCCGATCTTGGCCTGACCCCATTAGGTGGCCCGGTTTCAGTCTTAATGTATGATCGGCTTTTCGGCCATGGCCTGGGCAGATGGCGGTGTCGATCCGGGCGGCGGCGCAGGCCAGATGGTGGCCTGCGGTGCCGGCGGTTTATATCCGAGCGATGAGTGCGGCCGCTCGGTGTTGTAGTAGCGTCGCCAAGCTTCGATGATGACCTTTGCCTCGGCGAGGCTATAGAAGATTTCACCGTTGAGCAGTTCGTCGCGAAGCTTCGAGTTGAAGCTCTCGCAGTAGCCGTTCTCCCATGGGCTTCCTGGTTCGATGAATGCGGTCTTCGCACCGACAGCAGCAATCCACTCCCGCACGGCCTTGGCGATGAACTCCGGGCCGTTGTCGGAACGAACATGACCCGGCACGCCGCGCAGGATGAACAGGTCCGACAAGACATCAATGACGTCGGTGGAGTTGAGCTTGCGATCGATGCGGATTGCCAGGCATTCCCGGGTGAACTCGTCGATGATGTTGAGCATGCGGAATTTCCTGCCATTGTGGGTGCGGCCCTCGACGAAGTCATAGGACCAGACATGGTTGGGGTGCTCCGGTCGAAGCCGGATGCACGATCCGTTATTCAGCCAGAGACGTCCTCTTTTCGGTTGCTTCTGGGGAACCTTAAGCCCCTCCCGCCGCCAGATGCGCTCGACGCGCTTGGCATTCACCGTCCAGCCTTCGCACCGCAGCATCGCGGTGATCCTGCGATAGCCATAACGGCCATAGCGGGAAGCGAGCCGGATGATGTCGGCGGTCAATGCCTCTTCATCTGGCCTGCCTCCAGGCCTCTTGCGCTGGGTCGAACGGTGCTGGCCCAGAACCTTGCAGGCGAAGCGCTCCGAGACGGAGAACTTCGCCATGACATGGTCAATGCATCGGCGGCGGCGGGAAGGGCTCAGAAGTTTCCCGAGGCAGCCTCCTTCAAAATCAGTTTCTCGAGCGTCAGGTCCGACACCGCCTTGCGAAGCCGCTCGTTCTCTTTCTCAAGGTCCTTCAGCCGCTTTACCTGGTCACCCTTCAGGCCACCGAACTCCTTGCGCCAGCGGTAATAGGTGAACTGCGTCACGCCGATCAAACGAACCGCTTCGCCAACAGATCGGCCCTGAGACAACAGAACATCGACCTGGCGCAGCTTTGCGACAATCTCTTCGGGCTTGTGCTTCTTCTGGGGCATTCCAACGTCCTCTCAAATGGCTCAATAGCCTAATTCAGGGAGGACCACTTTTCAGGGGGGCAGACCAGGATGCCATTCGAGAGCAAAGGGCAGTGTCGCTGCCACCGCTTCTATGGGTGTGTTGCGGTAGCACGAATCCAGGACCATGGCCTCCACGTCCTCCGCCAGGATCAGCGGGCCATGCACGTGGGCTTCGATGTAGCTGTCCAGCACGTCCATCGCAGCTCGCCCCTTTTCTGCCAGGGCAATGAGGCTCATGCGGTCGGCTACACCGAAATCAACCGGATCTAGGTAGCTATCAGGATAGCAGAACGTGGTGCGAGCCAGAACGTGGGGGCGCAGCCGCAGGTGTGAAGAGCCAAAACGCGGCGAACCGCCTGTCACACTTCTGAGATAGTTCAGAGCTCCGTATTTTGGGCGCAGGTTTGGGGCCACGTTATCATAGGCAGTGCCGAACATCTCGCTTTCCCACCGCCAACGGTCGCCGCTAGGGTGAGCTGTCATGCCGCCATTGCTCGTGCCGGTTTCGAACTGCGAGCGATAGATTCCCTCCTGTGCGAGAGCCTCAATCATCAACCGGCCCCGATGCAGGATATCGGGATGGAAGTTCAGGGTGACCGGCAATCCCGTGGGAACTGGAGAGCCTTCTGATCGGCTGCGAACATGACTGATCGCTTTGTCCACGCATGGATGATGCTTGCAGCTGCTGTTCGATACACCTGCCATATCTGTGAAGCTGCTCTTGGAGCTTGCTGAGCGGAGCGCTTCAGCCCGGTTTTTCAGGTGGAGGCAAGCCTTGACGTCACCCATAGACAGGCTTTCGTGAAATCGATGATCCGGAACGTCTCTGAATAGCATGAAGCTGAAGTTGACCAAGCGTCAGGAAATGGGAAGGGCCGGCGTCCAGACGGATGCTCCTAGAGAGAGCTTTCGATCCTTTGCGGTCATTCCGGTCTTGTGTGCTCATTCCGTGCGGTCGTCGGTTGTCCAGCCGCGGCGGTCCACAGCACTCGAAGGCGTTCGTCCGGGTTTCTCAGGATGGAGCATGGCTTGGAGTCCGGCGAGCTGGTAAGTCCAGAAGGCAGCGAAAGCCGCTCGGATCCCGTCGCGGTTCTCGAAGTTTTCGAGGATATCGGCAATCATATCAATTGTGTTGGTGAAGAGTCGAACGAGCACGAAGCGAACCTCAGGAGAAGCCGTCTCGCCATGGCTCTGACGCTCAAGGAAGCGCAATGAAAGGCGCTCCATCTCACGGATCAGGACATCGCGGATGTGGTCAAAACGTGTACCATCGGCACCACGCAAAAGAATGAGAACGGCCAGCCGATGCTCGATCCAGAAGGAGAGCAATTCTTGGGCGGGCCGCGATTGATCCGCCTGCCCCGAACTCCAATTTTCGCGGATTGCCAGTTCGCGGATGCGAGCACGCACAAGGCGCAGTAGGCGAGAAGCAATAGTCGGTGTCACAAGGGCGTTTAGCAATCCCTCCTTGTTAGGAAAATACTTGTAGATATTGCTGGTCGTGACATGCGCACCTTGCGCCACCTCGGCGAGCGTGGCCGCCCCATAACCCTTCTCGGCAAAAACGTGGGCGGCGGACCTTAGGATGTTCTGGCGAACATCGTCTTTAAGCCGTTGCGGCATACAAGCGATCCATAAGGGAACCGAACCGGGGCTGCCAAGGCAGCGCTTCTTCCAGTTGCAGGGCCAGGGAGAACAGCAGGGCATCGTTCCCAGTTGCCGCGCTGAAGTGGCTGCCCAGCGGCAAACCGGCGTGCGTCCAATATAGCGGCATCGACATCGCCGGCCATCCGGCGAGCGATGCCGGAAATGTGTAACTCGCCACTCTCACGATAAAAGCGTTGAGCTCTTCCACGTCTTTGTCCGGTGTATATCTGCCAAGTTCGAATGCCGGAAAGCCGACCGTCGGGCAGAGCAGGACATCAAAACCCGCCATGGTTCCTTTAGCGACCGCCGCCGCGGACGAAAGCGTTTCGAGGGCCCTGATGCAAGCTTCCTGCGGCATGGCTCGAGCTCGCTTTGCCAATTCGCGTGTGTAGGGCTCGAGGTTATCCTCGTTATAGGCGCTGCCCAGCATGCTGCGGAAGAATTCCAGCCCGCCCGCAACCATGCTTGCCGAAAGGGTGAAGAAAGCTTCACTTGCCGCCTTCGTGTCTATTGGGGGCGAACTTATTTCGACGACCGAATGTCCCAGCGCCTCGCATGTCCGCATGGCCAGCTCGAGGCCGGCCGCAGCATCAGGATCAGGGGCATTGCCGAAACCATCGTTGCGATAGACGCCGATCCTAAACGGCCTTCGGTTGGCCCGAAGCTCATCAAGCGACGGCATGTGCTGATGGTTGTCTTGTCGCTCCGTCGCCTGAAGCCAAGCGAGGCTGTCGCGTACTGAGCGACTGACGCAATGTTCGCTGAGGAACTGCACGCTCGGACTACTCTCGGGCAGGCCATTGGATTGGGTACGTCCTCGACTTGGTTTGAAGCCGAAGAGCCCGCAAAATGAGGACGGGCCACGGATCGAGCCGCCACCGTCGGATGCATGCGCGATCGGCACCATGCCAGATGCGACCGCGGCAACGGCGCCACCAGACGACCCGCCTGACGAGAGGCTCAAATTCCATGGATTGCGCACGGGTTTGCCGCCGACGGGCTCGGTTGTGCCCAGGAGAGCGAATTCAGAGGTCGCACTTTTTCCCAGCACGACAAGACCTGCCGCATCCAGTGCGTCCGTATAGGGGGAGCCGCTCGGCATGGGAAACTGCGGCAGGAATCTCCCACCCATTCCGAGCGGAAGCCCTGGATAGGGTAGGACATCCTTGATCAGTGTGGGCACGCCACCAAACAATGCGTCCTTGGAGACCACGCGGGCACGGCGACGGGCTTGGTCAAAGTCAAACGATACCACCGCGTTGAGAAGCGGGTTTAGGCGTTCGATACGTTCGATAGCGGCATCGGTCAGTTCCAAGGCCGAGACTTCTCCTGTGCGCACCAACTCGACCTGGGCACAAGCATCCAGACTGGCAAGTGACGTGGCTGAAACTGACATATCGGCTCCGTGAACTTGATCCCTAAAAGAGAATAGCTGATTCTTTTTTCAATTCAAGGACGCAGGAAGCTTGCCGTAAACTCCGGTCTGCTAGGTCTTGAACTCGTCGAGAGCGGCGCCGAGGCAGAGCGGGATCACCGAGGGATCGAAATGGCGGCCCTTGAACATTCTACATCACCGGAGCTTGCTAGAGGCATCGACTGAACTGAGTTACCGATGCATTTGCTACAGTTCCTGCTGTGCCGCAGACTTGACACTGCCTGAGATCTCACCAAAATCTCGGCCATGGTCGAGAAGGACACCCATATTGTCGCCCGGTTGGCCGGCATCCCCAAGGCGGGGTGCCGGGATGTCGACCACGCAAGCTGAACACGCGGATCGCCAACCCTGGCCTCGCCCCTCGTGGACGAGGTCTTTCGGCTTGGAAACGTGCCTCGTCCTCCATTCCCTATGGAGCTAAACATGGCACAGAATATCTACGACAATCCCAACTTCTTTGCTGGCTACAGCCAGTTGCCGCGACAGGTTCACGGGCTTGACGGTGCGCCCGAATGGCCGGCAATCCGGGCGATGCTGCCTGCGCTCACGGGCAAGCGCGTGGCCGATTTAGGGTGCGGCTTCGGTTGGGCATCGCGCTGGATGCGCGCGCAAGGTGCGGTCTCGGTGCTTGGCCTCGATCTGTCGCAGAACATGATTGCCCGCGCTAAAGCCGATACCTCGGACCCCGCCATCGAATATCAGATCGCAGATCTCGAGACGCTGGAACTGCCTGAGGCCGCTTTCGACGTCGTCTACAGCGCTCTGACGTTCCACTATGTCAAAGACTTCCGGCGCCTCACGCGTATGATTCATAAGACGCTCGTTCCCGGCGGAGATCTGGTCTTTACGGCCGAGCATCCGATTTTCATGGCTGCGGCGCATCCGCATTGGATCATCGATGAAGACGGCCGCAAGACCTGGCCGGTTAATGGCTACTCACTTGAGGGCGAGCGCCGCACGGATTGGTTCGCCAAGGGCGTGCTGAAGTATCACCGGAGCCTCGGCACCACCCTCAATACGCTGATTGATGCTGGTTTCGGATTGCGGAGGATCGAGGAGTTCGCCCCGACGCGCGAACAGATTGAGCGCTCGCCTGAACTGGCCGAAGAGCTGGAGCGGCCAATGATGCTCCTGGTCTCGGCTCGGAAGATAGAAACACGCTAGGCGTCAAGCCGCCCGTGCCACATAACACGGGCGGCTAGCGGATTGACTGTCACTTTGACATCTACGGCGGTCTAGCTTTCAGACAGTCATCAAAAGATGGCCGGCGCGTCGGAGCGCGCTGCTACAAATCGGACTTCATGCGACGCCGCACAAATCTTTATCTCGTCTCCAAGCGACCATTCTGCCGCTCGCGCCGCCATCGCTGCGGGAACGGCTTCTGACCCTGGGCCGGCCGGAACGTCGTAGGTTGCATGCGCGTCGTGCGGCAGCAAAACGCCGTAACCATGCTCCATGGCTGCCCGCGCTGTAGCAGCAAGGCACATATCCGAGAGCATTCCGCACATCGCGACTGTTCGTATGCCGAGGCCTGTAAGGATAGTGTGCAGATCAGTTCCGTCGAACCCGTTATCATTCTTTTTCCGTACGATCTTCTCGTGTGGTCGCGGAGGAAAGAAGAGTGCCCACCCCGGTTGGAACGGCTCATCGGTGGCACCGACAGGACCATCGTTTTGGAGGAAGATCACAGGCGCGTTGGCGAGCCTAGCCTGAGTAAGTAATAGCTCAATCGCAGAAATGAGCATTTTATGTCCTGGAACAGCCTCCGGACCTGATACGAAGGCATTCTGCACATCGACTACGATCAGGGCGTCAACCGTATTCATCGAGATCGGGACGTAATTCTGCATTGGCCTCATAACTTCACGATCGAGAAAAGATAGATCTTGGTTATGACTTCAGTTGCCGCCGGCGCGCGGGTGAACAATTTTCGTTGTATTCATTTCGGAGGGACATCGGTCTACGTTGAGTTCAACTGGGACTCCTCGCGCTTCAGAAGAGTAATCACCTGTTGGTATAGGTGATTAGCTGTCTGCCGCGCATCAGCCTGGCTGGTTCCCCAGTCATCCTTGACTCGGCCAAGATATGCCTCACGGGCACAGGCCACTACTTCCGCCAGCGGCTCTGGCAAATGAGGCATCGCCCATGTCGCTGCGGCGTCTTTGCTAATGAACTTCCCGGTGGTTGCCGTGTGCCACATCCGGGCAAGCGTCAGCAGAACATTTCGTTCATCACCATGCAGGCCGTTGAGTAGCGCAGGCAGTGAATCGCGCATCGCATGTCGGATGTGCTCCGCAGGAATTTCCGGCAGCAAGTCGGCAGCGTCGGGACCGAACAGGGGGGCGAGACTCTTTCCGGGCCTGCGCCAACACCAGGGTGATTTCAGGGTCTGTCACAGGCATCGGAAGTTCGCCAGCTTCAAGGGCGTCCCGCAACCACTCACCGTAGATGAAGTCAGCCCGCGCCGGAAATCCCGGCACGGCGAGTTCAGATTTCTGGAATAACATCACCTCGATACAGCGCGGGCCGCCGGGACTGGCAGGATGTCGACCGGAAACCCGCAGCAAGGCGGCCAGCAGGCTTTTGCGCAGCGCTTCTGTCATCGGGCGATCGATGACGACAAGGAGGTCAATATCACTCTGCGGCCGCAGACCACCGGAGACCGCTGATCCATGCAGATATACTGCCAGCAAGGCGTCCTCGAAGACGCCTCGAACAGTGTCCAATACCGCCCGCGCTTGTTTCGGGATTTCTGTTGTTGCTTCCTGCATGTCTCGTCCTGAATGGAAACTCGTCTTCCTGAATACCGTGGCTGTGCCCTATCGGATCCGGCGACTGCATTCTTGATGTTGGATGCGGCCCCTCACGATCTGACCTATGAGATTCGCAAGCTGGCCCCGCGAAGCCGAAGGCCAAGGCGCTCGGCAACGTATTGCGATGACACATTGTTTCGGTCTGTGCTGTAGAACAGTGTGCGAGACTGAAGCGCTGGATGCCGTGACCAGCCCGCCGTTGTAGCGGCACCGAGGCCTTGGCCTCTAAAGGCTTTCGCCGTCACCAGCCCGAGTTCGGCACCAACCTCCGACAGCCGTGCAGCAAACGCGACCGATGCGATCCGCCGGTCGACAGTGGCGACGCACCAAGGTTCCCAGAAGTCCGTCACCTCGCGAAAGCCAAGTTCGACAAGGCCGTCCGGTACGCCCTCCGCCGCCCAGGACAGCATCAGGTCCTGGCCTTCTGCGGAATCGCTGCCGATTATCCGAGCGTCGCTCCTGTAGGAGAGCGCATGCGGCAGTTCGTAAATCAGGCCGAGATCATATGCGACAGGACCGTCTTCGTTGAACAGCGACAGATAGCGATCGAGGTGCCTCGGGGTTGCCGGATGAGTGAATGCCGGCTCACTCGCGGCGAGGCTTTCCAGCTCTGTGTAGACGTCGTCTGGCAAATCGTCGCGCACCCCGAAGATGTTGCCCTCTGCGCATCCAGCCAGCCAGAAGCGTGGTCCCGGCGAATTGTCAGGGTCGTTTTCGCGCTCGATCCGCCCGTCATTTCTCAATTGAAAGAGAGTACAATAGTCGATGTTGAGCCAGTCCATTCCAAGCAGCATTAATCTTTTCCGCTATTCGTCCATTGGCAGCCACACAACGTTGCCGCGATCGCTGATACGGCAACGAATTTGGTCATATCCGGCTTCGTTGCCATTGCCTTCATCTCTTTGCCCAGGAGAGATGGGCCTCGCCGTTCGGCGGCCCTCTTCGGTTGGCCTGCGCCTAGCAGCGCTACGGATTATTGAGTTTGCGCGAGCAAGCTAGTCCGTTGCCAACGGCTGACCGCCCGAAGCTGTCATATCGCGGTTCCCGCAGTGCAGAGAGCAGCAGCTTGTACGTCGGGGCGAGTTTTCGCAGGACGGCAGCCCCTTCAACATCGCGTCCAACCGTCAATGGGTATTGCAACGAGCCGACCAATTGCGCCTGTCTCGATGCGACTTGCGACGCATCCGTGTAACCGATCCTGGCAAGACACGTTGCGGCATCCGCGAGCCGCCTGGCCCCCACGCGGATGGCGAAATGGATCAGGTGACCGCGAAGGTCGTCGTCGCACCCGCTTTCGAGCATACACGCAAGGGCTTCGGCGGCGTCGCCGTTGCCGATTGTGCCTTCCGGCAAATGTTGCGTGCCTTCCATGGACAGCAACTGCATCGCGGCGGGCAGTGAGGCCCGGATGATATCCTCCTCATTGACCTCGCGCACGCGTCGGAAATCGGCGCGCATCGAGTAAGGCTCGCCGTAGTCGATGGACTCGGCTTGCCACGCGATCAGAAAGTCATCGAGCGGCAGGCAAGCGAAGGGATAACCTTGCGGGTCATGCATTCGCACCAGGCCCTCTTCGAGAGCGAGCACGACAACATAATGGTCTGCGCCGATAGGACCGTCTTTGCCCGGCTGATGCCGGAGGTAGCCCATTTCCATCGGGCCAACCCAGATCGGACCATTGGCAAGTGCGGCCTCAAGCCGGTAAAGCGCCTCCTGCGCGCTGCCCCCCCGCGCGACGGAGGAGGACCAGCCCATGGCATCGAGCGCGGCATCGACGCCCAGCTCTGGAGTCCATCCATAGGGATCGAAGAATGGCAAGGCACCTCCGACCAGCTGCATTCCAAACGGGCTGCCGGTCGCAAACTCGATGACCGCCGCAGCGGGCGCAGCGCCGCCGAACATCATCGCGAGCGAGTTCGAATAACAATAAGGGCCGGAGCCGGTGTACGGGAAATGCCTCATGAAACTACCTCCGAACGGCACGCGAGAGGCAAAGTAAGAGCGGCATTTTTCTAGATATTGTCAACCACCGTTTCTCTCTATGCTCGAAGCTCTCGAAGACCAAGAGGATCTGCAGCGTGTTGCGATGACATAGGTTGTCGGTCTTACTGCTAAACAGTCTGCGAGGCTGACGTGCTGGCATCACTGTTCTTTCTTATGCGACGATCACTTGTCGCAAATTTCTCAGCCATTGAACTTAAATCTCACTGGACATTTGAACATATGGATTAGGTCCCAAATCGCGATGGATATGCCAACATCGTCTGAGCGCCTTCTAAAAGCGGTACCGCAGAAACCGGCCAGTCCGTCGTAACGCCGGGATTTCCAACATGGCTTTGATGCTCATGCGGCCCGCAAATGAAAAGCGGTCTAGATAGGATGGATCATAGGCAGGCACTTCCGCGGCGAACTTCATTCGTGGCACCATTCGTTCCAGGTCATGCGGATCGTCGATGCCCCAGTGAAGGGTCGCACCCGTCGCCTTGACCGATGTCTGTCGCTGGACGAACCAAACCCCAAGCCGGCTGAAGGCATCGAACGCCGTTTCGCCGGTAGGAAATCGCTCGACAATGCCAGTGAAAAGCCGCTGAACTTCGTCCTTTCGGAGGTACATGACGAGGCACTGTTGCAAATAGTCGGTGGTGATAAACTTATCATCCCCTTTTGCTGATGGAGCTGCACATGAACCCATTCAAAGGCCGGCATTTTCAGCGTGACATCATTCTGTGGGCCGTACGCTGGTACTGCAAATACGGCATCAGTTACCGTGAGCTGCAGGAGATGCTGGCTGAACGCGGAGTGAATGTCGATCACTCCACGATTTACCGCTGGGTTCAGCGTTATGCGCCTGAAATGGAAAAACGGCTGCGCTGGTACTGGCGTAACCCTTCCGATCTTTGCCCGTGGCACATGGATGAAACCTACGTGAAGGTCAATGGCCGCTGGGCGTATCTGTACCGGGCCGTCGACAGCCGGGGCCGCACTGTCGATTTTTATCTCTCCTCCCGTCGTAACAGCAAAGCTGCATACCGGTTTCTGGGTAAAATCCTCAACAACGTGAAGAAGTGGCAGATCCCACGATTCATCAACACGGATAAAGCGCCCGCCTATGGTCGCGCGCTTGCTCTGCTCAAACGCGAAGGCCGGTGCCCGTCTGACGTTGAACACCGACAGATTAAGTACCGGAACAACGTGATTGAATGCGATCATGGCAAACTGAAACGGATAATCAACGCCACGCTGGGATTTAAATCCATGAAGACGGCTTACGCCACCATCAAAGGTATTGAGGTGATGCGTGCACTACGCAAAGGCCAGGCCTCAGCATTTTATTATGGTGATCCCCTGGGCGAAATGCGCCTGGTAAGCAGAGTTTTTGAAATGTAAGGCCTTTGAATAAGACAAAAGGCTGCCTCATCGCTAACTTTGCAACAGTGCCTCTTTTTTCATAATTCAATGCTACAAGAACTATTGAAGTAATCAATCAAATTTTATAGGCTGATAGCCAAGTAACAACCACCAATGATATGCCAGGTAAAATCAGGGGACGTAAAATGAGTACTCTTGATGTTCAGAAGCTCAAGGATGATGCCGTCGAATGGGCCTTAACTCATGGTGTTGCTTTCAAGGAATCGTCGTATTCCGCAGTGCATACCCCGTTTACCCTGACACCAACACCTATCAGCCGTAAATCCTATCAGTACTTAAAGAATGCAACAGGAATACTCAGCAAATTAATCTATTCAGTTTCTGAGGATCATGATTTTTTGTACTCTGCGATTTATCCCATCAAGGCCGGGAATGCCTTCTTTTCAGCCCTCCTGAACATGCATCAACAAATCCATTCATCATCAAGGCATGCTCCTCGATTACCATTACTCATTATGCGTAGCGACTTTATGGATGATAATCGTGATGGGTTCAGGCTTATAGAGTTCAATGGTATAGCTGCAGGAATGGGGCCGTTTGGTCAGCGGATACATGATCTGCATCACTATCTACAACGGCAATGTCCCGCTGTCTTTTCTGATTTATCGAATCAGGCAACAGGGGCGCTTGTCGACAATCAAGCGATCGAAGGGTTATCAGCAGCGATTTGTCAGGCAACTTGCAGAATTAAGCAGGAGTTCGGAGACCCCGGCCCTGCCAGGTTCCTGATGATTGTGCAGGAGAATGAAAATAATGTGTTTGATCAACACTTGCTTGAGCTCGCCCTCCAGCAAAAAGGAATCGAAACGCATCGCAGGACTTTTCGTGAACTGCATAATCAATTGAGTACAGGCGCCGACAACAGGCTCATTCTCGAGGGTGTAGGCCCACTTGATACCGTCTACTTACGTGCCGGATATCAGTATTCTGATTATGAAGCATTCAATATCGATGAGCAGGAGTGTTGTCAGGCGCTGATGGCGACCCGAGTATTCATTGAGCAGCACCGGGTTGCAGTGAACGCCACAGTTGGCCAGCAACTGGCGACCAGCAAGCGAGTACAAATGCTGCTCTCGCAATTGGGTTACGACGAGTTTGTCGCATTTGGATTAACACTGCAGGAAGCTAAAATAGCAAAAACGATACTGGGTGAGATGTTACCCATCAGCCCGGATAGTATCAACCTTGCAAAAGAGTCTCCTTCGGAAACCTGGGTTCTCAAAAATCAGGGTGAAGGCGGGGGGCATTGTCTGTTTGGTGCGGATATCCTGACAAAACTGACGGAACTCACTCCACAACAATATCAGTCCTGGTCGCTGATGCGCCGTTTACACCCTCAGCCCCGAGCTATGCCCACCTTGATTGTGCGTAAAGGGGAGTTGCATAAGGTGAATGATTTGATAAGCGAACTTGGAATGTTCTCCGTGCAGACAGATAACAATCCCTCCAGTGCTGAGCACAGTTTTGCTGGATATCTAATTCGTAGCAAATCAGCTGAATCGACAGAGGGAGGGGTCCATAGTGGACAAGGTGTTTTAGACTCGCTGGTATACAGCGATTAGTCCTTTTCAAGGGGGCTGAAATCTGGTTATATGAAAGCATGCGGTAAGTGGTGTTTTAGCCCCAGTGGAGATGATGCTGTTTCTAGACTGAGTCGTAGTAAGCTAATAATAGTATTATAAATGAAGCCATGAGGGTATTTACAGGGCATATCTTATTAAGGGAACAACAGCAAAAACTGCTGCTATAAGAGGCTGCACCCAAAGTTCTTCAAGGTTCACATCATCGCTGCTGGGTCGATGCTGTTTCAGTTACGGGTCAATTTTCAATACCATTAGCTGTTCCTGTGACTACGGTCATTACGCGCTGTCGACATCAATTTGTACAGCAAACAGTCTTAGCGTGGGATATTTTCCGTTTTCCAAGCGGACCCCTTCATCAGAAAACTGAAGGAACCTCCATTGAATCGAACTAATATTTTTTTTGGTGAATCGCATTCTGACTGGTTGCCTGTCAGAGGCGGAGAATCTGGTGATTTTGTTTTTCGACGTGGTGACGGGCATGCCTTCGCGAAAATCGCACCTGCTTCCCGCCGCGGTGAGCTCGCTGGAGAGCGTGACCGCCTCATTTGGCTCAAAGGTCGAGGTGTGGCTTGCCCCGAGGTGATCAACTGGCAGGAGGAACAGGAGGGTGCATGCTTGGTGATAACGGCAATTCCGGGAGTACCGGCGGCTGATCTGTCTGGAGCGGATTTGCTCAAAGCGTGGCCGTCAATGGGGCAGCAACTTGGCGCTGTTCACAGCCTATCGGTTGATCAATGTCCGTTTGAGCGCAGGCTGTCGCGAATGTTCGGACGCGCCGTTGATGTGGTGTCCCGCAATGCCGTCAATCCCGACTTCTTACCGGACGAGGACAAGAGTACGCCGCAGCTCGATCTTTTGGCTCGTGTCGAACGAGAGCTACCGGTGCGGCTCGACCAAGAGCGCACCGATATGGTTGTTTGCCATGGTGATCCCTGCATGCCGAACTTCATGGTGGACCCTAAAACTCTTCAATGCACGGGTCTGATCGACCTTGGGCGGCTCGGAACAGCAGATCGCTATGCCGATTTGGCACTCATGATTGCTAACGCCGAAGAGAACTGGGCAGCGCCAGATGAAGCAGAGCGCGCCTTCGCTGTCCTATTCAATGTATTGGGGATCGAAGCCCCCGACCGCGAACGCCTTGCCTTCTATCTGCGATTGGACCCTCTGACTTGGGGTTGATGTTCATGCCGCCTGTTTTTCCTGCTCATTGGCACGTTTCGCAACCTGTTCTCATTGCGGACACCTTTTCCAGCCTCGTTTGGAAAGTTTCATTGCCAGACGGGACTCCTGCAATCGTCAAGGGATTGAAACCTATAGAAGACATTGCTGATGAACTGCGCGGGGCCGACTATCTGGTATGGCGCAATGGGAGGGGAGCAGTCCGGTTGCTCGGTCGTGAGAACAATCTGATGTTGCTCGAATATGCCGGGGAGCGAATGCTCTCTCACATCGTTGCCGAGCACGGCGACTACCAGGCGACCGAAATTGCAGCGGAACTAATGGCGAAGCTGTATGCCGCATCTGAGGAACCCCTGCCTTCTGCCCTTCTCCCGATCCGGGATCGCTTTGCAGCTTTGTTTCAGCGGGCGCGCGATGATCAAAACGCAGGTTGTCAAACTGACTACGTCCACGCGGCGATTATAGCCGATCAAATGATGAGCAATGCCTCGGAACTGCGTGGGCTACATGGCGATCTGCATCATGAAAACATCATGTTCTCCAGTCGCGGCTGGCTGGTGATAGATCCCGTCGGTCTGGTCGGTGAAGTGGGCTTTGGCGCCGCCAATATGTTCTACGATCCGGCTGACAGAGACGACCTTTGTCTCGATCCTAGACGCATTGCACAGATGGCGGACGCATTCTCTCGTGCGCTGGACGTCGATCCGCGTCGCCTGCTCGACCAGGCGTACGCTTATGGGTGCCTTTCCGCAGCTTGGAACGCGGATGGAGAAGAGGAGCAACGCGATCTAGCTATCGCGGCCGCGATCAAGCAGGTGCGACAGACGTCATACTAGATATCAAGCGACTTCTCCTATCCCCTGGGAACACATCAATCTTACCGGAGAATATCGTTGGCCAAAGCCTTAGCGTAGGATTTCGCCCTCTCCCGCAAACGACCCCTTTTGGTTTGCGGATCCAAGGGCGCAGCTCTTGGTCACCGAAGGTGCTTCTGCGCTGCAGGGGGCGAATAGAGAAAACGGAAAAAATCGTACGCTAAGGTTTTCCGGGCAGCCTTAGCGGCCGAAACTTCCCGTCCTCCAGCCTGCGGCTCTGCCGCCAGACATAATCGCCGGTCAGATTGATGTGCTCCCACCCCAGCGGCGACAGGTATTGCAGCAGCTCACCATCCACCGACTTCCCCGCATCGCCCATCGCCTGGGTGGCGCGCTCCAAGTACACCGTGTTCCACAACACGATGGCGGCCGTCACCAGGTTGAGGCCACTGGCCCGGTAGCGCTGCTGCTCGAAGCTCCGATCCCTGATCTCGCCGAGGCGGTTGAAGAACACCGCCCTGGCCAGGGAGTTGCGGGCTTCGCCCTTGTTCAGTCCAGCATGCACGCGCCGGCGCAGCTCGACGCTTTGCAACCAATCGAGGATGAAAAGCGTGCGCTCGATCCGGCCCAGCTCGCGCAGGGCCACGGCCAGGCCGTTCTGGCGCGGATAGCTGCCGAGCTTGCGCAGCATCAGCGAGGCGGTGACCGTGCCCTGCTTGATCGAGCTGGCCAGGCGCAGGATGTCGTCCCAATGGGCGCGGACGTGCTTGATGTTCAGGGTGCCGCCAACCATTGGGCGCAATGTCGGGTAGTCCTGGACGCTATTCGGAACATACAGCTTGGTTTCTCCGAGGTCGCGGATGCGCGGTGCGAAGCGGAAGCCCAGCAGGTGCATCAGGGCGAAGACATGATCGGTGAAGCCAGCCGTGTCAGTGTAGTGCTCCTCGATCCGCAAGTCGGACTCGTGGTACAGCAGACCGTCGAGCACATAGGTAGAGTCGCGCACGCCGACATTCACCACGCGGGTGCTGAACGGTGCGTACTGGTCGGAGATGTGGGTGTAGAACAGCCGCCCCGGCTCGCTGCCGTACTTCGGGTTGACGTGGCCGGTGCTTTCGCCTCGACCACCCGCCCGGAAGCGCTGGCCATCGGAAGAAGAGGTCGTGCCGTCGCCCCAGTGAGCGGCGAAGGTATGACGGTACTGGTGGTTGACCAGCTCGGCCAGGGCCGCCGAGTAGGTTTCGTCTCGGATGTGCCAGGCTTGCAGCCAGGACAGCTTGGCGTAGGTCAGGCCGGGGCTCGACTCGGCCATCTTGGTCAGCCCGAGGTTGATTGCATCGCCCAGGATCGCTGACAGCAGCAATGTCCGGTCTTTGGCCTCGGCACCGTCCTTCAGGTGTGTGAAGTGGCGGCTGAAGCCCGTCCAGTCGTCCACGTCCATCAGCAGTTCGGTGATCTTGATGCGCGGCAGCAAATGGCTGGTCTGGTCGATCAGCGCCTGCGCGGTATTGGGCACCGCGGAATCCAGCGGGGTGATCTTCAGCCCGGACTCGGTGAGGATGGCATCGGGCAGCTCGTTGTCCTTGGCCAGGCGGGTGACGGTGGCCAGCTGCTCGTCCAGCAGCTGCAAGCGCTCTTCCAGGTACTGGTTGCTGTTCGGGTTGATCGCCAGGGGCAGAGCCTGCGCATGCTTGAGCGCGGCGAACCTCTCTGCCGGCAGCAGGTAGTCGTCGAAGTCGCGGAACTGCCGCGAGCCCTTGACCCAGATGTCACCGGAGCGCAGCGCGTTCTTCAGCTCGGACAGGGCGCAGATTTCGTAGAAGCGCCGGTCGAGGCCTTCCGGGGTTATCACTAGCGGCTTCCAGCGCGGCTTGATGAAGGCGGTGGGCGCATCGGCCGGCACCTTGCGCAGGTTGTAGGCGTTCATCTCGCTCAGGGTCTGCACGGCTGCCAGCACGCCTTGCGCAGCCGGGGCAGCGCGCAGTTCCAGCACCTCCAGCAAGGCCGGCGTGTAACGGCGCAGAGTGGCGAAGTTCTCGCCGACCAGGTGCAGATGGTCGAAGCCTTCCGGCCGGGCCAGCAGCTCGGCCTCGCTGACGCTCTCGGTGAACTCGTCCCAGGGAATCACCGCCTCAATGGCGGCATAGGGATCGCTACCGCTTTCCTTGGCTTCCAGCAGAGCCTGGCCGATCTTCGAGTACAGGCGCACCTTGTCGTTGATCGCCTTGCCCTGCTTCTGGAACTGCTGCTGATGCTTGTGCTTCGCGCTGCTGAACAGCTTGACCAGGATACGGTCGTGCAGATCGACCAACTCATCAATCACCGTCGCGGTGCTCTCCAGCACCACGGCGGCCAGGGTCGCGTAGCGTCGCTGCGGCTCGAACTTGCCGAGGTCTTTGGGCGTCATCTGCCCACCCTCGCGGGCCAGCTTGAGCAGGCGGTTCTGGTGGATGTGTCGGCCCAGGCCTTCGGGCAAGTCCACCAGCTGAAATGTCTTCAGCCGCTCGATGTGGGGTCGTCTCAGAAAACGGAAAATAAAGCACGCTAAGGCATAGCCGAACCTGCCAAGCTTGCTCCACCCTGTAGTGACGCGATCAGCGGGCAGGAAACGTTCCCCCTTCGCGCATGGCAGGCGCACACCAACTCAGACAGCACGGCCTCCATGCGCGCCAGGTCAGCCATTTTCTCGCGCACGTCCTTGAGCTTGTGCTCGGCCAGACTGCTGGCTTCCTCGCAATGGGTGCCATCCTCCAGCCGCAGCAGCTCGGCGATCTCATCCAGGCTGAAGCCCAGCCGCTGGGCTGATTTCACGAAGCGCACCCGCGTTACATCCGCCTCGCCATAGCGGCGGATGCTGCCATAGGGCTTGTCAGGCTCCAGCAACAAGCCCTTGCGCTGATAGAAACGGATGGTCTCCACATTGACCCCGGCCGCCTTGGCGAAAACGCCAATGGTCAGGTTCTCCAAATTGTTTTCCATATCGCTTGACTCCGTACATGAGTACGGAAGTAAGGTTACGCTATCCAATTTCAATTCGAAAGGACAAGCGCATGTCTGAACCAAAAACCGGGCGCGGCGCGCTCTTCACTGGAGGGCTTGCCGCCATCCTCGCCTCGGCTTGCTGCCTCGGGCCGTTGGTTCTGATCGCCTTGGGGTTCAGCGGCGCTTGGATCGGCAACTTGGCGGTGTTGGAACCCTATCGCCCCATCTTTATCGGCGTGGCGCTGGTGGCGTTGTTCTTCGCCTGGCGGCGCATCTACCGGCAGGCAGCGGCCTGCAAACCGGGTGAGGTCTGCGCGATTCCCCAAGTGCGAGCTACTTACAAGCTCATTTTCTGGATCGTGGCCGCGCTGGTTCTGGTCGCGCTCGGATTTCCCTACGTCATGCCATTTTTCTACTGATCGGAGTTCACCATGAAGAAACTGTTTGCCTCCCTCGCCCTCGCCGCCGTTGTTGCCCCCGTCTGGGCCGCCACCCAGACCGTCACGCTGTCCGTACCGGGCATGACCTGCTCCGCCTGCCCGATCACTGTCAAGAAGGCGATTTCCAAGGTCGAAGGCGTCAGCAAAGTTGACGTGACTTTCGAGACACGCCAAGCGGTCGTCACCTTCGACGATGCCAAGACCAGCGTGCAGAAGCTGACCAAGGCAACCGCAGACGCGGGCTATCCGTCCAGCGTCAAGCAGTGAGTCACTGAAAACGGCACCGCAGCACAACGGACGTCATTGTCTGGCGCCACAAACGATAAAGGATCTGTTGCATGACCCATCTAAAAATCACCGGCATGACTTGCGACTCGTGCGCGGCGCACGTCAAGGAAGCGCTGGAAAAAGTGCCAGGCGTGCAGTCGGCGCTGGTGTCCTATCCGAAGGGCACAGCGCAACTCGCCATCGTGCCGGGCACATCGCCGGACGCGCTGACTGCCGCTGTGGCCGGACTGGGCTACAAGGCAACGCTAGCCGATGCGCCACTGGCGGACAACCGCGTCGGACTGCTCGACAAGGTGCGGGGATGGATGGCCGCCGCCGAAAAGCACAGTGGCAACGAGCCCCCGGTGCAGGTAGCGGTCATTGGCAGCGGTGGAGCCGCGATGGCGGCGGCGCTGAAGGCCGTCGAGCAAGGCGCGCAGGTCACGCTGATCGAGCGCGGCACCATCGGCGGCACCTGCGTCAATGTCGGCTGTGTGCCGTCCAAGATCATGATCCGCGCCGCCCACATCGCCCATCTGCGCCGGGAAAGCCCGTTCGATGGCGGTATTGCGGCAACTGTGCCTACGATTGACCGCAGTAAGCTGCTGGCCCAGCAGCAGGCCCGCGTCGACGAACTGCGGCACGCCAAGTACGAAGGCATCCTGGGCGGTAATCCGGCCATCACCGTTGTGCACGGTGAGGCGCGCTTCAAGGACGACCAGAGCCTTACCGTCCGTTTGAACGAGGGTGGCGAGCGCGTCGTGATGTTCGACCGCTGCCTGGTCGCCACGGGTGCCAGCCCGGCGGTCCCGCCGATTCCGGGCTTGAAAGAGTCACCCTACTGGACTTCCACCGAGGCCCTGGCGAGCGACACCATTCCCGAACGCCTTGCCGTAATCGGCTCGTCGGTGGTGGCGCTGGAGCTGGCGCAAGCCTTTGCCCGGCTGGGCAGCAAGGTCACGGTCCTGGCGCGCAATACCTTGTTCTTCCGTGAAGACCCGGCCATCGGCGAGGCGGTGACAGCCGCTTTCCGTGCCGAGGGCATCGAGGTGCTGGAGCACACGCAAGCCAGCCAGGTCGCCCATATGGACGGTGAATTCGTGCTGACCACCACGCACGGTGAATTGCGCGCCGACAAACTGCTGGTTGCCACCGGTCGGACACCGAACACGCGCAGCCTCGCGCTGGACGCAGCGGGGGTCACTGTCAATGCGCAAGGTGCCATCGTCATCGACCAAGGCATGCGCACGAGCAACCCGAACATCTACGCGGCCGGCGACTGCACCGACCAGCCGCAGTTCGTCTATGTGGCGGCAGCGGCCGGCACCCGTGCCGCGATCAACATGACCGGCGGCGATGCGGCGCTCGACCTGACCGCAATGCCGGCCGTGGTGTTCACCGATCCGCAAGTGGCGACCGTGGGCTACAGCGAGGCGGAAGCCCACCACGACGGGATCGAGACCGACAGCCGCACCTTGACCTTGGACAACGTGCCGCGTGCGCTCGCCAACTTCGACACACGCGGCTTCATCAAGTTGGTTATCGAGGAAGGCAGCCATCGGCTGATCGGCGTACAGGCGGTCGCGCCGGAAGCGGGTGAACTGATCCAGACGGCGGCTCTGGCCATTCGCAACCGCATGACGGTGCAGGAACTGGCCGACCAGTTGTTCCCCTACCTGACGATGGTCGAGGGGTTGAAGCTCGCGGCGCAGACCTTCAACAAGGATGTGAAGCAGCTTTCCTGCTGCGCCGGGTGAGAAAAAGGAGGTGTTCAATGAACGCCTACACGGTGTCCCGGCTGGCTCTTGATGCCGGGGTGAGCGTGCATATCGTGCGCGACTACCTGCTGCGCGGATTGCTGCGCCCGGTGGCGTGCACACCAGGCGGCTACGGCTTGTTCGATGACGCCGCCTTGCAACGGCTGTGCTTCGTGCGGGCGGCCTTCGAGGCGGGCATCGGCCTCGACGCGCTGGCGCGGCTGTGCCGGGCGCTGGATGCGGCGGACGGCGACGAAGCGGCCGCGCAGCTTGCCCTGCTGCGTCAGTTCGTCGAGCGTCGGCGCGAAGCGTTGGCCGATCTGGAAGTGCAGTTGGCCACCCTGCCGACCGAGCCGGCACAGCACGCGGAGAGTCTGCCATGAACAACCCCGAGCGCTTGCCGTCCGAGACGCACAAACCGATCACCGGCTACCTGTGGGGCGGACTGGCTGTGCTGACTTGCCCCTGCCACCTGCCCATCCTCGCTGTCGTGCTGGCCGGCACAACCGCCGGTGCTTTCCTCGGCGAGCATTGGGTCATCGCGGCGCTCGGTTTGACCGGCCTGTTCCTTCTGTCCCTGTCGCGGGCGTTGCGGGCATTCAGGGAAAGAGAATGAGCGCTTTCCGGCCGGATGGATGGACGACGCCGGAACTGGCCCAAGCGGTCGAGCGCGGGCAGCTTGAACTGCACTACCAGCCCGTCGTCGATCTGCGCAGTGGTGGGATTGTCGGCGCGGAAGCCCTGTTGCGCTGGCGTCATCCGACGCTTGGACTATTGCCACCGGGCCAGTTCCTGCCCGTGGTCGAATCGTCCGGCCTGATGCCTGAAATCGGCGCTTGGGTGCTGGGCGAAGCCTGCCGCCAGATGCGTGACTGGCGAATGCTGGCATGGCGACCGTTCCGGCTGGCCGTCAATGTTTCGGCGAGCCAAGTGGGACCGGACTTCGACGGGTGGGTAAAGGGCGTGCTGGCTGATGCCGAGTTGCCCGCCGAGTATCTCGAAATCGAGCTGACCGAATCGGTCGCGTTTGGTGATCCGGCGATCTTCCCCGCCCTGGACGCCTTGCGGCAGATCGGTGTGCGCTTCGCCGCCGATGACTTCGGGACGGGGTATTCCTGTCTGCAACATCTGAAGTGCTGCCCAATCAGCACGCTCAAGATCGACCAATCGTTTGTCGCCGGGCTCGCCAACGACCGCCGCGACCAAACCATCGTGCACACCGTGATTCAGCTTGCGCACGGGCTGGGCATGGATGTGGTGGCTGAAGGCGTGGAAACATCGGCGAGTCTTGATCTATTGCGACAAGCGGACTGCGACACAGGACAAGGCTTCCTGTTCGCGAAGCCAATGCCGGCGGCGGCATTCGCCGTCTTCGTCAGTCAATGGAGGGGTGCCACCATGAATGCAAGTGACTCGACCACCACCAGTTGCTGCGTGTGCTGCAAGGAAATCCCGCTCGATGCCGCCTTCACCCCGGAAGGCGCGGAATACGTCGAGCACTTCTGCGGGTTGGAGTGTTATCAACGCTTCGAAGCGCGTGCCAAGACAGGGAACGAAACCGATGCCGATCCGAACGCCTGCGACTCGCTACCGTCAGATTGAGGCATAGCTCAGGCTGACATCCAAACAGGACGCCCTAGTCCGGGGGTGACTCGCAGAAATTGCCCTCTTCCTGTAGACTGTTGCGGCCATTGAGTTACTAAAGACACTCGATAAGACCTCATGCTTACCCTGCAAAACATGATCTGGCTGCCTACGCCGCCATAGCGCTTCGCCCCCCCGCATCATCTGTGACTGCTTGCTCTGCCAGCGGTCGCTTTCTGCTGTGCTTTAGGTTTTAACACCCGCCACAGCTCCTCTACATCCGACATTTGACCTCGTATCGACCAGCTGCACTTGGCCTGCGCCATGCTGTGCTGCGCGATCCATTGCCTTGGGAATTCTGATGCTCCACTCGTTAAAACAAACCTGGTTATCCAACATCCGTGGCGACATCCTCGCCGGTCTTGTGGTCGCACTGGCCCTAATCCCTGAAGCCATCGCCTTCTCGATCATTGCTGGCGTTGACCCTAAGGTCGGCCTTTACGCCTCTTTCTGTATCGCTGTGGTGATCGCCTTTGTCGGTGGCCGCCCAGGCATGATTTCGGCCGCAACGGGTGCCATGGCACTGCTGATGGTGACTCTGGTCAAGAACCATGGTCTTGAATATCTGCTGGCCGCCACGCTGCTATGTGGCGTGCTACAAATTGCTGCTGGCTACCTGAAGCTCGGATCGCTGATGCGCTTCGTCTCGCGCTCGGTGGTGACCGGTTTTGTCAATGCACTGGCGATCCTGATTTTCATGGCTCAGCTGCCCGAGCTGACTAATGTCACCTGGCACGTCTACGCCATGACAGCCGCAGGCCTCGGCATCATCTATCTGTTCCCCTATGTCCCCAAGATCGGCAAGCTCATCCCATCGCCGCTGGTGTGCATCATCGTGCTGACCGCCGTCGCCATGTCGGTTGGTCTGGATATCCGCACGGTCGGTGATATGGGTGAACTGCCGGATACGCTACCGATCTTCCTCTGGCCTGATGTGCCGCTGACATTCGAGACGCTGGCCATCATCTTTCCTTATTCGGCAGCACTGGCTGTGGTCGGTCTGTTGGAGTCGATGATGACCGCGACCATTGTCGACGACCTGACCGACACCCCGAGTGACAAGAACCGCGAGTGCAAGGGCCAGGGCGTGGCCAACATTGCTTCGGGTCTGATCGGCGGTATGGCTGGCTGCGCGATGATTGGTCAGTCGATCATTAACGTGAAATCCGGCGGTCGTTCTCGCCTGTCGTCTCTTGCCGCAGGCGTATTTCTGCTGCTGATGGTGGTTTTCCTCGGCGACTGGCTGAAGCAGATCCCAATGGCTGCGCTGGTGGCAGTGATGATCATGGTGTCCATCGGCACCTTCAGTTGGGATTCGCTGCGCAACCTGAAGAAGCATCCGTTGTCGACCAACATTGTCATGGTCGTCACCGTGGTGGTCGTGGTGGCCACCCACAACCTGGCCTTCGGCGTGTTAGCCGGCGTGCTACTGGCTGCGATGTTCTTCGCCAACAAGGTTGGCCATTACATGGCGATCAGTTCTTCGCTGGACGAAGCCGGCGAGCATCGTAGCTATAACGTCACCGGTCAGGTGTTCTTCAGCTCGGCTGACAAGTTCGTCGCAGCCTTCGACTTCAAGGAAGCCCTGAACAAGGTAACCATCGACCTGAATCGTGCACACTTCTGGGATATCACCGCTGTTGCAGCCCTGGACAAGGTAGTCATTAAGTTCCGCCGTGAAGGTACTGAAGTCGAAGTGCTGGGCTTAAACGAGGCCAGCGCCACTATCGTGGATCGCTTTGGTGTTCACGATAAACCTGACGCCATTGATCAACTCATGGGCCACTGAGAAGGAGAACAACAATGACCCACGTAATTGCCTGTATCGACGGTTCCACCTCGGCTCCAGCTGTTTGCGACTACGCGGCCTGGGCCAGTCTGAGCCTGGAAGCGCCGCTGACCTTCCTGCATGTGCTGGATCAGCGCCAGTATCCGGTTGCAGCAGATTTGAGTGGCAACATTGGCCTTGGCAGCCGCGAGCACCTGCTTGATGAGCTTGCTTCCCTGGATGAACAGCGCGGCAAGTTGGCCCTTGAACAAGGGCGAATCATGCTTGCAGCCGCGAAAGAACGGGCCGTGAATGATGGTGTGCGCGCACCGGAGTCCAAGCAGCGACATGGCGATTTACTGGAGAGCTTGCAAGAGCTGCAAAGTGAAACGCGCTTGCTGGTTATCGGTCGCCAGGGCGAGTCTAGTGGCGGTCTGAGTCAGCATGTCGGAAGCCAGCTGGAAAGCGTTATTCGTATCATGCACCGGCCAATCCTGGTCACCCCGGCCAACTTCCAAAAGCCCAAGAGCGCGATGCTGGCATTCGATGGCGGCGCTACAACCCGCAAGGGTGTGGAGATGCTGGCAGCCAGCCCGCTGCTGAAGGGGCTGCCGATCCATCTGGTCATGGTTGGGCCCGTGAACGACGAAGCGTCCGCGCAGCTGGACTGGGCGCAGAAAGTGCTGATCAACGCCGGATTTACCGTTCGCGCTGAGACTCGGAGCGGTGAAATAGAACGTACCCTGCACGCCTATCAGAAAGAGCATGGCATCGATCTGCTAGTGATGGGGGCTTATGGACACTCACGTATCCGGCAGTTCCTGGTCGGCAGCACCACTACCAGCATGCTCCGTACCACCACCAGTCCGCTGTTACTGCTGCGCTAATGAGCCTGGACGACGCCCTCGATCTTGCCCATTTCAAGACCCTACTGGAACAGCGGGCTGCCGAGCTGGATCGATTGCTGGGAGACGCTGAGTCTCGCTCGCAATCGGTAGAGCTGGATCAAAGCAAGGTGGGGCGTCTATCGAGAATGGACGCACTCCAGCAACAAGCGATGAACGATGCGATCCGCAGTCGTGCACGGCATGAACGTGTCCGTCTCCAACTGGCCCTCAAGCGCTGGCACGAGGGCGACTATGGCTGGTGTAACCAATGCGGCGAGTTGATCGCCTCGGGCCGTCTGGAGTTCGATCCGGCCACGCCGTTGTGTATCACCTGTGCCAGCCGCGCCGAGTCGGGTTGAAACCATCACGGCTCGTGGCGTCAGTCTGATTTAACGAGGCTTCTAATGTATTTGATGGCTAAAAACTGGCTGGGCCGAACACGGAAAGTAAGTGTTTGGATGTGGGCGCTTGTATGCCTTGTGTTGCTCACCGTATTCCAAGTACGTACTCATCACCTTGATGATCGTCTGTACTTTTGGATCAAGACCCACTGGCACACAGACGATTGGCAGGAGCGCTCTGTGTGGCTGCCTGGCTATCGGGTTGAGCTGGATGCTAAGGCGGTTCCCGGTGTGGACAACAACCTTTCGGGCCTGACCTTCGATCCTGACCTAAATCTGCTGTGGGCGGTTACCAATGGCCCGAACGAGCTGCTGGCCCTCAGTCGTGACGGTGACGTGGAGCGACGTTACAGCCTGGATGGCTTCCACGACGTGGAAGCGGTGTCCTATGCCGGCAACGGTCAACTGGTCATTGCCGAAGAGCGGCGGCAGAGCCTGGTTATCGTGGATATCCCCATCGACGAATACGGTAAGCTTTCTCCTGATCGACCATTGAGCCTAGACCAGTATTCAGCGCTAACCTTGGCGCTTGGCAAGGAGGACAACAAAGGCCTTGAAGGGCTCGCCTACGACCTAAAAGGTGATCGTTTGTTTGTGACCAAGGAGCGTGACCCCCGGCAATTACTGGAAGTGAGCGGCCTTCGTGCCAGCCTGGAAGGAGGCGTTTCCCTGCACGTCCGCGACATGTCCAACCTAGTAAAAGACAAGGTGTTTGCCACTGACTTGTCTTCGGTTGTATTCGATCAACAGAGCGGCCATCTGATCCTGCTCAGCGACGAGTCGAAACTGCTGATTGAAATGACCGACGAGGGCAAGGTGGTGAGTTTCCGCTCCTTGGCGAGGGGGTTTGCTGGTTTGCTGAAAGGTATACCCCAAGCCGAAGGCGTAACCATCGACGATGAAGGGTATTTGTACGTGGTCAGCGAGCCGAACTTGTTCTATCGCTTTACCCGCGAGACAGATTGACCAGTCAACAAGCTACAGTCAGGCGTGGCCGGGACGCTTGAACTGTTAGCGTACGATTTTTTCCGAATTCTGCGGGCTCCCCTGCAGCAGCTCGCGCACGCAAAATCGTCCAGCGAGCGAGGCCCCAACAAGGGCCAGAGCGAGCGGTGCAGTTGTCCACGGACCAGGTGTGCATCATCGCCTGGGCGGTGGGCAACTGCAGGGCGATTTCCCGAGCCGTGCACTTGCTCCCACGCGAGCTGCTGCAGCGCCCGGCCTGCTGGCCGGCTCGCCCTCGATCTTGATTACCAGGTGGGATGGGCCATCCCGGCCGCGAGGCCGGGTTAGGAATTGCCCCCTCGGCCGTACGATACAAACGGCAAGCGGAGCGCGCAGGCCGAAGGCCGGAGGCGTGAGGATGGAAGCCCGAAGGGCCAAGACCCGGCGTGCTTTTGGCCGGGGCTTGGTTCACGACAGCCGCCCCCCGAAGGGGGCACGCACAAGAGGGGAAGTCAAACGTCTTTCGGAGCCTGGCCAAGTCGGGCGTCATGCCAACCAGGCCATTTCAGGAGGTTGTTCGGGCCGTTGCTGGCCAGCCACTTTTCAAGGTACGCCAGCTGCGAGGGATTCAACTCGGTGAGTTTGGGTAGGGTTTGAGTCGCTTCAACCTCGGCCTGCAGATCCAGCACAAAATCAGGCCCCAACTCGTCCAGCTTGGTCAGCACACCGTCAACGGCTTCCAGCAACTGGCGAGGATCACCGCCTCGATCAGCGTATTCCCCCAGCTGCTCCGACCATTCGTCCTGCTGCGCGTCCCATTCCTCGGCTTCTTCGATCTGCTGGCTCAACTGGTCCAGGTCGATGGCCTTCATACCATGCGCACGCTCCAGCCAGTTTTCGGCCAGCATGCGTTCATCGCTGCCGTTGCTACCGAAGCGATCAGCCCGAGGTTTGTTTGCATAGTTCTGGATGCCAGCCAGGTCACCGATAAAGCTTTCGAGCAGATCGGCAGCTTTCATCTGATGCCGGCGTGCTTCCCATTCAAATTCGGGGGGGATGCGCACAGATACGACTTCCGTTTCGTCCGGTACGAACTCACCATTGGCCCCGGGCACAAGCCCTGCCGGTGCGAGAAAGCCAGTAGGCCGACTGTCGCAACGCCAACCGCATTGCAGGTGAGCACGATGATGGGGCCACTTTCCATGATTAAGCGGCACCATGTGATATTCGTCGTTCGTGGTGTCCAGTTCGTATACGCGGCGCAGGCTCTGATCCTGGTATGCCCGGAAAATCGTGGAGCCGTATTCGGCTGCAGACGGAAATTGTGATGGCAGCACGTATCCCACTTTGCCTATGTCCTTCTCGTACACTGGGCGAGTGGCGCGCAAAACATGCTGTTTCCCCTGGTACTCAACGATCATTTGGGGCGTTACCCCGTCCTCGCTAAGCTGGCCACCGACAAGGGTCACGTTATGAATGGAAACCGAATGAACCCGGTCGCCTGGAAAAATGAGTGCATCAAACGACATTACGTTTCTCCTTCCGAGTTTTGCCGTGGCCCTGCCGATATTGACGGACCGCAAAAAACAGGGCGATTGGGGCTACCCAGGCAATCGAACCGATCAACAGATGGTTGTGGGTTCTCTCCGGGTAAGATTCCGCGAACTCATTACGGCGCGTGAAAATCCACTGACGCTGCGTGACGGCTTTGGCGAAGCAATTCTCGAATTTATCGAACCCGCATTGCTCAACTCCAGGTAGTGCTGGGATCTCTTCGACCGGTAGCGTGGCCGCTGGCCAGGTGAAATGTAGGGCGGCAACCACAAGCGCACTCCATAGCATTAGTGCAGCAGCAGATTTAGTAGCTCTCTCCATGAACCTCTCTCCTATCGACCTACTTTTTCGGGGCAGCAGGCTGCGGGAATGGCTTGGCCATTTCCCGTACCTGCTCGGCCAGCTCGGGGGGCAGCCACACAAGAACGGGTACCAGTTCGCCGGCGCCCTGTTCTTCAAGGATTTTCCGCACGCGCTTAACCGCTGCGTGGGCGGTCTGCTTGGTCATCCCTCTGGCCTCGGCTACGTCGGTGATGCGCTGGCCATCGACCAGAACGGCCTTGGCCACCTCGACAGTCGAGATGGCCAGGCGCTTGGAAGCAAACAGGGGCGCAACCTTCTTCCATTCTTCTTTGGTGTACATCGGCTGCATTCATCAGCTCCTAGTGTCAGTAGTCAATCAGCCGCGGCCCCCTGCTCGCGGATCCGCTGCCAGATCTCGCAATGCGTGATCGTTGGCAGCGCCAGGAACGTCCAGTAACGCCCGTTTGAACGGGCGTACACGCGCACCAGGTCGCCAACCTCGGGGGCCTGCAGTATGAACGAATCGCCGGCCTCGCCGGCGTTATAGTCGAGCACCTGAGCGCGGCTAAGCGCGAAGTCATACCGGGTTTCGGTGATGCGCGCCGGCTGGGTGCCGTGGGCGGCTTCCTGCGCTTGCAGAAAGCCTACTTCATCGCCCAGCACAGCGCCGGGGTGCATTACCTGGATCTCTGGCAGCATCAGCCAGGTTGCGCGAGCGGCCCAAGCATTGGGGCCGATCTGGCGGGCATAGTCGATGATTGCGGTTTGGCCGGGTACATAGAAAACTTTTTGCATGGCTGCGATCTCCTTGCATGGTGCAGGCCGGGCGCGGTGGGCGCCCGGCCTGGGGCTGTTAGGCGGCTTGGCGCAGGTGCTGGGCCAGTACCCACAGGGCGCGATTCAATTTCACGTCCTGGTCAATGCCGGAAACGGCACGGGTGCTGGTACGGCGCCCTTGTTTGTTGCGGCCTCGCAGCCCTCCCTTGATGGTGTTTTCCTGTACGCGGTTGAAGGTCGACCAGAGGTCGTTGGTGGCGTCTTCGCGGCGCCGTGGTGCCAGAAGCTGGCTAGCGGTCACCGGAGCCGGGCCGTCTGCCGGGTCGTAGCGGTAGGCAAGTGCAGCCTCGGCAAAGGCGTGCTGCAGGTCGCCGCCCAGCTGGATACCCTTCATGGTTTCGCGCTGTTCCTCGATCAGCTGGAACTGATTCAGGACTTCATATGCGCCCTCGATCACATCCCCGATAACATCCTGACGCCCGCTGTGGCGGACTTTCTGATCCATCGCGGCGTCACCCAGTACCAGGCCATTGGCGCACACGAAACGGAAGCAACCGCCCATCATCTGGTAGCTGCTCGTGCCATCGTGGCTGTTCAGCAGGATGATTTCGTTGGCCTCTTTGGCAACGATGGTGTTGGCGTGACGCAGGCGGATCATGTGCTTGGTGTGTTCGCGCTTGTCGGTGTTACGCACGCGGGTTTGGCACGCCATGAACGGCATAAACCCTTCACTGCGCAGCGCTTCCAGTACGTCAACGGTGGGAATGTAGCGGTAGCGATCGGAGCGGCTTTCATGTGCTTCCTCGGCAAAGATCGAGGGGGCAACACGTGCGATCTCGTCATTACTCAGCGGGCTGTCGCTGCGGACCATGCAAGGGTTACGGAAGTTGCTGGATAGACGCATTTTTGAATCTCCTTCGCGATTTGCCTGGAGCGGTTGCCGCCGCTGGTTCCAGGCTGTCGAGGCGGGATTGCTTCGACGGGGTTAGTATCGCAAAGGCACAAACTGAAGTCAACTATTGGTCAAATCTAATTTGACCGTCTGTCGTTTTAAAACCCGGCTAGTGCCGGGGCTTCTTCGTTGACAGTGGGGGGAACGGAACTAGGCCATTAGGTGAAATTGCCAACCTGTCGTTGCCGCGACACCTGTGACGATTAGCCATAGCGCAATCGCTTTGCCCAATTGGGTTTGGCTACGGCCTGATATCACCATTCCGATGATTGCCCCGACTACCCCTATATAACCGGAATGTTGCGCAAAATCGGAGCGACCGACCATAAACATAACTGCCAGTAAAACCAGCGCGTGAACAAAGGCGATCAGGCGCACAATTTCTCTCCTCTAAGTTCCTACAGCTTCCATCGGGCGGAGCCTAAGCCCAGCGCATGCCAGGCTTAGGCGCCCGCCCTCTTCATGATTATTGGAGGTGCCAATTGAAGCGGTACGGATCCATGAACGGTATGTCGTCATCGAAGCTGTCAAAGTCTGCCGCTGGCTGCGGCGCCGGCTGTGCCGGGCGCTGCGGTGGCTGCTGACGCGGGGCTTGCTGGCGGGGGGCCTGGTTACTGCCGCCCTGGTTGTAGGGGTCACTGCCCGGCTGCTGGTTCTGCGGGCGACCGCCGAGCAGCTGCATCGTTCCTTGCATATCGACGATGATTTCAGTGGTGTAACGCTTGATTCCGTCCTTCTCCCATTCGCGGGTTTGCAGCTTGCCTTCGATGTAGCACTGCGAACCTTTGCGCAGGTATTCGCCGGCGATCTCGGCCACCTTGCCGAACAGCGACACACGGTGCCACTCGGTGCGCTCGACCTTCTGGCCACTCTGCTTATCGGTCCATTGCTCGCTGGTGGCCAAGCTGAGGTTGGTCACGGCGTTGCCATTGGGAAGGTAGCGGACTTCGGGATCCTGCCCGCAAGTACCGACCAGGATTACTTTGTTTACGCCACGGGCCATGATGAATCTCCTTCTCCGTCTGAATTAGTCGTTCTCGAAGCAACCGCAAGGGCAGGTCATAACGTCCAGGCCGTGCCAGCAGAAGCCGTTATCGGCGTCTTCCTGGCGCTGTGCTTCGTTCTCACTGGCAGACATATAGCCATAAGCCTCGCGGGCGTACGCGAACACTTCCGCCACTCCCTCGGCTTGTTCATCGGTGCCGAACTCCTCATCCATGCTCGCACAGAAAGCGTTGTGCACCATGGTGTCATAGGTGGGGAAGCGCTTACATGCCGCGCCGTAGAGATCGTCAACTTTGCGCTCCATCGCCTCGATGCTCGAATCAACGGCAGGCGCCCAGATCTTTTGGGCAAAGCTCAAAAAGTCGGCTGGGGTGAGCCAGTTGTTGAAGCTGAGGGCGGGGGCTTGAGCGGTGATAGTCATGCGTAAACTCCTTCGCGATTTGCCTGGAGCGGTTGCCGCCGCTGGTTCCAGACCGTCGAAGCGGAATTGCTTCGACATGAGTAGTATCGCCCAACGCCTAACTAAAGTCAACTATTGGTCAAATCCATATTGACCGCTTGTCGCGTTTCTCGCACGCGAGAAATCTGCTTTTTCTTGATCCGAACGCTTGACCGCTTTACCGAGCTGCTTTAATGCCGAGCGTGGGGCGCGGGAAACAAACGCTTTTCAAAGCTGCAGCCGCGAAGCGGATGCCGCCTTGCTCTTTGGGAATGGAAGCGCGCCACTGCTGGGTGGATCTGCTCGGCAGCCTTCGGTAGGACGCGGTAAGCCCGGACTATCCAGAGCCAGGCCGCGTGCAAGGGGACCGTGGAATACCGCAGGGAGCGTAGCGAGCGAGGATATGCCGCGAAAGCCCCTTGCAGGCAAGGCCTGGTGGCGGATAGGCCATTGGGGCGTCCGCTTCCTACCGATGGTTGCTGAGCTAGCCGCAGTGGTTGCCCTGGAACGACTGGCAAGCGGAGCGCGCAGGCCGTAGGCCGGAGGCGTGAGGATGGAAGCCCGAAGGGCCAAGACCCGGCGTGCTTTTGGCCGGGGCTTGGTTCACGACAGCCGCCCCCGCAGGGGCACGCCCATGATGACTCAAGGCGAAACCGCTTCCTTGATGGTGTGTGAGGTATTGTGCGAAGCCCCTGGCGGCATGAATACCTCTACGTGCGTATTGGCTGGTTTTGGCGGCGAATGCTCCTGCAGATACCGAGCCTTCTCCTGGTTCTTTCGCGCTACGCGCCGTTCGGTCATGTGCCAGGACGAAAACATTTCAACCACGAAAATGAGAATGCCCCCAGCTACGCAGAGGATCACGGGTAACCGACTCCGGCGTTTAGCCATGCGATTCATGACGCCTCCTTAATTGTCCAGACGCAAGCCGCCAGCTTTGAGGCTAGCCAGTTCGCTGAGCAGCAACTCCCGCTGCGACGGTGTGATTTTGTTCAGGTATTGCAACTTGGCCAACGTACCGAGAACCGCGCCATAACCCATTAACGGATAGGTAGGATCCGTTTGTCGCCGGCGCATCGAGTCCTCAAGCTGATCCATAGCCAGTGCGACAGCTGAGAATTTTTGGCGGATGACTGACAGCGAAGTGGGCCGACTGACCAGGTTGGGAAAGTAGTTGGCCAAGCCGGGACGGTCTGAGTCCATCATGCACTGAATGCCCAGCTCCAGGTCCTCACGTACAGTGGCGGAGGCCGTGGATAAGGCTCCTTCAATCTCGGCCACGGAGGCGGTCTCCAGCCACAACAGGGTATCGAGATAATCGGTCAGTTGCTGTTCCGTTCGTTCGTCCATGGCTCAATCCTCAAATTCCATTTCATCGCTGGCATCGACAACCAGGGAGCGGCACTGTTCGGCGCGGCGCATCAAACTGAGGCCTTTGCCAGGCCAAAGGGATGCGGCTGCTTCGTAAAGCTCGGCGGCTGAATACCACTTCTTCCGATGCTCTGCCAACCGCGCAGCGGTATGCAGGGCCTGGCTGGAACGTTGGGCTTTGCTCATCGTGAGATCGCGGAACATGGTGTTACTCCTTCGCGTGGGTTCCCGGGACGGTTGCCGCCGTCATTTCCGGGCTGAGTTAGGCGCCCCGGGCTGAGGCGCCTTTAGGTTGGTTATGCTGCCTTGTCGAGTTCGCTGGCCAGCGACAGGCCGACCGCGACGGGGCGAACCCATACCGGCATATGACTGAGCAGGAAGGTTTCACCCTGCTTGGCCAGCAGGAGGGTTTGGGCCATTACACCGGCAATTGCCTCAGCGGCTTTCGGTGGTACCGCATTACCGATCCGCTCGCGCCACGCCTGGTCGCTCAAACCGTCCAGCTCAAGCATTTCTTCCGGGTCAACCAGGCTTTGCAGCGCCGCCATTTCCAGCGTGGTGAATGGGCGGTGCCAGGTGCCGTCGAGGCTTCGAATCACGCAGGTCAATCGATCATTGGCGGCTGGCATGCGCGGATCGGCAACGCTCCAGCGGCCATTGTCCAGGCGCGCACTGGCGGATACTGCCCCGGCCAGGCCTTCCCACGGCACGACGCCATAGTGGCCCCCGGTGAGGTAGGCATCGCCTTTCACGCGGCGCAAGCCTGGGCGCGGATCCTGTACGGCAAACGCGCCCTGCCCTGTCGTGCTGCCGGCAATGACGGTGCGTGCCGAGCCATCCCAGCGGGTGACGCTGTATTTCCCGTGTCCACCAGCTGCGCCACGCGGATCGGCCACGCTGAACGTGCCCTGCCCTGGCGACTTGATGCCGATGATTGCGCCGCTCGAGTCCTCCCAGCGCCGTACGCCATATTGCTGGTACTGCGCGGCGTGTGCCGGGCTGCGCGGATCTGCAACCGAAAATGCGCCATTGGTTGGCCCTGTCTGGCCGGCAACGGTGCCCATTGAATCACCCCAGCTACGCACGCCTAGATATCCCGAGAACGCCTCGGGCACTATCACGAAGTCGCGCAGATAACCGTCCTCGATGGCCAACTGATCCAGGCTGCGCCAGTCCTTGCCGGCCTCGACCAGGGCAAGGCGAACCCACGTTTTCCATTGCAGCGCTGGAACCCGATGCATTGGGCCTGCGCGCTCGATATCGCCAGGCAGCGGCATGCGGCCAAGGACAGCACCGACCGATTGCAGGGATTTCTTTTCCGGCTCGTACAAGAACGGTGGCACTTTCTCCACGTGCCGAGCCACCAGCAGAAAGCGCTTGCGGCTTTGGGCCAGGCCGCCCAGCTCCCCGCAGTCGTGGGTTGTCTCGCTCACGGCATAGCCAAAGAAGTTCAACACCTGAACGATCTGATCGAGCAGGTGGCGACCACGGGTTGCCAGGCGCGGCACGTTCTCGAACACGATCAGGCCGGGCGGGTTGTGCTGCCAGGCCTCGCACATGAGCCACACGCAGCGCAGCGTCAGTTCATTGAGGGCCTGGTACTTGGGGGTTAGGCTCAACGCCTCGGACAACAGGCCAGAAGCGCCTTTGCAGGGGCTGCTGATGAACACCACATCAGGATCCTGAAAGCCCGCAGCGCGGCGAATATCAGCCGGGGTTGCCTCCCGCCAGTCTGCTGGCGGTTCCTTGCCATGGAAGGCGGTGTATTGCTCGCGGGTGAACAGGTCCATTTGCGTACCTGGTACACCGGCCAGGCGTTGGAAATCACGCAGCGCGCCGGCGTCCACATCGACACCGCCAATGCAGCGCCATTCCGCCTGCAGGTGGCCGACCACTTCCTTGTTTTGATTGAAGCCTTTGGCGCCGCCGCCAAGCCCGCAGCAGAAATGAAAGTGCTTGAGCACATACTTTGTAAGCATGTTCGTCATCCGTCACGATGGCCCGGACCCAAGGTCCGGGCGGGGCTGTGGTCAGAGGGCGCGGGCTGTCGCCTCGGCCATGTCGCGGAAAATCTCGGCATGCAGTTCCAGCGGGAACTCTGCGATGACTTCGCGCTGGCCGATGCCGGAGCGCTGAGCGACGACCGTGTACATGGTGACGGTGGAGGGTTCTTGCCCTGGGCGGGCTTGATGGGACGGCTCGACGGTGAAGCCGGAGAAATCGCGCAGCTGCGTGGCTGAGCTGAAATAGAACAGGTGGGTTTCGATAGCCATGTTTGTAACTCCTTCGCAAGTGCCCGGAGCGGTTGCCGCCGCTGGTTCCAGGCTGTCGAAGCAGGATTGCTTCGACGGTTCCCAGTATCGCAAAGGCTATTATCAATGTCAACTTATAGTCAAATCTATTTTTTACTAATAATTTACCACAGCTCTAACTGCTCAGAGTTAGTGATATCGACAACGGGAATGCCCGGCGTACGCGAGTCCAGGGCATTATCTGGATCCCGCAAGCTGTCGGACAACGCCGCAAAACGCGCTCGATCGGCAGCGGCTCGCCTGACATTAAAATGCTCGTCTACAACGTCATTGACCCTGGCCCACTGGTTCCAAGCGAAGCTACGCCCAAGCCCTACGGTTGTCGTTGTACTGGGGAAACCATCGGCATTTCGCACCAGGTGTTCCCACGATGCGCCGAACTGTACTGCGTCAAATCGGCTGTGCTTGCCAGTGAGGGCGTTGCGCTCAAGCATCAGCGCCCGCTCCAGCAGCTCGGGGTGATTCGCGGCAAGCCAATACAGTTCCCAGTGCTTGGAAGCTGGGCAGAAAAAGCAGGCGGATTTGATCGGTACCAGGTCCGCGCCGAGCGCCTGAGTGATCGCACGCACACAATCGCGGCGAGTCCAGCGAACCAGCTGCAACGGGTAGACATAATCGAAGTTTGCGTCCGCAGGCTTGAGCGCTTTGGAGCGGCGCAGATCTGCTTTGCCGCAGTCGTAACCGATCAGCTTGACGATGCGTTGTCCCGTCACCTTGGCGCGTTCCCACACAGGATGCGCTGGCCTGGCGTTCGGGCCAGACCGGGCGCCCATGAGAAACTGATCCTGGGGAACCTGCTTCCACTTCACCGAACAAGATTTCATGCCAAAGGCCAGGCTAGGCAATGTCTCGTTGGCCATGCAGTTGCCGTACAGATCCTGGTATCCGGTGGTGGGCTTCGGTTTCTTCCGGCACACGCTAACGGACGGCCAGCCCCACGCACGCAGCACGGAATCCATCGCCTCAATGTGGGCCAACGTCTCGGGTTTCTCCGCGCCGGTGTCGGCAAAGGTGATGATATCCGGGCGCAGCCCTGCCGCGTGCAGGGCTACGAGCATGGCCGTGGAATCCACGCCCGATCCGAAACACACAGCCAGCAGCCGACCGGCCAGCGCAGCGCGCAGGGCCTCGGCCTGGGCGAGGGATAAAACGGGGTGAGCGCCGCCCGAGGGGCAGCCGCGGCTGATCGCGTTCATGCGTACTCCTTCGCAAGTGCCCGGAGCGGTTGCCGCCGCTGGATCCGGGCACTGTTGGGTTGCGTTTACTCGGTGTCGTCACCAATGAGATCGCACAAGCTCGGCACCAGGTCTACCTCGGCGGTCCTGTTGTCTGGTCCTGTCACCTCGAACACGCATGCGCAGTCGGGATCGCCGTTTGCAATTCGCGGCTGGAAGTAGTGGCGTGCGCACGCCTCTGCGGCTGCTCGATGATCGCCGTCAACGTTGATATCAACAGCCCATACAACACGGTATGTAGTCATTGCGGGATTCTCCTTCGCTGTGCCGGAGCGGTTGCCGCCGCATGTACCGGCTTTTTAGATTACTTGCCTTCGAAATAGGCGGGACGCTGGGCCAGTTCGCGGGCTATCAGCTCATCCGCAAACAGCGGAGCCTGCTTTTCTACCCGGCGCTCCAGGTTCTTGCGCCTGACCTTGCCCTTTGCCTCGGCGCTCCAGCGCTTGACCGCCTGAGAGGCGGGAAAGTCGAGACAGACCCCGTAACCCTCGGGCCGGGCCTCCCACGCTTTGCGCATTTCCTCGGGGAGCTTCTGCCCTGCCGGCGCCTCGATCACCAGCAGCTCGAAGTCACCGGGGCATGGCAAGTGAGGCAGACACCAGCGCAGGGAGTAGCGCCACATGGGCGGCGCTACCTGCTGGGCATTCGCGGCCATCAGACCAGATCCCAACTCGCCTGATCCCAGCCCGGCAGCTTTGACTGCGCTACGCGGCGAATTTCATGCAGGGTGCGAAATGCCTGGGTCGCGTAATAGTCGGGGTTTTGATTGGACTGATATTCCAGGCACTGGATGAGCTTGAGGGCTTCGAGCGGGGTGGGCTTGGGGACAGTTTCATCCAGGCCGAACAGCTCGCCCTTGAACGTTTCGCGTGGGTAGCGCGTGCGTACGGATCGGATGTTTTCGTCAAGCAGCTGCTGCCCTTTGTCGGCAAGGAGCTGGTAGGTGGTTGCATCCGGCTTGCCGTTGCAGGTGAACATGAGGATGGCGGAGATGTGAAAACGATTCAGGATATAGGCGCTCATGGAAACTCCTTCGCAGTGTGCCCGGAGCGGTTGCCGCCGCTGGTTCCGGGCTGTCGAAGCGGAATTGCTTCGACGTGGTAAGTATCGCAAAGGAACCCCAACAAGTCAACTATCAGTCAAATCTAATTTGACTGATAGTGACATTTTTTTACTACGCAGCGCGGGCGTCTGGCAGCACGTTGCCGGCGTAATATTCGGCAATCTGCTCATTCACTTTGTCCAGCAGATCCAGGCGCAGAAACTCCAGGTGGAGGGTGCCCTTCTTGAACGCCTTGGCCCGGTAGTTCTCGTTCTCGAACACTTCCCCAGCCTGAAAAGCTGCATCCATAGCTGAGGTCAATGCGTGCGCCTGGAAGGGCTTGCCATCGAGCGTCTGAAATACCCGGTCAAGGTCATTGAGCTTGTCCTTGGCCCATGAACCGTACCGGATGCAAAGGCCACTTTTGAACGAAGGTTCGACCATCCCTTCCATGATCACTTTCTGGCCGATGCGAAACGGCTCTTTTGCGTTGGTGCGGTAGTCGTCGGAGAGATACCGGAACACATTGAAAACCCCACGCTGGAACATGGATTCGGCGTTTATGCGCAAGTCGATGAACGTAGCGGTGATCGTCGACGCGGTGAATTCAGGCGGGGATGGGCAAAGGCTCTTCTCAAACTCCGCGACGGCCTCGGCGTCCATCAGTTGCTTAAAGCCTGTCATATCGAACGCCCGGCGCCATAGGGAGGTGTCCAGTTCGCGGCGCACCCTGTCCTGGTCTTCCCTGAGTTGCGCAGCGTGAGGCATCAGATGCCGACCATGGGGCGCTAGAACTTCCTGGGCCAGCTCCAGCATGCGGCGTGCATCAGTGATCAGCCGTAGCGCTTCCTCGCGGGCAGTTAGCAGATCGTCAAGCGTAGAAGGTAACGCCAACTCTTTGAAAATAGACATGCTTCGAACTCCTTCGCAGTGTTGCCCGGAGCGGTTGCCGCCGCTGGTTCCAGGCTGTCGAGACGGGATTGCTTCGACGGATTCAGTATCCTAAAAAATCCCCCTTGCGTCAACTTATGGTCAATACTATATTTACTATTAATTGACTTTCTCGCGTGCGAGAATCTTGCCTAGCCGTGATTTATAAGCTACAATTGAGCCCATGAAGACAATTAAACAAACCGCCACGTACAGGAACTGGGAACGCAAGCTGCGAGACAAGCAGGCCAAAGCCATCATCGCTGCGCGAGTCTTCCGCGTTGCAAATGGTCTGCTTGGGGACGTTCAACCAGTGGGCCAGGGGATCAGCGAACTGCGCATCCATCACGGCCCCGGCTACCGGGTGTATTTTCAGCAGCGCGGTAACCAACTGGTCCTGTTGCTGTGTGGTGGGGACAAGAGCAGCCAAGCGCGGGATATCGAAACCGCTAAAGCGTTGGCCAGCCAGTGGAGTGACGATGAATGAAAGAACAATTTTACGACTACGACCCCGCTGATGCGTTGACTGATGCGGAGTCCATCGCGGTATTCATGGAGGACGCATTCGAAACGGGCGATGCGGCCTATATCGCAAAATGCCTGGGTGTCGTAGCCCGCGCCAAAGGGATGACCGCCCTTGCCAATGAATCTGGCCTTTCCCGCGAACACCTCTACCGGTCGTTCTCGGACAAGGGCAACCCGACTTTGAAAACCCTGCTGGCCGTAATGCGTGCCGTTGGCCTGGATCTTACGACCCGCAAGCACGTTGAGCCGGTACACTAATCGTTGTGAACAAGGAGGTTACATGATCGCTTTAACGTCGAAAAAGAAGGGGGTCATACGCGCATGCGCATGGGCTGCTTGGCTCGGCCTAGCTGCTTGGATCGCCACCAAGTCGCCCTACGCTGGGCCTGCTGGTTTCGATTGGGCCTGGTTCGCGTTGATGGGCCTTTTCCCCAAATTCCTCCAGGGTGATATCCCGCCGATATGGCCGGAGAGCGGAGCCGAAGTCACCCCCGATCAACAACGTCGGTGGATTTACGGGCTGCTGACCTTGGCGGTTTTCGCGTGGGTGATGGCGCGTGATTCGAAAGTGATAGATCTCATCGCCACACTAATCGGATAAAAGGGGGTACTTATGAACACGGACCTGATCGTCAAACGCATTTTGCTCACCCCCGTTGCAGCCGGGTTTGGGTGGATCGTTGCAACCATGATTGTGATCGGCCTGAAACTGGCCCTCCCTACCCTTCTTCCGATTACCTGGGCTGAGCGCATTGGCCCATTCGGCGCCGTTGTCGGCATCGTCATTTTTTACTGGATGACCTGGAATGAAGGTCGCCCGGACAAGCGAGGCTGACATGGAAAAGACTATTTCCCCGAACCAAACCAAGGCGCTTTTCGCCTGGGGCTGGCTCCTGTGGATTGGCTGCGCATTTTGGCTGGCCCGATTCCCCTGGACAGATAACGCTGAACTGAGCCTAAAGGGTCTTGCATTCCTGATCCTCCTGCCCAAGGCCATTCAAGGGTTCTTCTATACCATCACCCCGAAGCAGAACAGATTCAGCGATGGCTACACGGACAAACACAAGCGGTTGCCTTTGTATACGGCGCTTGCTGCGGGTATCGGCCTTTGGTTCGCTGTAACCGGCGTGTACGACCTGGCCAACTCCCTCTGATCGATTTGCATGGCATTGAGCGCTTGACCGCAGGCGCTCTTGCCGATCTGCTTTAATGCCGAGCGTGGGGCGCGGGAAACAAACGCTTTTCAAAGCAGCAGCCGCGAAGCGGATGCCGCCTTGCTCTTTGGGAATGGAAGCACACCACCGCTGGGTGGATCTGCTCGGCAGCCTTCGGTAGGACGCGGTAAGCCCGGACTATCCAGAGCCAGGCCGCGTGCAAGGGGACCGTGGAATACCGCAGGGAGCGTAGCGAGCGAGGATATGCCGCGAAAGCCCCTTGCAGGCAAGGCCTGGTGGCGGATAGGCCATTGGGGCGTCCGCTTCCTACCGATGGTTGCTGAGCTAGCCGCAGTGGTTGCCCTGGAACGACCGGCAAGCGGAGCGCGCAGGCCGTAGGCCGGAGGCGTGAGGATGGAAGCCCGAAGGGCCAAGACCCGGCGTGCTTTTGGCCGGGGCTTGGTTCACGACAGCCGCCCCCCGAATGGGGGCACGCCCATAGCGCGCTGCCTCGTTTCCCCTAGCGTTTACTGGGGAATTACTCAAAAAAGAGTTGCCATACGTGTCAACTTTTGCAACCATGAACCCAGTCAGATGATCTTTGCGAGACCTGGCAAAGCGGCTCCTAACCGCGATGCCGAAAAAAACCGCCCTCCTACGGCGGTTTTTTTTTGCCCATAGAAATGCTCGCCAACCCGTTTTGTGATGGCACAGCGACAGCGGAGCCGGTAAGATCGCCAGCAGTCAGTTGTGACGTGCGAGCCGGGTGGGGTGCTTCCCGTCTAAAGATTCACTGCCAGGGACGCGGGCGTAGGAACCCGCGCGGATTTGATCCCCGGTTAACACCAGCCCCGCCCGCGTCTCGCAAAGATCATCTGACCATGCTCTTGTCAGTGCCATGTGTTCCGGAAAAGCATTGATAGGGACAGAGGCCCCAATCGAGGTCTTTGGAGATGAAAAATTTCCTAAAGAATCTCTCTATTCAGGTGCTTGCAAAGCTCCTGGTAGAGGCGATTCGCGATAGTTGGAACGGCTAATACCTGACTGACGGAGAAAGCCCGCTGAGGCCTCGGCCAACGCGGGTTTTCTTTTGCCCGCTATTCGCATCGCTCGTTGTCCAGCTGGTGCCACAAATCGTCCTCGATGAACTCCGCGTATCGGTCGGCCACCTCGGCGCAGCCGTTGCGGCCTAGATCGCTAGGGTGACCATCTGCGTCGTACGCCACACCAGAAAGCACCCTGAATTCCAGCTCGCGATACCCCTGTAAATCCCAGTCGCTGGACCATAAGCCTGGGTTTGGATCGGCCTCGATCACATCCGTGATTTCACACTGGATTACACAGGCCTCGGCGTCGATATGAACCTCATACACAATCGCCTCCCGGCGCATCTTCGCCTGGTTACACAGGGTCGGTGTCGCTCTCCAGACTGATGGCCGATGCCGGCTTATCGTCCCTCAGAGCGATGTACACGGCGTGGCGAACTTTGCCGGCTGGGGTCAACTCGGCAAACTTCACCTCGCACACAAGCTGAGGCTCTACCCATACCACGGCGCCGCCCTGCAGCTTGGGCGGCGTACGTAAAGCCGATGTTCTCCGTACCAATGGGCCGAGCCGTTTTTTGAGCCTGTCCAACTCGCGCCCGGTGAATCCCGACCTGACACGACCAGCGTACTGCAGCTGGCCGGCGTCATCATGCAGACCGATCAGCAGCGAGCCGATGCCGGCAGAGCTCCGGGTGTAGCCCAAGATCACGAACTCTTGCCGCTGCACACATTTGAGCTTGATCCATGAGCCATCCCGCTCGCCGGCGTAGGTACTGCCCAACCGCTTGCCTACTATGCCCTCGATACCGAGCGCGCAAGCGCTGGCCAGCAAATGCGCCGGATCCGCTTCGAGGGTTTCTGAGAACCGCACCTGGTCAAGGTCGACCTGTTCCAGCAATACCCGTAGCAGGTTCCGGCGCTGCTCGACAGGCCGGGGTCTTAGGTCTACGCCGTCGATGAACAAGAGGTCGAAGGCGAAGTAGATCAAGCGGTCGGTGTCGCCGGTGGCAAAGGCTTCCTGCAGGGACTGGAACGCTGGGCGGTCGTCGTCGTCTTGCACGACCACTTCACCATCTAACCAGGCGCCACGGATGGGAAGTGACTGCAGGTCCCGGGCAAGACGCGGCATCCGCTTCGTCCAGTCGTAACCGTTTTTAGTGAACAGAGACACGCCGGAATCGATGCGGGCAAACATGCGGTAGCCATCGAACTTGATTTCGTAAGCCCAGTCGCCAGCTGGTGGCCGGGTCACCAAGGCCACCAGCTGCGGCTGGATGCGAGCAGGGACCGCAGTTTTCTTGGAAGCCATGACACCTGCGCCTCAATGGCACTCGATATGGTGTGGATTCTCCTGCAGACGGAAAGATCCGCCTTTTGTCCAGGCGGCTCTAGCCGCGCCGTACGGCCTGCATTACTGTATATGCAAACAGTATCAACTCGGTGCCCCATGAACGTTGTATCTATTCAGCCCCTTCGAGACTCAAGCCAGCTCATTTCGGTACTCGCCGGAACAGCTGCAGGCGGCTTTCCTAGCCCTGCAGCTGATTACTACGAGCCGCCGATTTCCCTGGATGAATTGCTGAATATTCGGGCGCCGCATGTTTGGATTGTGCGCGTCCAGGGCGAAAGCATGCGTGACGCGGGAATCTACGACGGCGGGGTGCTGATCGTTGACCGATCGATCACAGCGACAAAGGGTCAGATCGTTCTCGCCTACGTGGACAACCAACCGCTGGTGAAACGGCTGGCCAAGGACAACGCTGATCGTTGGCTCCTGGAATCGGCCCACCCCGACTATAAGACCATCACCCCTGATCAGTACGGCTCGATTGATGTGTTTGGGGTTGTTACCTGGGACCTGACCAAGCATGTGTGCTGACAGCTCCCGACCTATCTTCGCCCTGGTAGACGTCAACGCGTTTTACTGCAGCTGCGAGCGCATTTTTAGACCGGAGCTGCGACAGCGCCCGGTCGTCGTTTTAAGCAACTCGGACGGCTGCATCGTGGCCCGTACGAACGAGGCTAAAGCCCTCGGCTTGAAGATGGGCGATCCCTATTTCAAGGTGCGCGGGTTCCTCGAACAGAATGGTGTCGCGGTTTTCAGCTCCAATTACACGCTCTATGGCGAATTGAGCCACCGCGTTGGCGTAGCCATCGCCTCCCTGGTACCCGAATGGGAGCGTTATTCCATTGACGAACTGTTCTGCAGGCTCGATGGCCTTCCCGAGCCGATCATTGATGTAGGCCGGGCCATTCAAGCCCGCGTCCTGCAATGGACAGCGCTGCCAGTGGGTGTGGGCATTGGGCATACGAAAACTTTGGCCAAGGCCGCGCAGCACGCCTCAAAAGTGTGGCGTGAGAAGACTGGCGGGGTAGTGGATCTGCGCAAACAAGAGGCGGTCGAATGGCTGCTCCGGCGAATGCCGGTTGATGAGGTTTGGGGTATCGGGCGCCGTATGCGCGACAACCTGGCCAGCGACGGGATCAGCACCGCTTGGGAACTATCGCAAGCGGATGCGCGGGCCATGGGTCGCAAATACAGTGTCGTACTGGAGCGGACCATTCGTGAGCTGGCAGGCGAGTCGTGCATGGACCTGGAACAGACCGCGCCGGCCAAGCAATCGATCTGTTCCAGCAAGATGTTTGGCAAGCGGGTTCACACGCTCAGAGAGCTGCAGGAAGCACTGGCGACCTACATTCACCGTGCCGCTGAAAAGCTGCGCATGCAGCGTTCGCTATGCGGCGCGCTACGCATTGGCATCCAGACTTCGTTTCATGGCGACGGCCCCAAGTACGCGAATGCAGCGACGTGCATACCGGCATTCCCAACCGATGATGTGCGGCAGCTGACGAAATATGCACTGCAGGCGGCAGCAGAGATCTACCGGCCTGGCTTTGCGTATAGCAAGGCCGAGGTACTGCTGATGGACCTGCGCAAGCGGGGAGAGTACACGCAGGATCTTTTCAGCCCGAGCCAGCCGGAGCGCTCGGATGCGCTCATGGCAACGATGGACAAGATCAACCGCCGATGGGGGCATGACTGCTTGCGTACTGCGGCGGTCCCACTGACGCCTGACTGGGGCATGCGTCGTGCCCTGCTTAGCCCCAGTTACATGACCAGCTGGGATCAGTTGTGGACGGTGCAGTGTCGGTAATTCTCGCGTGCGAGAATTAGCTAAAGCTCGGCTTTAGCCTGGGCCGACAACCGCTTGCGCCGGGCGCCGATGCTGGCTCGCGAAACGCCTGCCAGCTTCGCCACCAGCGCATCAGGCACCTTTCCCAGCAAGTGATCGTAGCGGGACGCTACCGAAACACGCTTGTAGGGCTGAATGCCCAAGAAGGCGCAGCGCTGCACTATCACAGGGTACGGTACGCCGGTTCTTCGGCTGATCTCTGTCGGCGTCAGGGTCGCGAACAATGATTCGTAACCCAACAACGGGCCGTGAAAGTCTGGTACTGGATCTGGTGTTGTACTGCCTGGCAACGGCAGGACGGGTTCAAAGCCAAGCCCCTCGCGTACGTCCTGCACCAGGTCCAAATCAACGCCGGCGAGCTGGGCGATCTCCTGGTCACTGACGTAGCCAAACAGCGGCTTATAGGGCCTCAGATCGTGCCCGATGGGCAGCACCTGCTTGCGTGGCGCGGGCCGGAAAAAGGGCAAGATGCCCAACGACTCGCGGTAGGCCTTGACGCTTTTGGCGTCCACGCCGCAGCGGGCAGCTATCGAGCTGTCTGCGGCAAAGCCTAAGAGATCCTTGAAGGGTTCGATTTTTTTGCCGACAGACCATGGCGGAATCCCCAGTTGCTCACGGCGGCGGCGTACCCGGTGCGGGGTCGAGCCGATCAACCGGGCCAGTTCAACGTCCTTGATCTGGCCCAACTTGCAGTCGTACAGCGCCCAGTCAATGGTGGCCATGTTAGGGGTGCCGAGCCGGGGGGAATGCGGGAATGCTCAAGCCTCGAGGGTCCGCACTGGCGTCCCACGACCACCATCCGGTCGGCCCGTAGTGCCGCGTGTAGTAGGCGCACTTCACTTCCTTGCGGGCCAGGTACTTCGGATCCTGACGCCCGTAAACTTCCATCGGTAGCTCCCTGCCGGCGCCTACGTCCATCAGCCAGAAATCGGGAAACACCTGTTCCTGCTCCGCATCAAAGCGCATCGGCTTGATGAACCTGCGCCCCTGATCGCGGAGCAACGCCTCGATCACCGCCTCATAGCCCGACTCAACGGGTATCCACTCGTCACTGACAACCATCAGGGCCACATTGAGCGCTTGGGCTTTGCTGGGCACTGTGGGTTGATCCGTCTGGACAATGGCAATCACTCGGCGTCCTTCCCGCCATCCACGCAGCGCGGCGGCGTAGCTCCTGGCGGTCCTCTGCCATAGTTCTTCGTCCATGAGCAGCCGCGGTACTCCATGGAAGCCAGCGATGGCGAGATAGCCGCTCATTGCCTGTTCGCGTTCTTCGGAGTGCGCCGCCAAGGGGGCGACGACGATTAGGCGGCGTTTGTTTCTGATCGCGCTGGCCACCTTCTGACTATTGGCGTCGGCCTGCTGGCCAGCCGAACTTGTAGCAATGAGCAGAGCGTCACCAATGCGCATGCGCGAAGCGAGCATGCGGTCGGCAGCGTGCTGCAGCCGGCTGTGAATCAGGCCGAGTCCACGCTTGCCCGCCATACCTGGTACCCACTGGTTGAGGCCTGCTTCGCTCCAGAGCAAGTGGAGCAAGCCACACAAGGTCATCGCCGGTTTGGAAGGCTTGCTGCTCGATGGGGCAGGGGAAGTACCCTCCATCGGCTGGTTTTCTGCCGGATCCTTCTTGCGAAGCGAAAGGGTGAGCTTGATCTTGAGGTCACCGTCCTTGGTTTCTTCGACCACGCCCTTGCTGTAGGCACCTAAACCCGATTTGTCGGGATCGGGCGAGTAGTACAGACAATCAAGCGCATGCTCGGCGCCGGTGTGCGGATAGCGGGACAGGTGAAACGAATCCTGTTCGGATCTGTGCCGTACGGCCAAGCGTCGAGTGCCTTTGCCTGGGCACAAGCAACGCACCAGGGCCTGACCGTGTGCTTTCTGCAGTATGCCTTTCCACTGCACCGCATAGCCTGGCTGGGTCTGGTAGGCCTCGGAATACTGCTTGGCATTCTCGCCTTGTCCGATGCTTACCGGGTAACGTTGATCGGCCATCGCTGATTCCTCCGTGTCGCTGTGAAATCTCCTGCGCTCGATGTACAATGAGCGCGTGGCTTTTTGCTCCTTCGCAAAAACCTAGAAACCCGCAAGCATTGCCGTGCTGCGGGTTTCGTCTTTCTGGCGTCCAGTCAAGCTTTGAAACCGCCCAGCTCGATGACAGGCGAAGCCTGGGTAATGTCGATCTGTATGGTGCTGCCATCCGCTTTGCGGAATTCCATGTTCATCGGCGGCGCCTCCGCTACGTCCTGCAGCTGCTCCACGCAGCGTTTATTCAGCAACTCAAAAAGCCATTCCGCATCATTGACCGCATCCACTGGATCACGCGGCAGCGCTTGCTGCAGGCTGTGTTTGAGCCAGTGAGAAGTGGTTGGATCAGCCAATACGGCCGCAATATCGGCGTCTGCTTCGGTGGCCATCAATGCCTTGTCTGCCGGTTTGGTTGTGGCTTGGATGGCCAGCTGGTCGATGGCCACCAGCTCCTGCTTGGTCGCCTCATCCAATCCACTGTCAAAGTGAACCAGCTGGGTCAGTCCGGTCAGTTGCCACCAGGCCGAAGAAATCCCCTCATTGCGGTCTGCCCCACTGGGCAATGCCAAAGCCCCGGTCAATTCCACCAGGTGTTGCTTGGCCGATTCGATAAGCGCCTGCTGCAGGCGCGCAAAGCGTTCATCAGACATTTTCGGTTTCCTCGGTTGATGACTTCTTCTCCGCATCGAGAGCGGCGACAACGGTGCAATGGTCAAGCGACACAGCGCCTGACAAACCATCCACGAAAATGACGGCCTGGCCACACATCACCCACGCATTGCCCCTTGTTTCGGCGCGATGTGTTTCACCCTGCCCGTAAATTTCGGCGTAGCTGACCAGGGCACCATGCTTGTAGGTGGTGTTCCAGTCGTGGCACTGGGCCTTGGCGTGCAGCTCTTGCTGTTCAAAGCTCATGGTGGTTGGCTTCGGCATCGGGCTTTCCTTGCGTGTTAGGTGAATTGAATGAAGAAATAACCCGCCTCAGCGCCTTGCGGTGCCTTACGGGCCTGCATATCAAGAATGAGGTGGCCAATGCCATCCTCAAAGATGCCTTCGTACCGAGGCCCAATGGCCTCCAGCTCCGAGGCGTTTAGCTGTAGCAGCCACATGTAGCGAGAGCTAGGTTCATAAATCGGGTCCTGCAGAAAAGCAGGTCGGCCTGTCACCTTGCTGATTTCCAGGCCGAAATCATCGTCCTCCAGCTCGGCATCTTCCTCTGCCTCGGTGAATTCCTCCTTGCGGATGAATGCGCGGTCGAGAATGAAGGCCGAGTCCGGTGGCGACAGCTCATGATCGGTGAGGGTGTGGAGGATCACCCTCGCATACCCGCTATCCCGTGCAGCTTGCAGCTCTGATTGCTGATGCACGGTGTATCGCCGCATGGTCGACAAGTTGAAGCCGTTGGCCTTACGGTTCGGCGCAATGAACACCGTCATGGCCATGCCAGGCGGCAGGAAACGAACGGGCAATAAGGCCTCAGTGATAGTACAGAGCGGGGTAAGTGGAACCTTAGTGTCCGGCAGTACCGGCCACAACGCTGGATCGTTCATCCGTACGCTGCCGCCGAATTGACCTATTCCAACGTCCTCTTTGCTGATTGTGATTTTCCACATAGACCCTCCTTGGCGTTTCTGGCGTCAGTTACCGTGGGGGATAGAAGGCATATCCGGCAACATTCCTTCCAGTGATTCCTGCGCGGGTGGATCCATACCTGGCCCTGCAGGCAGCTGAATGTCGCCGTCCTCCATCGTCGGCAGCTGCTTGAGCTGGCTATTGCCCAAATCGGCCTGGTCCTCAGTCGAAACCAAGACCCGAGCGTTAAACAGGGCGTATTGCAGATTGTCGCGTTTATCTGCCCATGCGATACGGCTATTCACCACATAGGCGAGCGTGCCACCACGCTGGCCACCGACGCTGATGGTCTGTATCCAGTTATGCTTGGTCAGAATGGCGATGGCGCGTTTAGTGGTGGCGACCGAGGTGTCCATCAACTTGGCCAGCGTGGCCTGGCTGATGATGAGTGCCCCTTGTTTGTCCATGTGTTGCACCAGGATGTGCATCAGTTGGGCAGCTCGCGGCGCCTGTGCGGTCAACGCGGCCCACTGTTCATGCCCAGCGCGTTCCGTCTGTACCCAAGTACCACGCTGGGCAGGCTGCGCGTAGGCGCGGATCTCGTTATTGTCACTGGCCATTGAGCCTCCTTCGATGAAATGCGTGAACGATATCGTGCATATTTGTTAGATATCGATCATGGACACGCATACCCTAGCTCATTTGATGAGCGATGGGTAGCGCATCCTTGCACGTTATCTCTCAAGTTTTGTGCGATATCTCTCACGCATGAGCTAGGGGTAGCTCATTGGGGGGGGTAGCTCATACTGTGAGCTAACCTAGCTCACGGATAATGAGCTAGGGGTAGGTCATAGATAGTGAGCGATGGTCGCTCATGGATCATGATCGGAGGTTCGTGCATAGTATGAGCGAGGTGCTGCCCTGCAGGCCGCGAATTACAAGGGTCGGCAAGTCGCCGTTCTTATGATCTCTAATCCCCTGATCGTTTGCCTTGGCTGTTAGGGCCTCAAAGTCGCCTGCCGGCGGCGGCCAGTCGTGAATGGCTGACAGACTCCGGCTGCGCCTGCGCTAGTCACCCATTCCCGCCCGGCTCGACTGACAGCTCATCACGAATACGCATCACGGTGGTGGTTGAACAGTTCGCGTGCCTGGCAGTAGCGCGAATCCCGAGGTTCGCGCCCAGTAGCTCACGCACCCGCTTGCGCAGGTCCTCGTTCACTGGTCTGCCCTTGTATACACCAGCTGCTTTCGCTTTGACGATGCCCTGACTCTGCCGCTCCCGCCGCTGCTGATAATCCTTACGGGCAATTGCCGCCATCATATCGATCATCATGTAGTTGATAGCCGACAGCATCCGGTCGGTGAATTCATCGTTGGTGGGCAAGGTCATGCCCTGGTGACTGGTAGGAAGGTCGATAGCGACGATACGCAGACCGCGCTGGTCAATCGCGCCCTTGAGTTCCCGCCAATCCTGATCACCCATGCGCGATAGTCGATCAATGCTCTCCACCAGCAACACATCGCCTCGCTTGGCGTCTTTCAGCAAGCGGATGAGTTCTGGCCGGTTGGCATGGGAGCCGCTGGCGTTTTCCATGTAACTGGCTGCGATGGCGAGGCCAAAACCGGCGACGAAGGCTTCAAGCTGATCACGGGCACGGCTAGCGTCCTGGTCATCGGTTGAAGCTCGTAAGTAAGCGCGGATAAACATGGATGCTCCTGGGTTAGGAGTTAACCTGGCTGTTGGCAGATTTCATTCTGCGCCACAGGATCGGCGAAAAATCGCGAAGCAGCATGAAGCCGAATCCAAGCACTAGAAACATCACGTACTGATTTCGAAATGTTCGGCCACCTTCACGGGTAGCAGCGTCAACTGACACCTCCTGCACATTCCAGCGCTGGCATACAGCGAGCTTTGGCATTTCGCCTTGCACCTGGTGACTTTCATCACAGCGCTTAACGAGCATGTGTCCTGCTTGTTCAGCTTTGCCGAGTTGTTGTGCTTCGTACTGCATATCGGTGAACCACTGAGCTGCCCCGTTGAAGGAGAAACCAGATCCCACCGCGAGCAAGGCGAATATGCCGACGGCGGGATACACAACCAGCATTGCAAAGAGCCGATTGATGAGTTTGAGCGCACCGTAATGTAAATCGGCCATGATCCGTTTCCTGTACCAGTTTGGGTGTAACTCACTGAGCGTATCAGTATGGGCGTTTTTTAAATACTGGCGATGACTACATCGTTCGTATTGATCGCGTATCAACTAGGGTATACCCATTTGTGACGATATAGTTTCCCGGTCCCCGAAGTGACGAATGCGAGGGTTGGGCGCCTGGCCAGCCGCCTAGCTGTAGCGGCCTGCATTTAAAAACGTCCCGACCTGCAATCAATACGATTTTCGACCGGAATTAACTGCGACTGACCGGCCCGGCAAACCAGCATTAACTGCGAATGAGCCTGCATTGATCCGCGCCGACCTGCATTCCATCGTCGCCAGCCTGCATTATTTGCAAATGACAGGACTCAGATAGGCAAGCCCGCTGCCAGCATCTTGTCACGTAACTCAACCGCCCGCGCCGGGTCTAGCGCATTACTGAACAGAGCCTTGATTTCGGTGGGTTTGGCATCGAATTGCTCCACTAGATCCTTGATGCGGTAGCCGTGACGAGTGAGGGTTGGCTCCAGATCATCCAGTTGGCGCGACAGCACCGATTGCACGAGTTCCGCCGAAACGGGTTTCTCGCCGGTCAGGTAGCCGGCTTCCAGTGCCAGGCTGAGGTGCAGTTGGATTTGCAGTGGCGTGCGCAGTTTAGTGGCGAGTAGGTCGATCGCGTCTTCGGTCAGAATCGACTCGGGTTCGACCTTCCCCGCAGTGCAGGTTTCCAGCAGCCACTGAATGTATTCCCGCTGACTGCCAGCAATGCCATCGAGCGAGAAGATGTCGGTGCGGTAGCCGATTTCCTCCATCGTCGGTCGGCGCAGGTCGTTACGCAGCTTGGGATGCCCGGCCAACACGATCGACAGCCGCCCGTCACCGTCCTCCACCAGCTCCATCAGACGCTTAAGACCGGTCAGGGTATGGCCGTTGAGGTCATGGGCCTCATCGACGAACAGGGCGACCGGGCGCTTGTTCTTCCTCACCAACTCGCGTAGGTCACGCTCACGCTTTTCGCCCTGGGTGGGGATGCGTACCTGCTTCTCGGTGGAGAGGTCATAGAAGAGCGCTGCGATGAAAGTGGCCAGCTTGATGCTGTGCTTTTCAATGGCGAGAGACTTGGAGACCGTGATCTTCTTTTCCTCTTCCATCGCTTGTTGAAGCCGGCGCAGCATTACGGTCTTGCCGCTGCCGATGACGCCGCACAGTGCAATCAGCCGTCCTTCGAAGATCGCCCCCTTGATGTCCTTGATCAACTGCTGATGGTGGGCGGTTTCAAAATAGCCGGCCTGGTTCAGTGGCAACGCCAGTCCGTAGTGCTGCATTACTTCAGCCCGCATGTTCTTCTCCTGTTTTCTTATGGCGGAAGTAGCCCCGCACGCGCTCCAAGACAATGCGGCGTGTCAGGGTTTCGCTCAGCACCTGATGGATGAAGGCTTGATCGTCGGGAGAGAGCTTAGCCAACGGCTGCGCTAGGTCATCGGCAATGGCGAGCTTGGCGGCGATGGCATTGGGAAACCGGTATTCGTGCGCCTCGGCATCGAAGGGTTGGCGTGGCAGTGCCGTCGGAATAATAGAGGGTGTGAGTCGCACATCGTCGCCAGCCAATGCGGCGATAGGCAGGCCAAGCTGGCCGGCTAGCAAGCGGATGCGATCAGAGCGCTCATCCGCCTTGCCGCGTTTGAAGGCGCGGTAACGATGTAGGGGAATTGGCCCGGAGACGGGGTAGTAAGGTCCGAAGCGCTCCCCCTCGAACTCGGTATAGAGTTCGTCATCGAACAAGCCCCAGAGCAACACCACGGTTTCGCCCGCCATGTCGGGCTCCACCTCGTAGGCCGTGCCGTCGATGGTGACGCGGGCATCGACGCCGACCTTGCGTCGTTCCGGCTCGCGGGCAAAGCGGCAAAACTGTTCCCAGGTGCACATTTCGCGCAGGCCCTCGACGGGCAGGTTGGCCAGCCAGTCCTCAATCCGCGAATGCGGTTCGGAGCGATGATCCTGCACGTTGTAGGTGCGCACCAGATAACGCAGCAGCCACTCATTGGCCTGCGCTTCGGTTTCCGGTTTGTGGAAGTGATACAGCGTCTCGTGGGCTTCCTTCACCGTGCGGAAGGGGCGCTCCACTTTGCCTTTCGAGCGAGCCGTGGTGCGGGTGCCATCCTTGCCGGCCGGGATGTGTGTCTGCCATTCGATGTCCAGCGCCTGCATGACGTTCTGGAATACTCGGCGTTTGGCCACCGGGCCGTTGTCCAGGTAGATCATCTTCGGGCGGCCTTGGAAGGGAAAAGTCGGGTCCGCCTTCAGCGTCATGGCGTTGAACAGGAAGCGCAGCGCTGACTCCGCGTCCTCGCCATATACACAGTGGTACTCCTGATAGGCCACTCCGCTGCGGTCATCCACCACGCTGAACAGCATCAGCGTCGGCATGCCCCTAGCCGGATCGATCCAGTCCGGCTTATCGATGTGCTTGAGGTCGGAGGGCGACAGGTCGAACTGCCAGCAGTCATTGCTGTGCGCAGCCTGAAAGCGGGTGGCCGGTGGTTGCCGCAACAGCCGCGACTGGTCCAGGTGCCAGCGGCTTAGGTACTCGTTCACCGTGCTGCGGGTCAGAACCCCTTTGGGCGCCTTGACCAAGCCTTGCTCGGTTTCCACCCCATAGCCCTCCAGCAGCTCGATGGCACGGCGGGTAGATAGGTGCCGCCCTTGTTTGTTGGTGGTGCGCAGTTTCAGCGCGGCAATTAGCTCGCAGTAGCGCTCCAGCTCGGCCTGCTGCAATACCCGCGGCTTACCATGGTCGGCGCGGTGAGCCGCGTGGGGTTTATGGATGAGGTTCAGCGCCCGGTATACGGTGCTTGGGGACACGCCGTACAACTCGGCTATCGCGGCCACCTGAGTAATCCGTTCCGGGCTTTTCTTGGGCAGACGGTCGAGCCGCTGCCGCAACTGCATCAGCGAATCGGTCGGGATGGCTTTACGCCGCCCGCTGGGCATCACGCTCGGCCTCGGTGAGATAGTTGTAGAGCGTCGAGCGGCCGATGCCCATCATCCGACAGATTTCCGCCACGGTATGTTTCCGCTCATGGTAGAGGCGCAGGGCAAGCTCCTGCTTGGCCGGGTCGAGCCGTTTCTTGCGTCCGCCCTTGCGGCCTCGCGCCCGTGCAGCGGATAAGCCGGCTTGGGTGCGCTCGCGGATTAGGTTGCGTTCGAACTCGGCCAAGGCACCGAACAGGTGAAACACCAGGCGGCCACCAATCGAGGCGGTGTCGATGTTTTCCTGCAAGCTGCGCAAGCCGACGCCGGCGGCGTCCAATTGCTCAACCAGCCGGATCAGATCCTTCAGCGAGCGGCCGAGGCGATCCAGGCGCCAAATCACCACGGTGTCGTCACGGCGTAGCGTGGCCAGCAAAGCGGTCAAGCCAACCCGCTCAGCCTTGGCACCGCTGGCGGTATCCTCGAACACCCGCTCGCAGCCGATCTTCGCCAGAGCATCGCGTTGCAGATCGAGGAGTTGGTCGTCGGTCGAGACGCGGGCATATCCAATCAACATGGCGTTGTCCAACTATTCAGCGATAGTTCAGTGTAGTCGGATACTGAAAGATGGAGACTGTAGTTGGATGCCAACGATGCGGGTTTGCGTGGGAATTGCTGTCACTTTCAGAAGGCGACAGCACGAAATATCAAAAGTCGACCGCACGGTCTTTTCTGACGTTGGAGTCGCCTCAGAAAACGGAAAATAAAGCACGCTAAGGCGTAGTTCCCTCGGGCTACACCGCGTCCGCACTGCGCGGTTCTTTCTTCCCTTGCAGTGACGCAATCAGCGGGCAGGAAACGTTCCCCTTCCGCGCATGGCAGGCGCACACCAAATCAGACAGCACGGCCTCCATGCGCGCCAGGTCAGCCATCCTCTCGCGCACGTCCTTGAGCTTGTGCTCGGCCAGGCTGCTGGCTTCCTCGCAATGGGTGCCATCCTCCAGCCGCAGCAGCTCGGCGATCTCATCCAGGCTGAAGCCCAACCGCTGGGCTGATTTCACGAAGCGCACCCGCGTTACATCCGTCTCGCCATAGCGGCGAATGCTGCCGTAAGGCTTGTCCGGTTCCGGGAGCAAGCCCTTGCGCTGATAGAACCGGATGGTCTCCACATTGACCCCGGCCGTCCTGGCGAAAACGCCAATGGTCAGGTTCTCCAAATTGTTTTCCATATCGCTTGACTCCGTACATAACTACGGAAGTAAGCTTAAGCTATCCAATTCAGATTCGAAAGGACAAACGTATGTCTGAACCTCAAAACGGGCGCGGCGCGCTCTTCACTGGCGGGCTGGCCGCCATCCTCGCCTCGGCTTGCTGCCTCGGGCCGCTGGTTCTGATCGCCTTGGGGTTCAGCGGCGCTTGGATCGGCAACTTGACGGTGTTGGAACCCTATCGCCCCATCTTTATCGGCGTGGCGCTGGTGGCGTTGTTCTTCGCCTGGCGGCGCATCTACCGGCCGTCAGCCGCCTGCAAACCGGGTGAGGTTTGCGCGATTCCCCAAGTGCGAGCTACTTACAAGCTCATTTTCTGGGGCGTGGCCGTGCTGGTTTTGGTCGCGCTCGGATTTCCCTACGTCGTGCCATTTTTCTATTGATCACAGGAGTTCACCATGAAAAAGCTGCTTTCCGCCCTTGCCCTCGCTGCCGTTGTTGCCCCCGTGTGGGCCGCCACCCAGACCGTTACGCTGTCCGTACCGGGCATGACCTGCTCGGCCTGTCCGATCACTGTCAAGAAGGCGATTTCCAAGGTCGATGGCGTCAGTAAAGTTGACGTGACCTTCGAGACGCGCGAAGCGGTGGTCACCTTCGATGATGCCAAGACCAGCGTGCAGAAACTGACCAAGGCTACCGAGGATGCGGGCTACCCATCATCAGTCAAGAACTGATCATGAAAGACCCGAAGACACTGCTGCGGGTCAGCATCATTGGCACAACCCTCGTGGCGCTGTGTTGCTTCACCCCTGTTCTGGTCATTTTGCTCGGTGTGGTCGGCTTGTCCGCGCTGACCGGCTATCTGGACTATGTGCTGCTGCCTGCGCTGGCGATTTTCATCGGCTTGACCATCTACGCCATCCAACGAAAACGCCAAGCCGATGCCTGCTGCACCCCGAAATTCAATGGAGTAAAAAAATGACCGAAATCACCGTGAATGGCATGACCTGCACATCCTGCGCCACCCATGTCAAAGATGCTTTGGAAAAGATTCCCGGCGTGAATGCCGCTGTGGTGTCCTATCCAGAAAGCCGCGCGCAAGTCATGGCAGACACCGCCGTGAGCCACAACCAACTGCTGGCCGCCATCGCCGCATTGGGTTATCAAGGCTCGATCCGGGTTGGTGATTTCAAAGATGAACCAAAAATCCGTGATGCACTTGAGGGCGCCGGTTTGCATATCGCCATCATTGGCAGCGGCGGGGCCGCGATGGCGGCGGCGCTGAAGGCCGTCGAGCAAGGCGCGACGGTCACGCTGATCGAACGCGGCACCATCGGCGGCACCTGCGTCAATATCGGCTGTGTGCCGTCCAAGATCATGATCCGCGCTGCCCATATTGCCCATCTGCGCCGGGAAAGTCCGTTCGACGGCGGTATTGCGGCAACTGTGCCTGCGATTGACCGCAGCAAACTGCTGGCCCAGCAGCAGGCCCGTGTCGATGAACTGCGGCACGCCAAATACGAAGGCATCCTGGACGGCAATCCAGCCATCACCGTTTTGCACGGTGAAGCGCGTTTCAAGGACGACCAGAGCCTGGTCGTCCGTTTGAACGAGGGTGGCGAGCGCGAGGTAACGTTCGACCGCTGCCTGGTCGCCACCGGTGCCAGTCCGGTCGTGCCGCCGATTCCGGGCCTGAAAGAGTCACCCTACTGGACTTCCACCGAAGCGCTTGTCAGCGACACCATTCCCGCACGCCTGGCCGTGATCGGTTCGTCGGTGGTGGCGTTGGAACTGGCGCAAGCCTTTGCCCGGCTCGGCAGCCAGGTCACGATCCTGGCACGCAGCACCTTGTTCTTCCGGGAAGACCCGGCCATCGGCGAGGCCGTGACAGCCGCTTTCCGCGCCGAGGGCATCGAGGTGCTGGAGCACACGCAAGCCAGCCAGGTCGCCCATGTGAACGGCGAATTCGTGCTGACCACCGGACACGGTGAATTGCGCGCTGACAAGTTGCTGGTTGCCACCGGTCGGGCACCGAATACGCGCAGCCTCGCGCTGGACGCGGCGGGGGTCACTGTCAATGCGCAAGGGGCCATCGTTATCGACCAAGGCATGCGCACGAGCAACCCGAACATCTACGCGGCCGGCGACTGCACCGACCAGCCGCAGTTCGTCTACGTGGCAGCGGCCGCCGGCACCCGTGCCGCGATCAACATGACCGGCGGCGACGCAGCCCTCAATCTGACCGCGATGCCGGCAGTGGTGTTCACCGACCCGCAAGTCGCCACCGTGGGCTACAGCGAGGCGGAAGCGCACCACGATGGCATCGAGACCGACAGTCGCACGCTGACACTCGACAACGTTCCGCGAGCGCTTGCCAACTTCGACACACGCGGCTTCATCAAGCTGGTCATCGAGGAAGGTAGCGGACGGCTCATCGGCGTGCAGGCGGTGGCCCCGGAAGCGGGCGAACTGATCCAGACGGCGGTGCTCGCCATCCGCAACCGCATGACGGTGCAGGAACTGGCCGACCAGTTGTTCCCCTACCTGACAATGGTCGAGGGGTTGAAGCTTGCGGCGCAGACCTTCAACAAGGACGTGAAGCAGCTTTCCTGCTGCGCTGGATAAAAAAAGGAGGTTTTCAATGAGCGCCTACACCGTGTCCCGGCTGGCCCTTGATGCCGGGGTGAGCGTGCATATCGTGCGCGACTACCTGCTGCGCGGATTGCTGCGTCCGGTGGCGTGCACCCCGGGCGGCTATGGCCTGTTCGATGATGCCGCCTTGCAACGGCTGTGCTTCGTGCGGGCGGCCTTCGAGGCGGGCATCGGCCTGGACGCGCTGGCGCGGCTGTGCCGGGCGCTGGATGCTGCGGACGGCGATGAAGCGGCCGCGCAGCTTGCCGTTCTGCGCCAGTTCGTCGAGCGTCGGCGCGAAGCGTTGGCCGATCTGGAGGTGCAGTTGGCCACCATGCCGACCGAGCCGGCACAGCACGCGGAGAGTCTGCCATGAACAGCCCCGAGCGCTTGCCGTCCGAGACGCACAAACCGATCACCGGCTACCTGTGGGGCGCGCTGGCCGTGCTCACCTGTCCCTGCCATTTGCCGATTCTCGCCATTGTGCTGGCCGGCACGACGGCCGGCGCGTTCATCGGAGAGTACTGGGGTATCGCAGCCCTCACGCTGACCGGTTTGTTCGTCCTGTCTGTGACACGACTGCTGCGGGCCTTCAAAGATCGATCATGAGCGCTTCCCATTGAGACAAACCACGCTGTCGCTACGTTGCCTCATGCCGGCATCAAATTCGGCTGAGTAGCTTCTCGCCATCTGGACGTAGCTCACCCTTGGGTGAAACATGCCGATACAGGGTCTGCCGCGTGACGCCAAGTTCCTGGCACAGGTCGCCGACCTTGGTCTCTGGCTGACCCATTGCCGCCATCGCCAGCCGCAGCTTGGCGGCGGTCATCTTGAACGGCCGGCCGCCTTTCCGCCCGCGCGCGCGGGCCGAGGCTAGGCCGGCAATCGTGCGCTCCGCGATCAACTCGCGCTCGAACTCGGCCAGGGCGGCGAAGATGCCAAAGACCAGCTTGCCGGCGGCGGTCGTGGTGTCGATGGCCGCGCCGTGCCCGGTTAATACCTTCAAGCCGATGCCGCGCCCAGTCAGGTCGTGCACGGTGTTGATGAGATGTCGCAGGTCGCGTCCGAGCCGATCCAGTTTCCACACGACCAGTGTGTCGCCAGTTCGCAACGCCTTCAGGCAGCTCGTCAAGCCGGGCCGATCCTCGCGCATGCCGGATGCCTGGTCCTCGTAAAGATGTACTGGATCGACCCCGGCGGCAATCAGCGCGTCGCGCTGCAAATCGGTAGCCTGGGAGCCGTCCGCCTTCGATACCCGCATGTAGCCTATCAGCATGTCGTACCTGTCACATATACGTTCGATTATGTGACAGTGTGAGCCAGAAAGTTCTCGCCGTCAAAAACTGTCACTTAACCCGTCATTTAGTCTAAGACCTGCAAACGGCCATTCAGGCTCGTAATGTGACAAAAACTCCGGCGGGATGCCCTCCTTGGTGAACGTGGCGCGCAAACGTTCCAGGGATTCGGGGTCGCGTCGCCCGTAGGACGCCAGTGTGAACAGCAAGCGGGCCGTCTCCGGGTTGTGTCGCGCTTCAATGATGGCCTCATCGATGGCCTGGGCTGCTCGTTGCCAGTGGTTGATGGGTTCCGGCTTCGGCACCTTCGCCGGCAGGCCGTTGGTGAAACCAGTGTGCGGCTCCGTCTGAAACAGCGCGGCCTGTTCCCCGCGCGGGATCAGCGCCTTTGACTCGATCAGCGTGATGGCGGTGGCCGCCGCCTCCAGCATCTGCCACTGCACCGCCGGGGCCAGAATCTCGTAGGGACGCCACAGACTCTGCCCGGCGCGCAGCGGATGGCCGCAGCGCTCCCAGACATGGCGGATGCTCGCCGAGCAACTGCCGCAGTGCGAGAGCGGCGTGTTCAGCTCATCAAGCAGGGTGCGCAGCAGCCGGAACCACAAGCCGGCGTGGACACGCCGACGCGGCAGCTCCACAAAACCCGTCGTCAGCGCCTGCCAGGTGCGCCGGTCCATGCAGGCGATTGCGTCATCGGCAGGGCGCGGCGCAGCATCGGCGATTTCCCACTGAAGATACCGGCCGGGCATGCCCCAGTAGGACTCCAGCCAGCAGCCATGCTGCGGGCAGCTCAGCATCAAGGGGAGCTGCCAGACGAGTAGCACAGCTTGATTCGTTGGATCGTTCAGACACTGCGGACACGCCCGGCGAATCGTCTGGCTCGGTAGCCAGGCACGCCAGCGAGTGATGGACCGCACCTTGCGGGTGCGCTTGGGCAGGAGCACCGCGCATTGGAATGTATAGGTTTCCAAGGCTGCTGGTACCGAATCGTCGAGACTGTCGAGCAGCCACGGCACCCAGCCTGCAAGACTCATGCTGCGCAACCGCTCCAGCTCGACGCCACTGCGCTGGCAGAGCGCCGTCAGCAACGACAAGGATGGTGCGGTATCCAGGTCATCAAGTTGGCTGTGACCAAGATCGTGGGCCAGCAGCTCGTGCACGTCCATCTGGTAGCAGGCGGCGACCCGGTTGAGCCATGAGGACAGGGCTTCGCCTTCCTTGGGTGCCGGATGCAGCGGCCAGCGCGGCGCGGACTTCACATCAGTTCCCGCTCGAACTGTCGCCGCCGCTCACTGGGGCCGATGTAGTCGGCCATGCTGAGCGTGCGGTGGTTGATCGCTTCCTCGCCACTCTCCACGGCGGCGACGGCCGCCGCCACCAGCAGATGTGCAAGCTCGCCGATGGTGCCTTCGCTCCGGGTGAGCAGGTAGCTGTACCGGCTTGCAATCGAAAACGGCCGTGCTCGCAATCAGCGCAATTTCCGGCTCAGATTAACTGCGACTGACGGAGCCGTCTGGCTCAGATTATTTGCGAGCGAGCTTGCATTCAGCCGCGCCGGCTTGCATTCCATCGTTCCCTACTCACATTAACTGCAACTAGCCCCGTCTTTAGAGGTGGTAAAGATGCCGATGATGGCCATGGTGTTCTCCTTTCGGATTCATGGTCGCGCCCATCGCGTCCTTGTTGTGAGCCGATCGGCGGGTGAGGGCCGAACGCACTGCCAATGCAGCCGAAACGTAGAGAAGGACCTTGAGCTCCGAACAATTTGTTGCGCGAGAAAGCCGCTCGCCGGCGGGGAAAATGTTCGGTGGGAACGGTTGTGGGCCCAGGTCCGATCCCGCCAGGATTCACGACGACTCAAGGACGCATGGCTGACCGGCCGGACAGGAGTATTGGCCGACTCTAAACACCAGTCGTAGGCGCTGGAATCTCGCGACATGCGTAGCCCTTGCTTGGCGAAAAATATTCCCGATCGCCGAGCGCTCGATCTGACATTCGTCGTTCGGTATAGTAAAGAGTGCAGACCAGGCAGATAGGGGCGCCGGTAGCTTAAGGCCAAACCAGAGACGAGCCGCGCGAATGCTCGCCGAGGACCCGGTTTTCAAGCGCATGAGCTTATTTGACCGCGACGGAAACTTGGTCTCCTCAAGCCACGCGGATGAACCGCAAAAACTCCCTGCGGGTTGGCTGTCGCAACTGCGCGAACACACGGGTAGAAGTGCCCCGGCCAGGCGCGGAGGCTTCGATGAGCGCGGATCGGACATCTTGTCCTAACGGTCGACCCCGCCAGCGGGGGCTTCGTCAGCACCGCGCTGCAATTGCCGGCAGGGCTCTGGGACAACCATCTGCGTCTGGTCTGAAAGCGTTCAAGTATCGCAGCGGTACGCCGACATAAGGGGGCGAACGAACGGTCATTTGGCTGACCGCTCGCTCAATCTTGCGTATGACTCAAGCGCCCCCCTTTCGATACGAGACCGCCCAGATGCTCTTGAAAAAATCCCTGCGCGCTCAGCTGCTCACACTGATCGGCGGCAGCCTGTTGGTGATATTGCTGATCGCCTTCGCCAGTTTTTCCTTCTTGTCGGATGACATTTCCAAGTATCAACAACTACTCAAGGGTCCGATCGAAACGTCGCGCCTGATCGACGAAGCCAACGTGGAATTCAAAGTGCAGGTGCAGGAGTGGAAGAACGTCTTGCTGCGTGGCAAATCACCTGAAGCCTTGAGCAAGTACTGGCAAAGCTTCGAGAACCAGGAACGAAAGGTCCAGGACATCCTGGGCAGACTCGTTGAGCGAAGCGAGCACAACCCTGCCCTGTCAAAGCAGCTCCGCGACCTGCACGAGGAGCACCGGCGCCTCGGCGCCGCCTACCGCGCGGGCCGTGCGGCCTACATCGCCGGCGGAAACGATCCATTCGCCGGCGACGAGGCGGTTCAAGGCATCGACCGTGCCACCAGCGAACAGCTCAGTGGTTTGGTCATCCAGCAGCGCGATTCGGCGCTGCATCGTTCGGAAACCATCAGCGAAGCCGCAGATCGTAAAATAGTCGTCGGCTCGTTGGTAATGCTAGCCGCTGGCGTTTTCATCGCCTTGCTCAGCCTATGGTTGGTAAACCGCAATCTGATCGCCCCCATCCGTCACCTGATCGACCACATCGCCAAGCTCAGCCAGGGCGACTTTGCACAGCGCGTCGATGCGTCCCGTGCTGACGAATTGGGACGTCTGGCAGTTGCCGCGAATATCCTGCGTGACTTCCTTGCCGATACGTTCACCCTCCTGCAACGCAACACCTCGGACCTGGACAGCGCCAGTGGTGAATTGAGCGCCATCGCCGCACTGATGGGCCAAGGCACTCGCGAGCAGTTCTCGCGCTCCGATCAGGTCGCTACCGCCATGCATGAAATGTCCGCTACGGCGCAGGAAGTCGCCCGTCACGCCGCCGAAGCCGCGCGTGCAGCGGATGCGGCCGATCATTCGGCGCAGCAGGGTGAGACCATGATGCGTTCGACTATCCAGACCATTACCCACATGCGCGGCGAGATCAGCAACACCGCCGAGGTAATACGCCGTCTGGAGACCGATAGCGGTCGCATTGGCAAGGTGCTGGAAGTTATTCGCGGCATCGCCGACCAGACCAATCTGCTGGCGCTAAACGCAGCCATCGAAGCCGCCCGCGCGGGCGATGCCGGACGCGGGTTTGCCGTCGTTGCCGACGAGGTGCGCACGCTGGCCAGGCGCACCGCCGACTCCACCGCTGAAATTCATCAGATTATCGACACGGTGCAGACCGGCGCGGTGGATGCGGTGCGTGCGATTGAAAATGGACAAACCCGCAGCAACGAAGGTGTCGAACAGGTTACGGAAGCGGGCAGCATGCTTCAGCGCATCACCCAAGAAGTCGAAGCGATCCGCGACATGAACCGTCAGATCGCTACCGCTGCCGAAGAGCAGACGTCCGTGGCGGAAGATATCTCGCGCAATCTGACCGAAATTACCGCCATCGCCACCACCAACCAGGACAATGTCGAGCGTACCGAGGCAGCCAGCCAGAACCTGCATACGCTGTCGGCCCAGCTCAGCGAAGTGACGCACCGCCTCGCGGGCTGACACAGGCTCTGCTCCGGCCCTAGATGATCGGTGTCACCACGTTGCTAGGTCCGACTCATCCGAGTTCGAGGGAGTTGGGGCAGGGCCGATCAACATGGCTTGTCTCGTGCTTGGTCGATTCGTTCCTGCATCGCCTGCATGACTTCTCGTGGGTGTACGACTTGGCGTTGGGGTCGTCGGCCTCACGGAGAGCTTCTTCGACCTCGCGGGTCATCCGCTCATATTCTTCTGGCCACAGCGCTTGCTCCATGCGCAGCGACGCCTGCCCCAGTAGGTGCAGACCGAACAGACGCATGTCATTGGTGGCGATGACGTGCTCTCGAATCCGCACCTGGATCACCTCATCGCCAGTTGATGCAGCTTCAACAGGTCGGTGCGCAGTTGCGGAGGCCCGCCGTCTGCGTTGTCACTCAATCGCCGCGCAGCTCGTCCACGGCATCGACTGCCCGCAGCAGTGCGGTGGTATCGAAACTCTCGGGAGTCAGTTCGTTCCAATCGTCGTCGGTGATGCTGATTGTCATGTAGCTTCTTTCCTTGTCCTGGGCAGACCCCGGCGTTACAGGCCAAGCTCGCTATGCGATCCGAGACGCACGAGTTGCAGCACGGCGTCATCCGGCTTGCGGTAAATCAACACCAGGTCGGGCTTGATGTGACAGTCCCGGTGGTCTTTCCAGTCGCCGGTGAGGGCGTGGTCACGGTGCTTCTCGGCCAGAGGCTGGTTATTCGCCAGGGCTGTGACGACGGCAATGAAATCGCTCGCCAGCGTCTGACGATGCGGGCCTTTGGCTTCGCGTTTATAATCGCGTTTGAACCGGCTGGTCTGTTCAATCGTCCGCATTCAGATCCGCCATCAGATCCTCGACGGAAGCGAACGACTTCAAGCCGCCACGGCGCGCTTCCTTCATCGCCTCGATGGTGGTGGCGTTCGGAATCAGCGGCTCGAACGGCAAGGCTTTCTCGCGGGCGACTCGGGTCAACATGATGCGGAAGGCGTCAGACACGGTGAGTCCCATCGCTGCCAGCACGACGGTCGCCTCTTCCTTGATGTGCTCGTCGATACGGGCACGGACTACAGCATTTGCGGACATGGTTTGATCCTCCAGATTGATGAGCTACATTGTAGCTCAATCCTTCCAGGAGTGCACCCAGCACACCTCGCCAGAGGCGTCTATCAAACGAAGGTTTATTGGACTGTCCGTACCATTGATGTTCACTTGTAGAAAGTGAGCCCATCGCGATGGAATACAGGATCGGTTGGTCAGGCTTTCAATGCCAGGATTCGGCGCGCACCGTTCAATACGATGAGGCCAACGACCGTACCAATCACCAAGTCTGGGTAGGGAGAGCCCGTCCACGCAACCAGCGCGCCGGCGACGATAACGCCAATGTTCGCGAGCACATCGTTGGCCGAAAAAATCCAGCTCGCTTTCATGTGTGCACCGCCTTCGCGATGGCCATAGATCATCAAGAGACAGCTGGCGTTTGCGACGAGTGCAACTAAGCCAATCCCCATCATCAGCATCGACTCAGGTTCGCTGCCATAGTGGAAGCGTCTAGCCACCTCCACGAGTACGCCCAGTGCCAACAGGATCTGAAAGAAACCCGCCAGGTGCGCAGCGCGAACTTGCAGCTGTGCACTGCGGCCGACGGCAAAGAGAGCCAAGCCATAGACGGCAGCATCCGCAAACATGTCCAGCGAGTCGGCAATAAGGCCCGTCGACTGAGCGATCAACCCTGCGCCCATCTCGATAACAAACATGGCAGCGTTGATGCCGAGCAAAATTTTCAGGGTGCTCGCCTCTTTCGACGCCGCTAATTCCTCATCAGCGCGATTGGTCGAGGCTGCTTCCTGACTAGCTGGTTGAGTCCCCAGTAGCGCTGCCCCTAGACCCAGGGACTCCAGCTTGGTAGTGATTGGGTCAACCGCCCCGTCATGGAAAGCGAGTACCTGCCTGCTGCTCAGATCAAAGGACAACGAACGAAGCTCAGGCAAGCTATTCAGCGCGAGCCGAATCATTCGCTCTTCCGAAGGGCAATCCATCTTGGGTACAGAAAAATGGCTGACCCAGGCTCCTTCGGTCGAGGGCGCGCTCGCTGCTTCAGCAGGCGCTGACACTGAACCGCAGCCACAGGATTTTTCACACGAGCTCATGATCCGCCTCTCCTATCAGGTTCAATTCTGGCAATTGAAAACCATATAGCAGGTATAGGGTCAAGCCTGGATATACTGGCTGTTTATCGAGGAGCAGCCTATGCGCATTGGTCAACTTGCACAGCTGACGGGAGCGGACATTCAGACCATTCGTTTCTATGAGCGCCAGGGCCTGCTTGCATCGCCCAATCGCCAGGCAAATGGCTACCGAGCCTACGAAGCGGATCATGTGGAGAAACTGCTGTTCATCCGCCGTTGCCGGTCCTTTGGCATGTCGTTGGACGAAATTGGTGTTTTGCAGAGCGTTCAAGCACAGCCGCAGCAACCGTGCGCGGCGGTCAATACGCTGCTTGATAGCCATATCGCCCAGGTCAGGGCCCAGATCGCATCCTTGCAAGCCCTGGAAAACCAGTTGGTGACGTTACGCAGCTGCTGCGATGACGAACGACAAAGCCTGGACTGCGGAATACTTTCGGGTCTAGTGGAGGGAGGCAAACGGCTTCCATAAGGCGCGCTAGAAAAGTGCCATTCGCTTCTGCTCAAAGCGTAGAGCTTGAATCGCCCCTAGTTTCGTAGACACCTCCAAGCCTTAAAATGAGGCCCATTAGGAGGTGCCATGAGCAACCAGCGATATCCCGAAGAATTCAAAATCCAGGCGGTCAAACAAGTGACCGAAAAGAAGCTTCCTGTCTCGGAGGTGGCTGCACGATTGGGTGTGTCCGTGCACAGCCTCTATGCCTGGGTTAAGCGCTACACCAAGCCCCAGGAACAGCGCGTTGAGGAGGATGATCAGAGCGCTGAGGTTCGTCGTCTACGGGCCGAGCTGAAACGGGTGACGGAGGAGCGAGACATCTTAAAAAAGGCCGCCGCGTACTTTGCCAAGGAGTGCGGCTGAAGTACGCCTTTATTAAGCAGCAAGCGGGTCATTACGCGATTCGACGGCTTTGCCTGACGCTCAAGGTTCATCCCAGCGGCTACTACGCGTGGCTATCAGAACCAAAATCTGCGCGAGCCAAGGACGATCAGCGACTGCTTGGACTGATCAAACACTCCTGGTTGGAAAGCGGTGGTGTTTATGGCTATCGCAAGATCCATGATGACCTGCGAGAGGTTGGTGAGAGCTGTGGCCGTCACCGGGTAGCTAGGTTGATGCGCCTTGAAGGTTTACGTTCTCAGACTGGGTATCGACGGAGGCCGGGAAAATATGGCGGTAAACCAGCCGTTGCCTCACCGAACTTACTGAAGCGCCAATTCGATGTCAGAGAACCCAACAAAGTCTGGGTCACAGACATTACCTACATCCGAACATATGAAGGCTGGCTGTATTTGGCCGTGGTGCTCGATCTGTTTTCACGCCAGATCATTGGTTGGTCAATGAAGTCGCAGATGACCAGCGACGTAGCCATTGATGCACTGCTGATGGCGGTTTGGAGACGTAAGCCGAAGCAAGAGGTGATGATCCACTCGGATCAAGGCAGTCAGTACAGCAGCTCAGACTGGCGAAGCTTCTTGAAAGCTAACAACCTGGTAGCCAGCATGAGTCGTCGAGGTAACTGCCACGACAACGCTGTGGCGGAGAGCTTTTTCCAGCTGCTAAAGCGGGAGCGGATCAAGCGTAAAATCTACACTACACGCCAGGATGCTCGGGATGATGTGTTCGATTACATCGAGATGTTTTACAACCCAAAACGACGCCACAGTTTCAACAATCAGCTGTCACCGGTAGAGTTTGAAAAGCGTTACGCAGCGAGCCTGGAGAGTGTCTAGGAAACCCGGGGCGATTCAGCTTGACCCTATAGCGGCTACAGGGTGTTCACTTGCACGATCGGCCCAGAATCATGGCCTTCCAACTGCTGCGCAAGTGAGTTCCAGATGAATACCGCCCTCCGCAATGCCATCGATGAAGCCTTTTTCCAGGCAAGGACAGCACTCCGTGAAAAGGCGCCAACCGAGGCATTCCCCTGGCTCGAGCGCGCCCACATCTTGAGCCAGCACATGCCCGTCCTGCATGCGCGGAGCCATTGGTTGATGCTAAGGGCTGGCTGGCAGTTGCGCGACTACCGGGAAATGTTCGGCCAAGCACCACGGATCATCGCTGCCGTGTTGTTCTCGAAGATCTGGGTACCGCTCGGCAATACCGGACGCGCGAGGATCAGTGCATTCGCGCCGATGCCCGTCTCACCCGGATTGCAGCGACTGTTTCAGGGAGCGAAACAATGAAATCGCCACTTGGAATGGCGCACCGTATCACTCCCGGGCTCTGGTGGACGCTATCGCTAGCCGTTGCCCTGGCCGACCAGGCGATCAAATATGTAATTGAGGGTTCGCTCTCGGTCGGCGCCGTGGTTCCTCTGACCCCAGTCTTCAATCTGGTCCATTTCTGGAATACCGGCGCAGCGTTCAGCTTCCTAGCTGACGCGGGCGGTTGGCAGCGCTACTTCTTCATTCTCCTCGCACTGGTTGTTTCGATTGGGCTCGCGTTGCTCTTGCGTAAGCCCAGGGCCAAGCTCGAAGCGCTGGGCTATAGCCTCATACTGGGAGGGGCAGTGGGGAATCTGATCGATCGCAGCTTCCGAGGCCATGTGATCGACTATCTGGATTTTTTCTGGCAATCCTGGCATTGGCCTGCATTCAACTTGGCGGACATCGGCATCGTGGGCGGTGCCGCCATGTTGCTCCTGAGCAGTGTGCTGAGTCCAAGCGCGGAACTGGACCGGGGCAGATAATGCGAAGCTCGGATGCCGCAGAAGTGGCTCGCTGGTCAGGCCATGCCTGGGTCGGCCCCGGTATCGGCGTCTTTCTCGGCCATGCCGCCCACCAGGATTGGCACCATCATCAAGCACATCAAATTGCAGTGGGGCTCGACGCCGCGATAACGGTTGAAACGCCGTTGGGTGGGCAATCTGGGGCTGCCATCTTGATTCCGGCAGGCTTGAAGCACCGGCTCAGTGCTGGGCATGTCCTGTCGATCTACCTGGATGTGCTGTCCGATGAGGCGCGTGCCTTGCGGGTGAGCGGAGCCGTGAGGCTGATGGAGATCGTAGCGGCCGATATTGCTGCGATGGTCGAGGCACTGAGGGCGTCGGGGCATTCGCCTGTCCAGTTGCAGGCGCAGGTACGTCGGCTGTTGCGGCTTGCCGATCCACCAATCCCTGATCCGCGCTTGACCAAGGTCACCGCAGCGCTGCGCGAAGGCCAAATGGGGCGTGAGGCAATGGCCGCGTTGGTGCATTTGTCACCCACGCGTTTTTCCCATTGGTTCGTGGAGCAAACCGGCCTGCCGTTGCGCAGCTATGTCAAATGGCTGCGCCTCACCCAAGCCCTGCAACACCTGGCCAAAGGGGGACGGCTGACCGAAGCCGCGCATGCGGCAGGTTTTTCCGACTCGGCGCATTTCTCCCGGACATTCAGGGCGCTGCTGGGCATCGATCCGTCCTCCGCCCTGGCTGCGGTCGATCTCCAGAAGTCATAGCTCTTTCGTTCAAGTCGAACGTCGTCCTCTGCACCTACCGTGAAGGCTCTCTACATAGGAGCTGAGCGATGTCCACTTCTCTTCGATTCGCCCTACGCTGGTTGAGCTATCCGCTCGTGTTTGGTGGCAGCGCCGCCTTCATGGTCTGGGCCTTGTACGCCGGGGTGCCGTACTGGCCCAGCACACCCTTGGTAGCCGCAGTCGGTCTATTGGCCGTCGCGGGGCTGGAGCGTATCCAGCCTTTCCGGGAGGGCTGGCTGGAGGATCACCAGGACACCCTGACCGACCTGGTGCATATGCTGGTGAATCTTTCCGTCATCCAGTTCACCGCCGAAATCCTGGCCAGGCTGGGCGATGCAGTGCCGGCTACAGTTCGTCTCTTCCCAGTCGAGAGTCCACTTTGGGTTCAGCTGCTGCTGGTCGCCGTCGTGCTCGATCTGAGCCTGTATGCCATGCACCGCATCAGCCACCACGTACCCTGGCTGTGGCGTTTTCACATGATTCACCACAGCGCCGAGCGCTTGTACTGGATGAATGGGGAGCGCCGGCATCCCCTACATGCGATGCTCATGGCTGGCCCGGGATTGGTGCTGCTGTTTGCATCCGGCGCGCCTTCGGCAGTGGTTGCCACCTGGTTCGGCATTCTGACCGTTCACTTGGGCTTTCAGCACTCGAACCTGGATTACCGGCTGGGTTGGCTGCGCCATGTCATCGGGGTGGCTGAAATTCATCGTTGGCACCACAAGCGCGACTTCGAAGATGCCCAGGTGAACTGCGGCGAATTTCTGATGGTGTGGGATCGGCTATTCGGGACGTTCTACGACAGTACAGGAAAGCAGGGCGACGCCAATGTCGGCTTGCGTGAGAGGGACTATCCCAAGGGTTACCTTGGTCAGTTGACCGAACCCTTTGGGCGAGACCGAGCCCGCACATAGCGTAGTGGGCCTCAAAGCTGTAGGCCCCATGTGTTTGCCTGGAATGATCTGGCTCGTGGGCGGAAGAGACTAGATGTTCCCGCATGCCAAGCAGACATGCGCTCTAACGAGGCAATCGATTCACTACCTATAAGCCCCGTCATTTGCAATTAATGCTGGTTGGTAGCCATGGAATGCAGGTCAGCGCGGATAAATGCAGGTTCATTCGCAGCTAATACTGGTTTGCCGGGCCGGTCAGTCGCAGTTAATTCCGGTCGAAAATCGTATTGATTGCAGGTCGGGACGTTTTCGTTTGCAAGCCGTTACAATTACCTGATACCGCCCGCGACGTTTGCCGCGCTCAAGCAGAAACAGGCGCTGCCATTGGCGATCAACCCAAATAGCGACCAGTACCTGGAAGAGCGCTTGCAGTTGCTGGATGAGCAACTGGCGACCGTCGCCAAGCTGGCCAAGGACAACGAACTCCCCGACGCCATCCTCACCGAGTCCGGACTGAAGATCACGCCGCTGGATTTGGCGGTGCCGGATACCGCCCAGGCGCTGATTGACAAGACCAGTCAGTTACTGCCGCGCATCAAGATCACCGAACTGTTGATGGATGTGGATGAGTGGACAGGGTTCACACGTCACTTTACCCACCTGAAGGATGGTGCCCAGGCCAAAGATCGGACACTGCTACTGTCCGCGATCCTCGGCGATGCCATCAACATTGGATTGACCAAGATGGCCGACTCGAGTCCGGGTATGACCTACGCCAAGCTGTCTTGGCTGCAAGCGTGGCACATCCGCGACGAAACCTACTCGGCGGCGCTCGCCGAACTGGTCAACAGCCAGCTCCATCACACCTTTGCCACCAATTGGGGGGACGGCACCACATCCTCCTCCGATGGCCAGCGCTTCCGTGCAGGTGGACGAGGCGAGAGCACTGGGCACGTCAACCCGAAGTACGGCAATGAACCAGGACGACTGTTCTATACCCATATCTCCGACCAGTACGCGCCGTTCAGCACCCGCGTGGTGAATGTCGGTGTACGGGATTCGACCTACGTGCTCGATGGTCTGCTGTATCACGAGTCGGATCTGCGGATCGAGGAGCACTACACCGACACGGCAGGTTTTACCGATCACGTCTTCGCGTTGATGCACCTGCTGGGCTTTCGCTTTGCGCCGCGCATCCGCGACCTGGGCGAAACCAAGCTGTATGTGCCACAGAGCGTCCAGGACTACCCGACACTGAGGCCAATGATCGGCGGCACCCTGAACATCAAGCACGTCCGCGCTCACTGGGGCGAAATTCTGCGTCTGGCAGCATCGATCAGGCAAGGCACTGTCACCGCCTCGCTGATGTTGCGTAAGCTGGGCAGCTATCCACGCCAGAACGGCCTGGCCGTCGCCCTGCGGGAGTTGGGCCGGATCGAGCGCACGCTGTTCATTCTGGATTGGCTGCAAAGTGTCGAGCTGCGCCGTCGCGTGCATGCAGGGCTGAACAAAGGCGAGGCGCGCAACTCCTTGGCCAGAGCGGTGTTCTTCAACCGTCTCGGTGAAATTAGGGATCGGAGCTTCGAGCAGCAGCGCTACCGAGCCAGCGGCCTCAACTTGGTAACTGCTGCAATAGTGCTGTGGAACACGGTCTACCTGGAACGTGCCACTCAAGGGCTGACAGACGCCGGAAAACCGGTGAACACCGACCTGTATCAATATCTGTCGCCGCTGGGCTGGGAGCACATCAACCTGACCGGCGAATACGTTTGGCGGCAGAGCCGCAAGCTAGAAGACGGGAAATTTAGGCCGCTACGACAGGTCGGAAAACCTTAGCGTACGATTTTTTCCGAATTCTGTAGGCTCCCCAGGTAGATGATTTGGTACCAGCGCATAGCCGGTGATGACCTGTTCAATCGTAAGCAAATTCTCCTCCTTGGTTTCATGACACAGCAGCACCCGAACGTCGCGCTCGCAACTGATCACACACCACGCTAGACCTGTCTGATTTGGTCGTGCAGCCTCGGCCAAGGCCAAATCCTCACTCTCCTGGTACACAACAAACCCAACCGGGAAAAAAATCTCCGCAATCATGCGGTCAATCTGGACCAACGAACGACGATGAATGCCGGTTCCCTCGGACTCAATCAATGCAAGAAGGGTAGCCCGCGATGCGCTCAATTCATGATAAAGCTCCAGCAAATGCTGGGGGATGGAGTTAGTAACTCGGTTCATATGCATGTTCCTTTTGCCGAGGTGGTAAGCAAGTAAGCAGATCGGCGAACCACTGAAGCAATAGCGTATCCAGTAAAATGGGTATTCTTAAACGTGGTTTTAATTGTTCCTGCCGATAACGCTTCTGTCTATGGAGAAGCGACCACCAACACGCGGGCGACCGGCAGGAAAATCGAGCTTTGACCCTCGGGTAGCAAAAGCTTTCGGTAACGTTGTGCGCGAAGAACGCCTAAAATCGGGCCTGGCCCAGGAGAAACTTTCTCTCCTGGCTAGGGTGGAGCGGGCGCACCTGGGAAAAATTGAGCGTGGGGAGAGCCTCCCCACGCTTCCCCTGATCATGAGATTGTCCAAAGCGCTCGATGTTAAAGCTGCTTACCTGATATCGCAGATGGAGCAGCAACTGGATCAATGCGAAGGCGGTGGCCGTTGATTTAGGCGCAGTGCTGAACAGCAGGGAACGGAAATGCATTTTGGCAACCGGACGCCAGATCCACGGTGATCCAGTGCTTGTCAGTTTCCCCCGTTCGTAGCAACTCCCACACAATACTCATTCCGGCAGTCGTAACTGCCCGGTTGACCAAGCAGTCCTGCGAGCGAATGGCTTCCGCTACTGAGCAGGACTTCTTCGTGTCATCCTCGAGCGTTCCGATTTCCGGATAAGCATCCATTACGTTGGGATAGATGCTCCGCTTGTCTACGTGCGCGGCTCCGAACACAACCTGCCCATGGCGTGCCTCGTTGCCCAGGTCAAGCCACATGCAATTTCGGGGTAGGAGAGGGCTGCTGGCAATTGCGCGGCGCGCAGAAGGAAGGTCAACGGCGGAAATGATCACGTCGGCAGCGCGGATCACTTCTTTGCTCTCATGACTAGGGAACCGGAAGGGCAGGGCCACCCAAGTAGTACCCAGCATGAGGTTGTAACGATTCACCAAGCTGATTGACTTGTATTGGCCCAAATCGCACGGCCAGAAACGCTGACGCACGAGGTTAGGCTCGCGCACGATGGCATCGTCAATGACGGTGACATCCAAGCCTTTTGGGTGTCCTAGAGAACGAAGTGCATGATGGAAGCTGGCCAGCGCATCAACTACCTCGCTGCCATTGCCGCCCGCTCCAATAACCAAAATTCGGGGTGCGCGTTCAAGCCACGACGCTGGCGTCTTATAGATTGGTAATTGTTTAGCTGTGATCGGATGAACGCTCATTACTCACCCCCTTTGATAGCCTGCGCAAGCGACAGCGGGCCACGGTAAGAACCAGCAGAAACCAGTTTCGAGGCTGGGAACCGCTTCGATCCTTTCTCGTTCAATGCTCGATAGAACTCCTTCAATCGCTCAAAGGAGCGGCAGCCCGCCACCGGCTCAATCGTGCCGCTGTGTATGTTTTCGCTCTCAAGCACGAAGTTCTCCCATGCCGGAATATTTTCACGTCGAACATCGCGGGGAACGTTGCCGCTGCCGGTGCAGAATGTCCCACCCTCATACACATTCCCCAGCGGGGCATAGAACAGTTCTGTGTCCGGTGTCGGGCGCTGATTACCTTTGAACGCAAAGCAACGGAAAGATTGATTTGCCGCTGCGATGAAGATCAACCCTGGCAAGGGGGCGCGGATGCGCTCATCACGGAACGGAATATCGTGAAGGCCGGGTCGGCGGTACCAGGTCAACACTGTGCGTGAGCTGAACAGATATCTCTCTGGCAGAAATTCCGCCCCCGAATCCTCATTCAACAGCAAAGCAGCCAGTTCGGTTTTGTCATAGGAGCTAAAGGCCCTGCCAGCACCAAGCGTGAAGCCGGCCTTACCATCTTCCAGCGGGATGACGCTATGACTTGTGACGGAAACCACGCCAGTCTGACTGTGGTGGTGTATCAGCATGGCCTTGCTCGAAACATTTTCACTCAGCATTACAGCATTCCTCTAAAGCGTCGGCGATTCGCTGCAACAGACCCAAGGTCAGAGATAGCGCATCTAGAACTGGCAGAGTGACGGATCGCAATTGCTCAGGGTTCAGCGGTAATCCGATGGCTGGGAAGCCAGAGCCGCCGACGATGCCGTCAAATCCGTCATTGCTACTCTGCTCCAGATTCGGGAAATCCCTAGTCAGGCGAACCAGAATGCTCTCGAAAAGGGTTACGCCATCACCGGCTGTGCCTGGGAAATCAGAAGGATGGAACCCCTTGAGTGATTCATTAGCCTCCTGCTCCAGGCAGTGATGCAAAGCTTCCCCCAGCACTTGCACCAGCGCGCGGTGATCGTCATCGCGCTCACTGATTTGCCGTGCCTGCTCGTGAAGCTCCAAAATTTCTGCCCTATCTCCCTGACTGAGGCTGGCTCCAGCTACCTGTTTCAACTCGCCCATCTCGTAGACAGAATCGATCAAGGTGTTTACCGCATCCTCATCTTGGCCATTGCAGTAGAAATATTCAGCGATGTATTCCTCATGCTCGACCGATTCGTCCAACAAGAACGTGCAAAGATCTTCTCTCGTGTGTGTAGCCAAACGCGGGGCCAGCTCCTCGTAAGCCTCTGAAAGCCCATGATTGAAGTAGCTAAATTGCCCCAAGAAGGTCATTGGCGTGTGGAACGGCAGTAGGTGGCGAGTCATCGCGTCGAGTGTCTTGAAAAGAAGCACTCGGAGTTCCAAGCTTGCTGGCGCTTGGACTGTGAAATCAGCGAAGCAACACGACTCCAGAATGAAATGACCATCCTGAATTCCGAAGGAAAACGCCTTCTCGACGGCAACGGGCAACTTGACCCGGCTGATCAACGAGCGCTCCATCTCCGCCATTATCCTGCCAGCGCCGTCAGTGCCAGCCTCAATGTGAGGGGCAAGAGCATCGAGGCCGACTAACCCTGCGTCTATCGCAGCTAATGCGTAGGACGCCGTCTCAACTGGATCGACGTATGGGGTATTCAGCCGATTCAGCAGGACGTCACCCTGTGGAAACAGCCCTTTGTCGCTGATGCGAAATGACGTACTAAGGTGCCGCACAACCTCACCAGTGAGGCGGTGGAGGCCGTAGCTATTTGGATACTGCCGAAGCCACTCAATGGCGCTATCGCCAACCAGACCGGCTTGCAGCGCCTCCCGGCACAGCATGCTATGACCGCGATGATCAACCAACCCCACGCCGTTATCGCTAAAAAGTCGGGCCTGCGCGTTGCGCATCGCAGACCCGATACTCGGCAAGCTAAGGGGGCTCAGCGCGGCAGTTGGAAGTCGATAGTGCCCTGGTTGGCGGGGGATGACAGCAACTTCCATAGCCTTTGTCTCTGCTGGTGGTCTAAACAATCGGGTTCGATACCGGATGGGAGGTGGCGATCGATTTCGCCACGCTCCCACGCCTTAAGGACTTCGAGTGGGTCAACCTTTTGCGCCGAATCCGCCGTCTCGGAACTCGTAGACATAGCTGTCATTCTCCACAATGGGGTCGATAATTTTCGCTCCGTTAAGCTTTGGGAACTGACGGGCATAGTGTTTCAGCACGTCAGTCACTGCCATGTCGGGCTGCGGATCGGCGAGGTCGCGTCCGCCGTAGCGGAAAACGCGGGCGAGAGAAATTTCAATAAGTGCCATGAGTCCAACTCCTAGAAAGAGCCCGCGAGGTTCAGGGTAGGCTCGTCTGAGTTGCTCGATGCACCCGAACCACCTCCTACCTGTGCATCGGTTCCAGTTGGCTCAATGTCAAGGTCAGCCGGTTCTGCCTCCACTGGAGCTGGCACGGTAGCTTTCGACTGTACGGTCGCACCAATCGAGCGGATTTGCTCCAGCAGGCTCATACCCTCATTCAGGGCCTGGACTTGCTGGGTGAGGCGCTTCATCAGCGCCTCCTCGATTTCTAAAGCGCTTCCTACCAAGATCAGCGGGCGGCACATGGCGGCCCGAAGCTGCACTTCGGGTTCCGATGCCTTTTCAGGAGTGGGGCCGAGGTCAGCGGTAATCATCACCTTCAACGTGTCGGCGGACGCGTTTTCGATGGCGACATTGACGCGGTGTTGAGTGCCCGCCAATGCAGCGGCCATAACGGATAAAAACGTGGATTGCATGATGATGCTCCCTGTCAGGCTTGGGTCGATTCGGACTGCTGGGGAGCGGGTTTCTTCCCGCCCTGTACCGATAGTTCTAACGCAGGCGGCAAATAACCCAACCAGTTGAACTCTTTGAAGGCCAACACTGCGTCGATCAGAACGCTTGCCTTGCCGGTGGTCAGCCCCTCAAAAGCCTTTTCGCCCTTCACCTCGTTGTAGGCGGTGGCAAAGCCTGAGCGCTTGCAATCTTCGATGATGCCCGCCTTCACCTGAGCCTTGAGATAGGTCTCGTTCATGGCGAAACCTTTGGCCGGATCGACTTGGGCGTACTCCATGAACTTGAGCGACTGAGCACCCGAAACAGACTTCTCAAATGCGTCTGCGTTATCTGTGCGGAATAGCGAGGCGGCAGCCATGCTTCCCATGAAAGTGAGGAGTTTCTCCTCTCCAAGTTGCGCAAGCCGAATCTCGGCATCGGCGCGGGCCGTTGGCATCAGGGAGCTTGTGACGCCCATCGCCTTCTCCATCGGTGCGCGCACCTCACTCTTGAGGTCGCTGCGCATTTCGAAGTACATGCTGACGATGGCAACTGCCAGCGCTAGCGAGCGATCATTGAGGACAGCTTGCTTGCTCATACGAGCGTAGAGGTCGAAGGCGACACGGCGTATTGACTTCTTCACCTGGGTGGGCTTAGCGCTTGCGGCTTTCGGCTTGGCCGGTGTTCCCCCGGCAGCGGTCCCGGCAGATGTGGATGGTGCTGTGTTCGATAAGGAGGCTAGTGCGGCTTTGTACACGGCGGTTTTCTCCTTGTGGCAAGGCTTGTTGAAGCACATGCCACCGATCACATCGCCTTCGCGCCCCCTCGACACCGTGACCACTGCGCCGAAGCTTGCACAGGTAGCGCATGCCGCTGCCTGTTGTTCTCCTACACCATCATCACCCCGTGCTACGAGCTTGACGTATGAGTCCTTGGCGAGATTTAGCTCGCTGTGAACTACCGCGTGCTCCTCTTGCGCCTCAATCAACCGAACAGAAATTAGCTGCTCGGTCTTCCGGTTCCAGCAGACGGAGTTCTGGCAGCGAGACGCCCCAAGGCTTGCTTCGAACAAATCAGCATTCGCGCCCGAGTTGTGGATGCAACTCCGGCATTCCGTGGTATCAAAACGCGCAGTCGAAACATCCCGCGTCAGCTCTAACAGGCGTGCTCTGGTCTGCTCGACTGAATAGTTCTTCTCGATGATCTTCAACAGAATGCCCGCTTGATCGGAAGCGGGGAGACGGCATAGCAATTCGGCATGCCCAATCTTGATCTGCTCCTCCAGCAAGGCATCGGCAACTTCATCACAGGCATGGGCCAGCAGCAGACGGCTGTCGAGCTTGGTTCTAGACCAATCCAGCGCCTTCATCACCGCCAAGTGGTCGTTGGCCATGTCCTCCAGCAAGATTACGGCATGCTGGGCTTCTTCTATTGGTGTCAGGTCCGCCCGCACCTGGTTCTCCAGTGCGGCGATCAACCGCGCTTCCTGATCGCTCATAGCACGGATCAGGGCGGGAACCTCGATCAAGCCCGCATCGTGGGCCGCCGTCCAGCGCCGGTTGCCTGCGACCACCTCATGGTCGAAGTTCGGGTCATCGCTTACTGGCCTCACCAGAATCGGCTGGATAATGCCCTTGGCACTGATAGAACGCACCAGTTGCTCATAAGCGGACTTCTTCCGGCCTTTGCGCGGGTCAATTTGCGGGTTCCTGCGGATGCGGCCGAGGGGGAGGATTTGGGCTAGTTGCTGATTCACTTGGCTAAACTCCGTGTTTGCAATGAGTTCAGCTTCCCTCATTCACGGAAAATCCCAAGCGCTAAGGGTGTCGTTAAATTCGGGCGCAAATAGTGGCTGAAAGCAGGAACCAACTTCGGGGGGAGTAGATATATTTCTTGCTTCACAAGTAGGGGGAGCAGACGTCTGCTCAAATTGAATGAAAAAATCCGCTCTCGTTCTGGCACTCATCGCTATGCCAGTTTCATATGCACTCGCTGATTCCTCGGAATCATATGCAGTCATTGCAATGTCCGACCTCAAGATAAAAGTGGCTATTTTTCTCGGCTGGCTGCTGGTCGGTGCATGTTGTGGAGCGGTGCTGACGCGACGGATGAGCAAGAAACATCGAATGCTCCGCGACCTCACCTTCTCGTTTTCAGTTCTGACTGGCTCCTTGGTTGGGATGCTCTTTTCCCTTGGGATAATGCCGATCTGATGAGGAGTTTGTTGTGGGTGGATCGGGACGACGCAAGTAAATCTGTCGCTCCAGCGTCCTGAAAACGAATCTTTTGGTCCCTCCCTGGCGATAGCCTCCTGTG
>NZ_CP070506.1:0-120000 GCF_016925675.1 Pseudomonas hygromyciniae | reverse complement strand
AATTCCACCACCCTCTACCATACTCTAGTCAGTCAGTTTTGAATGCAGTTCCCAGGTTGAGCCCGGGGATTTCACATCCAACTTAACTAACCACCTACGCGCGCTTTACGCCCAGTAATTCCGATTAACGCTTGCACCCTCTGTATTACCGCGGCTGCTGGCACAGAGTTAGCCGGTGCTTATTCTGTCGGTAACGTCAAAATTGCAGAGTATTAATCTACAACCCTTCCTCCCAACTTAAAGTGCTTTACAATCCGAAGACCTTCTTCACACACGCGGCATGGCTGGATCAGGCTTTCGCCCATTGTCCAATATTCCCCACTGCTGCCTCCCGTAGGAGTCTGGACCGTGTCTCAGTTCCAGTGTGACTGATCATCCTCTCAGACCAGTTACGGATCGTCGCCTTGGTGAGCCATTACCCCACCAACTAGCTAATCCGACCTAGGCTCATCTGATAGCGCAAGGCCCGAAGGTCCCCTGCTTTCTCCCGTAGGACGTATGCGGTATTAGCGTCCGTTTCCGAACGTTATCCCCCACTACCAGGCAGATTCCTAGGCATTACTCACCCGTCCGCCGCTCTCAAGAGAAGCAAGCTTCTCTCTACCGCTCGACTTGCATGTGTTAGGCCTGCCGCCAGCGTTCAATCTGAGCCATGATCAAACTCTTCAGTTCAAACATCTTTGGGTTTTTAAGAAACCCTAAACTTGGCTCAGCAATCGTTGGTTACATCTTTGATTTCTCGCGGAGTAACTTGTGATGCTGATAATCTTGTTGACTATCAGTCTGACTCCACAAGCACCCACACGAATTGCTTGATTCAGTTGTTAAAGAGCGGTTGGTTAAGATCTTTCGTCTCAACCGAGGCGCGCATTCTACAGCAGCCTCATTTGCTGTCAAGTGGTTATTTTCAGAAGTTTTCGAGGATTTTCTCAACAACTTCAACCACTTGCGCTTCCGATCTCTCGTCAGCGGGAGGCGAATTCTACAGCGTTACACGCTGCTGTCAACACCTCTTTTTCAACTTCCTTTTGGCTTCGATGAACTGAAGCAACTTGCTGCCGAAAACTGCATAACTCATTGTTTGCCAAGGAGTTTTCCGTTTCGACTGCGCCGGAAGTGGGGCGAATTATAGACCTCTAGAATTCGCCGTCAACCTTTGATTTTGCTTTTCTATCAATTAGTTACGATCGATTAAAAAACAACCAGCCTCTTTTATATAACCCCTCTATATAGACACCTCATATAACCCCAGCTTCCCTTAACGCCGCCACGTGAGCCGCCCCCAGCCCCAGCACCTGACTGAGTACCTGAGCCGTATGCTCGCCCAGGAGAGGCGGCGCGCTGCGATACTCCACCGGCGTCTTGGACAGCCGCATGGGGCTTCCCACCTGCGGCACCTTGCCCGCAAGCGGGTGCGGTAACTCTATTGCCAACCCGCGCGCCTGCACTTGAGGATCGGCAAACACCTGCGCCAGATCATTGATCGGCCCACAGGGGACACCCACCTGCTCCAGTAGGGACACCCACTCGGCCGTGGTCTTGAATACGGTCGCCTGGCGAATCAATGGAATGAGCACCGCCCGATTGGCCACTCGCAGCTTATTCGTCGCAAACCGCGGATCGTCAGCCCACTGCGGCTGCCCGGCGACCTGGGCGAACTTGCGAAACTGTCCGTCATTGCCCACGGTCAGGATGAAATCGCCGTCAGCTGTGGGAAAGTCCTGATACGGAACGATATTCGGATGCGCGTTACCCAGCCGCTTGGGCGACACACCCGTCGTCAGGTAGTTCATCGCCTGATTAGCCAAGCAAGCCACCTGGACATCCAGCAAAGCCATATCAATATGCTGGCCACCACCATCATGATCGCGGTGCGCCATAGCCGCCAGAATCGCCACCGTAGAGTACAACCCGGTCAAAATGTCGGTCAGCGCCACGCCCACCTTGACCGGACCTTCCCCTTCATCACCTTCGGGGCGCCCCGTCAGGCTCATCAAGCCACCCAACCCCTGGATCATGAAGTCATAACCAGCTCGTGCCGCATAAGGCCCCGTCTGGCCAAACCCGGTGATAGAGCAGTAAATCAGCTCAGGATTGAGTTCCTTGAGCGACTCATAGTCCAGGCCATACGCCGCCAAGCCGCCCACCTTAAAGTTCTCGATCAAGATATCCGACTTTGCCGCCAGGTCCCGGACCAGCTTTTGCCCCTCCGGTCGGGTGAAGTCGATAGTCACCGACTCCTTATTGCGATTGGCCGATAGGTAGTAGGACGCTTCACTGGTGTTCTCACCATAAGCATCCTTAAGGAAGGGCGGCCCCCAGGCGCGGGTATCGTCACCACTACCAGGCCTCTCGACCTTGATCACCTCAGCGCCGAGATCGGCAAGAATCTGCCCAGCCCAAGGCCCCGCCAGCACCCGTGACAAATCCAGCACCCGCAGATGCGATAGCGCGCCCATGGTCAAACTCCTATTAATAGAACGCCTGGATACCAGTCTGGGCGCGCCCGAGGATGAGCGCATGGACGTCATGCGTGCCTTCGTAGGTATTCACCACTTCCAGGTTGACCAGATGCCGGGCAATCCCGAACTCATCGGAGATGCCATTGCCACCAAGCATGTCGCGAGCCATACGGGCGATATCCAGGGATTTGCCGCAGGAGTTACGCTTCATGATCGAGGTGATCTCCACCGCAGCGGTCCCTTCATCTTTCATTCGCCCCAGACGCAGGCAGCCTTGCAAGGCGAGGGTGATCTCGGTCTGCATATCCGCGAGCTTTTTCTGGATCAACTGCGTGGCAGCCAGTGGACGCCCGAACTGCTGGCGATCAAGGGTGTATTGGCGCGCCGTGTGCCAGCAGAACTCCGCAGCCCCCAAGGCGCCCCAGGAGATGCCGTAGCGTGCCGAGTTCAGGCAGGTAAACGGACCTTTCAAGCCGCGCACATCGGGGAAGATGTTTTCTTCAGGAACGAAAACGTTGTCCATGACGATTTCACCGGTGATCGAAGCGCGCAAACCGACCTTGCCGTGAATCGCCGGTGCACTCAGGCCTTTCCAACCCTTCTCCAGGACAAAACCACGGATGTCGCCGGCGTCATCCTTGCCCCAGACCACAAACACATCGGCAATCGGGCTATTGGTGATCCACATCTTGCTGCCGGTCAGGCTGTAGCCGCCATCCACCTTGCGCGCCCGGGTAATCATCGCGCCCGGATCCGAACCGTGGTTTGGCTCGGTCAAACCGAAGCAACCAATCCATTCACCCGAGGCCAGCTTGGGCAAGTACTTCTGTTTTTGCGCTTCAGTGCCGAACTCATTGATAGGCACCATCACCAGGGAGGACTGCACACTCATCATCGAGCGATAGCCAGAGTCGACTCGCTCCACTTCACGGGCAATCAAGCCGTAGCTGACATAGTTCAAGCCACTGCCGCCGTACTGTTCGGGAATCATCGCACCCAGCAGGCCGGTCTCACCCATTTCACGGAAAATCGCAGGATCGGTTTTTTCATGACGGAAGGCTTCAAGCACACGCGGCGCCAACTTGTCCTGGGCGAATTGCTCGGCACTGTCGCGCACCATGCGCTCTTCTTCGGTGAGCTGCTGATCCAGCAACAGTGGATCGATCCAGTTGAAGCTTGCCTTACCGCCCATGAGTGAGTCCTCGCGAAGTAAATCAAAAGTCGTGCATGGAGCCTAGGCCGGGTAAGCGAGGAGGGCAAACGAGGTTTTTGCATAGGCTTGTGCTAATTTCTCACTCCGTAGCGATTGAGAAGGGCAAAACCGCCTTTTATTAGTGAGGGTACGGTACATGCGCAGGAAGATCCCCAGCACCACAGCCCTGGTCAGTTTTGAAGCGGCGGCCCGCCACGAGAGCTTTACCAAGGCTGCGCAGGAGCTTTCCATTACCCAGGGCGCGATCTGCCGACAGATCGCCAGCCTTGAGGAGTTTTTGAGTGTCGAACTATTTCGGCGCTCGCGACGCGGGGTAAAACTCACGGAAGCCGGGCTTTCGTATAGCCGGCGGGTGGCGACACAACTCGACGCCGTGGAACGCGACACCCTGTCAGTGATGGGCCAGCAAGGCACCAATGTGATCGAACTGGCAGTGGTGCCCACGTTCGGCACCCAATGGCTGATCCCACGCCTCAAGGACTTCCAGCAGCAGCACCCGGAAGTCACGGTAAACCTGACCAACCGGACCCGCCCGTTCCTGTTCGCTGACACGGAGTTCGATGCCGCCGTATATTTCGGCGATGCCGACTGGTCCGGCACCGAATCCCACAGGTTGATGGGCGAAAACCCGCTGCCCGTCTGTAGCCCACGACTGCTGGGGCAGCGCTCGCACTTCAGCGCAGAGGAAATTGCCGAACTGCCGCTACTCCAGCAAACCACACGGCCCTACGCCTGGCGCCAGTGGTTTAACGCACAACAATTGAACATCCCCCGCGACATGACAGGCCCACGTTACGAGCTATTCTCCATGCTGTCCCAGGCCGCCATGCACGACATGGGAATTGCCTTGATCCCGGCGTTTCTTATTCAGCGGGAACTGAGCGAGAAACAGTTGGTGATTGCCAACCAACAGGCCCTGACCAGCAGTAAGGCCTATTACCTGATGATTCCAGAGAGAAAGGTCGAATCCGCTTCACTGCACGCCTTTCGAGACTGGCTGGTTGATCAGGCACAGCGCTACAGCCGCCAGTTCTAGGCACCTTTCGACTTTACTGACTCTGTAGTCAAGAAATTAAGAACCCTACAGATATAAATATATGTCGCCTTTAGACAGACTGTACTGATCCACTGAAAAATGGCCTGAAAGCCAGTAGCTATAAGCTCTCCAGCGGTTATTCACAGCCCATGACCGACCATTCATGTCGGCAATTGCGAAAATCGTCTTTTCCCGCCATAAGCCTTTAAACACCTGTATTCCAAGAGATTATTCCCGCGTATTGCGACAATCAGTCACAGGGTGACTTGTAGTTAATTTTTCGTCACCCGTCATAATCCCTTGAAGGCCGTAAAGTTCGCCTGCAAAATGCCGCGCCCTGCTGTCATTTCAGCGGGGTCGTGCTGATCGGCCGCCCCAGTTGCGCCACTCGCGGTGCACTGGCCTTTTTACAAAAATCAAAAGCAAAAAGATCATGCAGGAGATTTGACGTGCACATTGGTGTTCCTCTCGAAACCCAGACCGGTGAAACGCGGGTTGCTGCAACCCCGGAAACCATCAAGAAGCTGATCGGCCAGGGCCATAAGGTCACTGTACAAAGCGGTGCAGGTATCACAGCCAGCGTCGTCGACAGTGCCTATGAAACGGCAGGCGCAACCATTGGCAGTGCCAGCGACGCGTTTGGCGCCGAGCTGATTCTCAAGGTGGTCGCTCCCAGCGACAGCGAGCTGACGCTGATTAAAAGCGGCACCGTGTTGGTGGGCATGCTCAATCCGTTCAGCAACGAAACCATCACCCGACTGGCCGAACATGGCATCACTGCCTTCGCCCTGGAGGCCGCACCGCGCACCTCCCGTGCGCAGAGCCTGGATGTGCTGTCCTCCCAGGCCAACATTGCCGGCTACAAGGCGGTACTGCTGGCGGCCCATCACTACCCGCGCTTCATGCCCATGCTGATGACCGCCGCTGGCACGGTGAAAGCCGCCCGCGTGCTGATCCTCGGCGCCGGCGTTGCCGGCCTGCAGGCGATCGCTACGGCGAAACGTCTGGGTGCAGTTATCGAAGCATCCGACGTACGCCCGGCCGTGAAGGAGCAGATTGAGTCCCTCGGCGCCAAGTTCGTCGACGTGCCCTACGAGACCGACGAAGAGCGCGAATGCGCCGTCGGCGTCGGCGGTTACGCACGCCCTATGCCCACCAGTTGGATGCAGCGCCAAGCCCTGGCCGTGCATGAGCGCGCCAAGCAAGCCGATATTGTCATCACCACCGCCCTGATCCCGGGTCGCAAGGCCCCGACGTTGCTGAGCGCCGAAACCGTCGCCCAGATGAAGCCAGGCTCGGTAGTAATCGACCTGGCCGCGGCCCAGGGTGGCAACTGCCCACTGACCGTCGCCGACCAGGTGGTGGTGGAAAATGGCGTGACCATCTGTGGCCCGACCAACCTTGCCGGTGCCGTCGCTGCCGATGCCTCGGCCCTGTATGCGCGCAACCTGCTGGACTTCCTGAAGCTGGTCTTCACCAAGGAAGGGCAGTTTGAAATCAACCTCGAAGACGACATCGTCGCCGCGTGCCTGATGTGCCGCGACGGCCAAGTCATCCGCAAAAACGCCTAAGCAGGGATTCAGACGATGGAAGAGCTTATCTCCCCCGGTATCTACAACCTGATCATCTTCGTGCTGGCGATTTATGTCGGTTACCACGTGGTCTGGAACGTCACCCCCGCGCTGCATACGCCACTGATGGCAGTGACCAACGCGATCTCGGCGATTGTGATCGTCGGCGCCATGCTCGCGGCTGCACTCACCGTCACACCGCTGGGCAAGACCATGGGCACCCTGGCTGTGGCCCTGGCTGCCGTTAACGTGTTCGGCGGTTTCCTGGTTACCCGTAGGATGCTTGAGATGTTCAAGAAGAAAGCGCCCAAGGCTAAAGAAGAGGTGCAGAAGTAATGAGCATGAACCTCGTGACGACGCTCTACCTGATCGCGTCGATCTGCTTTATCCAGGCCCTTAAAGGCCTGTCGCACCCAACCACATCCCGACGCGGCAACCTGTTCGGCATGCTCGGCATGGCCCTGGCAGTGCTCACCACCGTTGGCCTGATCTATAAGCTCGGTGCAGAGCTTGCCACTGCCGGCATTGGCTATGTGATTGTCGGCCTGCTGATCGGCGGCACTGCCGGCTCGATCATGGCCAAGCGCGTAGAAATGACCAAGATGCCGGAACTGGTCGCCTTCATGCACAGCATGATCGGTCTGGCCGCGGTGTTCATTGCCATTGCCGCAGTGGTCGAGCCGCAATCGCTGGGCATCGTCAAGCAACTGGGCGACGCGATTCCTGCGGGCAACCGCCTGGAACTGTTCCTCGGCGCAGCCATCGGTGCCATTACCTTCTCCGGCTCGGTGATTGCCTTCGGCAAGCTGTCGGGCAAGTACAAGTTCCGTCTGTTCCAGGGCGCACCGGTACAGTTCAGTGGCCAGCACAAATTGAACCTGGTGTTGGGCCTGGCGACCCTGGGCCTTGGCCTGGTGTTTATGTTCACCGGCAACCTCAGCGCCTTCGCCCTGATGCTGGCCCTGGCCTTCGTGCTGGGCGTGCTGATCATCATCCCGATTGGCGGCGCAGACATGCCAGTGGTCGTCTCGATGCTCAACAGCTATTCCGGCTGGGCTGCAGCGGGGATCGGCTTCTCGCTGAACAACTCGATGCTGATCATCGCCGGCTCCCTGGTGGGCTCAAGCGGCGCGATCCTCTCGTACATCATGTGCAAGGCGATGAACCGTTCCTTCTTCAACGTACTGCTCGGCGGTTTCGGCAACGCGCCGGATGCGGCAGGGCCAGCGGGCTCGAAAGAAGCGCGCCCGGTGAAGTCCGGTTCGGCCGACGACGCCACCTTCCTGCTGACCAACGCCGACACCGTGATCATCGTGCCGGGCTATGGCTTGGCGGTAGCGCGGGCGCAACACGCCCTTAAAGAGCTGACCGAGAAGCTGACCCATCGCGGCGTCACCGTGAAGTACGCGATCCACCCGGTTGCCGGCCGCATGCCTGGTCACATGAACGTGCTGCTGGCCGAGGCAGAAGTGCCTTACGACCAAGTGTTCGAGATGGAAGACATCAACTCCGAGTTCGGCCAGGCCGACGTGGTGCTGGTGCTCGGCGCCAACGACGTGGTCAACCCGGCCGCCAAGAACGATCCGAAATCACCGATCGCCGGTATGCCGATTCTCGAAGCCTTCAAGGCCAAGACGATCATCGTCAACAAGCGCTCGATGGCCAGCGGTTACGCCGGCCTGGATAACGAATTGTTCTACCTGGACAAGACCATGATGGTCTTCGGCGATGCCAAGAAGGTCATCGAAGACATGGTCAAGGCCGTCGAATAAACACTGCTCCAGCGCAATACCCAAAACCCCGGCCTCCCGTAGGCTGGGGTTTTTTATTAACGGGAAAAACCCGACCAAAGGCTCTAAATCGCCACCTGGCATTCGACCATGGTAGCGGGACGAAAACCTTTGAAATCACTAGACTGCCCACCTTGCCTCCGTTGCCCGAGATAACAATCCATGTACCGTGATCGTATCCGCTTGCCTTCGCTGTTGAACAAGGTCATGAGCGCCGCCGATGCTGCCGCCCTGATCGAGGACGGCATGACCGTCGGCATGAGCGGCTTTACCCGCGCCGGTGAAGCCAAGGCTGTGCCCCACGCCCTGGCCGAACGCGCCAAGACCTCGCCCCTGAAAATCACCCTGATGACCGGCGCCAGCCTGGGCAACGACCTGGACAAACAACTGACCGAAGCAGGCGTGCTGTCGCGCCGCATGCCATTCCAGGTCGATAGCACCCTGCGCAAGGCCATCAATGCCGGCGAAGTCATGTTTATCGACCAGCATCTGTCGGAAACCGTCGAACAGTTGCGCAACAACCAGCTCAAGCTGCCGGACATCGCGGTGATTGAAGCCGTGGCCATCACCGAGCAAGGCCATATCGTGCCGACCACCTCTGTGGGCAACTCGGCCAGCTTCGCGATTTTTGCCAAGCAGGTGATCATCGAGATCAATCTGGCGCACAACCCGAACCTGGAAGGTCTGCACGACATCTATATCCCGACCTACCGCCCAACCCGCACGCCGATCCCGCTGGTCAAGGTAGATGATCGTATCGGCAGCACTGCGATCCCGATCCCGCCAGAGAAGATCGTCGCCATCGTCATCACCAACCAGGCTGATTCCGCCTCCACGGTGACGCCGCCTGACAGCGACACCCAGTCGATCGCCAATCACCTGATCAACTTCCTCAAGCAGGAAGTGGACGCCGGGCGCATGACCAACAAGCTCGGCCCGCTGCAGGCCGGTATTGGCAATATCGCCAACGCGGTGATGTGCGGCCTGATCGAGTCGCCCTTCGAAGACCTGACCATGTACTCCGAAGTGCTGCAGGATTCGACCTTCGACCTGATCGACGCCGGCAAGCTGAGCTTTGCCTCCGGCAGTTCGATCACCTTATCGCAGCGGCGCAATGCCGACGTGTTCGGCAACCTGGAGCGCTACAAGGACAAACTGGTGCTGCGCCCGCAGGAAATCTCCAATCACCCGGAAGTGGTGCGCCGCCTGGGCATCATTGGTATCAACACCGCGCTGGAATTCGACATCTACGGCAACGTCAACTCCACCCACGTCTGCGGTACGCGGATGATGAACGGCATCGGCGGCTCAGGGGACTTCGCCCGCAACGCGCACCTGGCGATCTTTGTCACCAAGTCCATTGCCAAAGGCGGGGCGATTTCCAGCGTGGTGCCGATGGTCAGCCATGTGGACCATACCGAGCATGACGTCGACATCCTTGTGACCGAGATCGGCCTGGCCGACCTGCGCGGCCTGGCGCCACGGGAACGGGCGCGGGTGATCATCGATAATTGCGTACACCCTGACTACCGTGACGCCCTCAACAACTACTACACCGCCGCCTGCGCCATCGGTGGGCACACTCCGCATATTCTGCGCGAAGCCCTGAGCTGGCACATCAACCTGGAAGAAACCGGGCATATGCTCAAAGGTTGATCAACACAGACCCGGGCGGATGCAAACACCGTTGCATTCGCCCGGATCTGCTTGTGGCTCTTATGAAAAAAACTGTACTGCTGTACCGGTCGCTTCCTACCGTAAAACCCTACAAATCCCTTCGACAACACCTAAAACGCACCAAATAAGTGCCGACAGGTACAGTTGCCCCATTTCCGTACAGTACAGCCCCTATAAACAGTTAACTGGCCCCTCACAATACAGGTGAACTGTATCTAGAGAGTCTTGCGCCGGAGGAGGATCATTGGCATCAGTTAAACCACTACCTAATCCCGCCACAAGCGGAAGGATGTCATCATGGAACGTACACTCAGTTCCGAACTGTTCTTCGAAGATAAAGCTGTCAACACCCAGGCTTCCCTGCCTCTGCGCGTTATCGCCAACCTGATGTTGTGGCAGCGCCGCATCTCCAGCCGCCATCAACTGGCTCGTCTGGACTCGCGTCTGCTGGCCGATGCCGGGATCAGCGAAGCTCAACGCTACGAAGAGCTGAGCAAGCCGTTCTGGCGCTGATTTAGCGCCCGCTGGCCCTGACCTACCGGGTCCACCGCCAGCACCCCGAATTGTTGTAGCAGAACCCGCCCCGGGTAACCGGAGGCGGGTTTTGTTGTTTCTGGGAGGACGAAAAAGTAGCGTGACCGTCTTCTTCATCACGCAAACCAGTACAGTTTAAATAGCATTAAAAGTAACCAGTACAATTAAGTGGCGATTGATTTTTACCGGTTGATTGAGTCTTTCCGGGCACCGACTTCCCACTGCGTACTACCCGAACAGATAGGCGCCAGCTACTATCGCGTCATCAGCTCGTCTCATTCACAGGAGTCACCCATGTCCCGTCTTCGTTTGCTAAGCGCTGCAGCCCTGCTTGCCGTTGCTGCCAATGCCAGCGCCACCAGCCTGATCGTGACCACCGACTCGATTGTGGGCGCGCTCAAAGCCACTTCCGACGCCAGCTCCGATGCCACATCCTCCCTGCGCGACAATAAAGTCGTGCGCGCTGCACGTGACGATGCCGCCAGCTTCGTCGCCAGCGAAGGCGCCATCCGTGGCGTGAAGCTGGAAAGCGCCTTGGCACAGATCCGCCAACAGGCGCCACAACTCAATGCCGCCACTGACGTTCAGTTGGCCCAGGCGATCCTCGCCATCTGACCTTGACTCACTGTAGAAGCGAGCTTGCTCGCGAAGATCGCGAACGATAACGCGGGGCTCACGGCTAAAACACTGCGCTCTCAGGTTGTTCGCGAGCAAGCTCGCTCCTACAGTAGCCTGCCTGTTCGCTGGCTCTCGCCCGGGCATTGCGCTAGCCTTGGCGCTCGTTTTCAGTTGTCGAGTCCCATGGCTTTTTCATACCGTTTATTGATTGCTCCTACAGTGCTTGCCATCTGCGGCGCCGCTCCGGCCCAGGCCTTTGATCTGTCCACCCAAGGCGTCGTCGCCAGCGCCTATGCCACCAGTAAAGTGACCTCGGCGCCGTTCGATCGTAAATTGATACTCGCAGCCCAGGATGACGCTGCTGTGTTTATTGCCACTGACGGCCAATGGCGGGGCGCCCGGCTGGAGAGCGCGCTGGATTACCTGCGTCGCACCGAGCCAAAACTTAAGTCCAGTGACCTTGAACTGGCCCAGGCAATTCTCGTCCAATAATCATCTTTACCTTTTGGAGTCATTCCATGCGTCGCCCGTTGATCGCAGCTGCTCTCGGCCTGTTCCTGCTGGCAGATATCGCCCAGGCACAAACCCTCGTGGCCACCAGTAACATCATTGTTCGTGCTTTCGGCCGCACCATTGATTTCACCTCGGACACCACCACCTCCATCCGTGACTCCAAAGTCGTGCGCGCCGCCCACGATGACGCGGCCAGCTTTGTCGCCAGCAATGGCGATATCCGCGGCGCGCAACTGGAAGCCGCCTTCGACACCCTGCGAACCCGCGTGCCAGAAGCCCGCGACGCCAGCGACCAGGTCCTCGCCGAAGCCATCCTCGCATTGTGAGGCGCGTCACCGCCTGGCTATTGGCGGCGACGGTACTGCTGGCTGCCAGCGCCGCCCAGGCCAGCCTGCAACTGCGGCTCAAGACCGACGGCTTGAGCCCGGCCCAACAGCAGGCCAGCCAGGCATTGCTGGATGAAGCGATGCAGGCACTGCCGCCACGCTTCGTCGAGCAACTGGACCGGCGCATCGACGTCGGCTGGACCGATGACATGCCCGCCAACGCCTATGGCCAAGCGTCGCTGGTCTCTGAACTGGACCTCAACCGCAAACTGCTGGCCAGTCTGACTGACGGCACCGCCGCCACCCAACAGACCCAGCGCCCCCACGGCACCGTGCGCCGAGAACTGCTCGCGACCGTTCTGCATGAACTGACCCATATCTATGATCGCGCGCGCCTGTGGCCCAAGGACCAGCGCTCGTTGATCCAGCGCTGCAGCCGCCAGAACAACATCACCGGCCTGGTTGGCCTGCCCGATCAATGCCGTGGCCAGAATGACCGGCGCTTCACCCTCAGCGACGATCCACGCTTGCTTGACCTGGCCGGCTGGCCGCAATACGTCGGCCGCCGTGGCGAGCGCGAGCAGCACAATCGGCAAGTGGCCCGCAGCCCGGACCTGTACGAAATCACCAACCCCAAGGAATTCGTCGCGGTCAACATGGAGTACTTCCTCCTTGACCCGAGCTACGCCTGCCGCCGTCCCGCGCTGTACCGTTACTACCAGCAACACTTCGGCTGGGCCCCGCCAGGCAAAGACGCTTGCGCCAACACCTTCGCCTTTCTCAATGCCGGTAACGATTTTGCCAAGACGCCCCTGGGCCAGGTCGACCCCGAGCGCGTATACGCCATCGACTACCTGCTGGCCGAAGCCAACCAGAACCTGGTGAGCCGCTGGGGCCACAGCATGCTGCGCCTGGTGATCTGTGCCCCAGGCCGCCCCCGCGGCCCTGATTGCCGCCTGGACCTGGACCAGCACCTGGTGTTGTCCTATCGCGCGTTCGTCGGCGACGTGCAGCTTTCAAGTTGGGACGGCCTGGTAGGCAAATACCCATCACGCCTGTTCGTACTGCCCCTGGCCCAGGTGATTGACGAATACACCAAGACCGAACTGCGCGGCCTGGCTTCAGTCCCCCTGATCCTCACGCGCCAAGAGATCAACGACACCGTCGAACACGCCGCCGAGATGCATTGGAGCTACGACGGCAATTACTATTTCCTCTCCAACAACTGCGCCGTCGAAGGCCTGAAACTGCTGCGCAGCGGCAGCGCCAACCCGCGGCTGACAGCCCTGGACAACATCACCCCCAACGGTTTGCTGGAAGTGCTCAAGGCCCGCGGGCTGGCCGACACCAGCGTGCTGGACGACCGCCGCGAAGCCTTGCGCCTGGGCTATCACTTCGACTCCTTCCGCGAGCGCTACCAGGCGATGTTCGAGGTGTTGAAGAAACATCTGCCGATCCCGCAGACCCAGGTCGAAGACTGGCTGACCTTGAGCGCCGAGCAACGCCGGGCGTGGTTCGACAAGGCCGACCTGCGTACCAGCGCCGCCTTGCTGCTCCTGGAACAGGCCAGCTTTCGCAAGCAACTGATGCTCGCCCAGGACGAGGTCAAGCAACGTTACCTCGGTGCCCGCGAACTGAAGAACGGCGGCATGGCCAAGGCCGATGCCACGTTGCAGCAGATCCTCGCCAACAGCGGCTTCCTCAGCCGTCCGGCGGAACTGCTCGGCAGCAGCGGTTATGGATTGCCCCAACCCAAGGAATGGCAGCGCCTGGAATCAGAAAGCGCCTTGCGCCAGAAGCAGCTGCAATCGTTGACCGGCGATCTGGATAAAGAGGTGAGGGCGCTGCTGGAGCCTTCGCGGGCTGCGGAAATTGCCGCCTGCGAGGCCAATCTCAAACAGGTCGGCGAACACCTGCGCGCCTTGCACAAGGCGGCCGGTGGGCTGCAATTGCCTTAAAACTGTAGGAGCGAGCTTGCTCGCGAAAAACCCGAGAGTGCCGCGCTTACCCCGCAAACGCGCCTTATCGCTCACGACCTTCGCGAGCAAGCTCGCTCCTACAGTGAACCTCATCCACCTGAGACCTGTTTTTGCAGCGAAAGCTGGCTGAAAGCTTTCGCGATTAGGATCGCCCTCACTACCGGCAATAGACCGGTTGGCTAACCTGAGCGTCTTTATGCCCAGGGGCCCAATTAACAACAACAATGGTGATGCTGATGTCCGCTCGTACCCGCCTGTTTTTCCCGACTCCTCCCGTACGCCTCGCGCTTTTCGTTCTGCGCTGACCCCAATCCGGTTCGCCATTCCCTAGCCGCGCTACGCCTGGAGTATTCCTATGCTGACTTTCCTTGGCTTTGCCATGGTCATCACGTTCATGTTCCTGATCATGACCAAGCGCCTGTCGGCGCTGATCGCCCTGATCATCGTGCCTATCCTGTTCGCGCTGTTCGGTGGCTTTGCGCCGAAGATCGGCCCGATGATGCTCGAAGGCATCACCAAGCTGGCGCCTACCGGCGTGATGCTGATGTTTGCCATCCTCTACTTTGCCTTGATGATCGATTCCGGCCTGTTTGACCCGACCGTGCGCAAGATCCTCAAGCTGGTCAAGGGCGACCCGCTGAAAGTGGCGGTCGGTACTGCCGTGCTGGCGCTGGTGGTGTCACTGGACGGTGACGGCGCCACCACCTACATGATCTGCGTGGCCGCCATGCTGCCGCTGTACAAGCGCATCGGCATGAGCCCGCGAATCATGGCCGGCCTGATCATCCTCGCCGGTGGCGTGATGAACATGACCCCCTGGGGCGGCCCGACCGCCCGCGCCGCCAGCGCCCTGCACGTGGACCCATCGGACATCTTCGTACCGATGATTCCCGCCATGGCCGCCGGCGTAGTGGCCATCCTGGTGATTGCCTATATGTACGGCCTGCGCGAGCGCGCCCGTCTTGGCGTACTGCACCTGCAAGGCGATGAAATCGACCATAGCGAAATCAGCGTCTCGCAGTTCCCGGATGCCCGCCGTCCGAAACTGATCTGGTTCAACGGTGCACTGACCCTGGCCCTGATGTGCACCCTGATCGCCGGCCTGTTGCCGCTGCCGGTGTTGTTCATGGTGGCCTTCAGTATCGCGATGATAGTCAACTACCCGTGCCTGCAGCAGCAGAAAGACCGCGTTGCCGCCCACTCGGGCAGCGTGCTGGCGGTGGTCGGCCTGATCTTCGCCGCCGGCATCTTCACCGGCATTCTGTCGGGCACCGGCATGGTCGACGCCATGTCCAAGAGCCTGCTGGCAGTCATCCCTGAAGCCCTTGGCCCGTACCTGGCGGTAATCACCGCGCTGGTGAGCATGCCGTTCACCTTCTTCATGTCCAACGATGCGTTCTACTACGGCGTGCTGCCGGTACTGGCCGAAGCCGCCAGCCACTACGGCATCACCGCCGCAGAAATGGGCCGTGCCTCGATTGTTGGCCAGCCGGTTCACCTGCTCAGCCCGCTGGTGCCGTCGACTTACCTGCTGGTAGCCCTGGCCGGTATCGAATTTGGCGATCACCAGCGCTTCACCCTGAAGTGGGCAGTGCTGGTGTGCCTGTGCATAATGGTCGCCGCATTGCTGCTGGGCACATTCCCACTGTTCAGCACTCTATAATCGTAACAACCCACTGCGCCGGCCCTCCTGCCGGCGCGGTCTAACACTCGCGCAAAGGAACACATATGGAATGGCTGACCAATCCGGAGATCTGGATTGCCTTCTTCACCTTGACGGCTCTCGAGATCGTCCTGGGTATCGATAACATCATCATGATTTCGATCCTGGTCAGCCGCATGCCCAAGCATATGCAGGCACGCACCCGGATCTTCGGCCTGGCCCTGGCCATGGTCACCCGGATCCTGTTGCTGCTGTCGATCACCTGGGTCATGCAACTGACCGCCGACCTGTTCGTGGTATTCGACCAGGGTATTTCCGGTCGCGACCTGATCCTGTTCTTCGGTGGCCTGTTCCTGCTATGGAAAAGCTCCCAGGAGATGTACCACGCCCTGGAAGGTGAAGACGAAACCCACGACGAGCCGACAGGCAAGGGTGGCAAGTTCATCTACACCATCATCCAGATCGCGATCATCGATATCGTGTTCTCCCTGGACTCGGTGATTACCGCCGTGGGCATGGTTTCCCACGTACCGGTCATGGTCGCCGCGATCGTCGTTGCGGTACTGGTGATGATGCTGGCTGCCGGCACCATCAGCGAATTCATCGACAAGCACCCGTCGCTGAAAATGCTCGCGCTGTCGTTCCTGCTGGTGGTGGGTACGGTGCTCATCGCCGAATCCTTCGGCGTGCATGTGCCAAAAGGCTACGTGTACTTCGCCATGGCATTCTCCCTGGCGGTAGAAGCGGTCAACATCAAGATGCGTACCTCCATCGCGAAGAAGAAAAAACAGCAGGATCCAGTGAAACTGCGCAAGGACATTCCGGGCCAATAACCCGCGGGCAATACCTGTAGGAGCGAGCTTGCTCGCGAAAAACGTCAACGGTAACGCGTGCTGCCTGATTTCACGCGCTGTCCTTGAGGTCTTCGCGAGCAAGCTCGCTCCTACAGTCGTTTCAGGCGCCCGCAAAAAGCTGATTTCATGACAGTTTTGTTTCAAAGCCGACTTTAGCTATGCGATGCTGGCGCACAGGCCGTTCGCCAACTACAGCTTAAGTACACAACACAAAACGGCACGCGGCACTTTTTGCTCCACTTGGAGCACGACTCAATACAGGGGGCCGAGCATGCTGACCCTGCTCAATCTACTTTCCGCCGTGACCCTGCTGATCTGGGGCACGCACATTGTCCGTACCGGCATCCTGCGGGTCTACGGCTCCAACCTGCGCCAGGTCATCGGGCAGAACATGGCCAGGCGCTGGCTGGCGTTCATTGCCGGGATCCTGGTCACCGCCATGGTGCAAAGCAGCAACGCCACGGCGATGCTGGTGACCTCGTTTGTCGGCCAGGGCCTGATGGGCCTGACGCCCGCCCTGGCGACCATGCTCGGCGCCGATGTCGGTACCGCACTGATGGCGCGGGTGCTGACCCTGGATCTGTCGTGGCTGTCGCCGCTGCTGATCTTTCTCGGGGTGATCTTCTTCCTGTCGCGCAAACAAACGCGCGCCGGGCAGATGGGCCGGGTCGGTATCGGCCTGGGCCTGATCATTCTCGCCCTGCAACTGATAGTCGAAGCCGCCGGGCCGATTACCCATGCCCAGGGCGTCAAAGTGCTGTTCGCCTCGCTGACCGGTGACATCCTGCTCGATGCCCTGGTCGGCGCGCTGTTTGCGATGATTTCCTACTCCAGCCTGGCCGCCGTACTGCTGACCGCGACCCTAGCCGGTGCCGGGGTGATTGGCCTGCATGTGGCCATCGGCCTGGTGATCGGGGCCAATATCGGCAGCGGCGTCCTGGCATTCCTCAGTACCAGCATGCAAAACGCCGCCGGCCGCCAAGTGGCCCTCGGCAGCCTGCTGTACAAGCTGATCGGCCTGCTGCTGATCATTCCCGTCCTTGACCCGCTGGTGCTGTGGATGGACACCCTGGACTACAGCGCCCAAGGCATGGTCATCACCTTTCACCTGCTCTACAACGTCACCCGCTGCCTGATCCTGCTGCCCACCATCGGCCCGATGGCGCGCCTGTGTGCCTGGCTGCTGCCGGAACGCCCGGAGGCCAACGGCCTGGCCAAGCCCCGTCATCTCGACCCGACGGCGCTGACCACCCCGAGCCTGGCCCTGGCCAACGCCGCGCGGGAAACCCTGCGCCTGGGGGACTTGATCGACAACATGCTGACCGCCATGCTGGAAGTGCTGCGCGGCAAACAAACCGCCATCAACCAGGAAATGCGCAGCCTCAGTGACGATGTTGAAGCGCTCTACAGCGCGATCAAGCTGTACCTGGCGCAAATGCCCCGTGAAGATCTCAGCGAACACGACAGCCGGCGCTGGGCCGAGATCATCGAGCTGTCGATCAACCTGAAGCTGGCCGGCGATTTGATCGAGCGTATGTTGCGTAAGGTTCAGCAGCAGAAAACCTCCCAGCGTCGCTCGTTTTCCGAAGTAGGGCTCGAAGAACTGGCTGGCCTGCATAGCCAGTTGATCGCCAACCTGCGCCTGGGCCTGTCGGTATTCCTCAGCGCCGACCCGGAAAGCGCCCGCCAATTGCTGCGCGAGAAGCGCCGCTTCCGCGCCCAGGAGCGGCGCCTGGCCCACGCCCATGTCAGCCGCCTGCAACGCAAGATCGTGCAAAGCATCGAGACCAGCTCCCTGCACCTGGAGCTGATTGCCGACATGAAACGCTTGAACTCGTTGTTTTGCAGCAGTGCTTATGTAGTGTTGGAAACCTCCGAGACCGGTGCGTTGGCGGTGGACAATATTGCCGACATCACCCATTCGCCCTGAACGACCACACGCCTGGGGAGTCAGTTAAAAATACCGCCGACCCAATGTAGGAGCGGGCTTGCCCGCGATTGCGGTGGGTCAGTTGATAAAAAAGTTGACTGACACTCCGCCATCGCGGGCAAGCCCGCTCCCACAAAAAGCCAGTTTCAGCCGTTATTACTCGCCAGGAACCCCGTTATGCGTCGCCTGTTATTCGCCTGCCTGCTCATAGGCTCGGCCCACGCCTTTGCCTTTGATCGCTTGCAGGTCGAAGGCTATATGTTGCCCAACGGCCTGCAATTGCTGCTCAAGCCGGGCACCGAGCGCGGGCACGTGGCGATCCGCCTGGTGGTCGGCGTAGGCCTGGATGACTTCAGTTGCGAAGACAAAGAACTGCCGCACCTGCTGGAACACCTGCTGTTCAGCGGCATCGATGGCGGCGGCGAAGGCGAGCTGGAAGAACAGATGCAGGCTCTGGGCGGGGAGTGGAACGCCTACACCAGCAATGCCGACACCACGTTCGTCATCGAGGCCCCGGCGCGCAACCAGCGCAAGGTGCTGGACCTGCTGAAGGCGATCCTGACCCGGACCGAACTGAGCGATGCAGCAATCAACGCCGCCAAGCAGGTGGTTGAGCGCGAAGATGGCGGTCACTATTCACACCTGCAACGCCTGCTGGATCGCCAGGACCTGGGCCATAACGCCAGCAACCAACTGGCGGTGGAACTGGGCCTCAAATGCGCCGAGCGCGCCGAAGTCGAGCACCTGACCCACGCCCAGCTGGAGAGCGTGCGCCAGGCCTGGTACGCCCCCAACAACATGACCCTGATCATCGTCGGCGACCTCGACAAACTGCTGCCGGCCTATCTGGAGCGCACCTATGGCCAACTCGAGCCGGTAGATCCCAGCGAACACCGAGCCTTGCCACAAACCCTTGGCGCCGCAGCGATCCATCGTGACCTGATCCGTGGCTGGGTCGGCGATGGCGCCAAGCTGCACTGGTTGTTCCCCGAGCCCATGCTGGACGAGCAGCACGATGCCACCTACGACCTGCTCAAGGACTACCTCGATTGGGCGTTGTATCGTCAGTTGCGCCTGCAGCATGGCCTGTCCTACGGCCCACGGAGCGAGCGCGAAGTGCTGGGCGGCGTGGGCTTCATGAGCCTCAACGCCGACCTCGACCGCGATAACCTGCCCGCGGCCGAACACGTCCTCGAAAGCCTCAAGACCAGGCTGCTTGAGGAGGGCCTCGACCCGGCGACCTTCAGCCGCCTGCAACAAGCCGCCATCGACCGCCAGGCCTGGGCCGTGCAGGGCAATAGCGCGCTGGCCGACTACTACTGGGGCGCCTTGGCCGACTACGCCGACGGGCGCCTCAGCGACCCGGCCAAGCGCATCAAGGCGGTGAGCCTGGCACAAGCCAACCAGGCCATGCGCCAGTTGCTCAACCAAACCAGCTACTGGCGCATCGAAAAACCGCTGCTCAGTTACGACGCCCTGGGTTGGATCGCCGTAGGCGCGCTGGGGCTGATCACCATTGTGCTGATTGGGCTGCGCCGTTATCGCAAAGCAATTGTGCAATGACACGCCTATCAACGGGCTAAGACGTTATTCTGTCTGGGATTTTTTCCTACAAAGACTGCGAACTGCCGAATGCCAAACCTGACCCATCTCATCCAGCGCGTCCTCGAACTGATGAAGCGCTACCCAGGGGTGATCGCACTCGGCGGTTTTATCTCGGGGGTGGGCAGTTTTATCCTGGTGGACCGCCAACAAGGCATGGCCAGTTGGATCGCGATCATCATGCTGGTGAGCTGGCTGTGGCTGATGCTGGAAAACAGCTTCACCCAGTTGTTCAGCAAGGTTTTCAAGCGGGAGATCCCCGAACCGCTGCTGCGCTACGCCACACAGATGATCCACCAGGAAAGCCTGTTTTTTGTCCTGCCGTTCTTTTTCGTCACCACCACCTGGAACAGCAGCCAGGCAGTCTTCACCGGCTTGCTGGGCGCCGCCGCACTGGTTTCGATCACCGACCCGCTGTACTACAAATGGCTGGCACCCAAGCGCTCGCTGTTTCTGGCACTGCACACCCTGACCCTATTTGCCGCCTTACTCACCGCGCTGCCGATCATCCTGCACCTGACCACCGCCGAGAGTTACAAGCTCGCGCTGGGGGTGGCGATGGCCTTGTCGATCCCCAGCCTGGCCGTGAGCCTGCCGCTGCGCAGCGTCAAGGGTTGGCTGATGCTGCTGGGCGTGACGGCGGCGATTGGCTGCGCGGGTTGGTTCCTGCGCAGCTGGGTGCCGCCGGCCACCCTGTGGATGACCGAAGTGGCAATCAGCACCCAATTGCAGGACCGCACCCCCGGCGATGACCTCAAAGAAGTCAGCGCCAACCAACTGCGCAGCAGCGGCCTGTACGCCTACACCGCAATCAACGCACCGCGCGGGCTGGACGAGCGCATCTACCATGTGTGGCAGTTCAACGGCAAAGAGGTCGACCGCATCGCCCTGGATATCCATGGCGGACGCAAGGAAGGCTACCGGGCCTGGACCCACAAGCAGAACTTCCCGGCGAATGCCGTGGGCCGCTGGCAAGTGCGGGTGCTGACCGAAGACGGCCAGGTGATCGGCGTGTTGCGCTTTAAAGTCACTGACGCCGCACAAACGGACACGCCAAAGTAGGACGGATCGTGCTATTACATAGCAATTGTGGAATAGCCAAACAAGCTCGGAGCTTATGACCAGTAGCACAGCGGCAGGCAATGCCCACCTGGACACGTCCACCCAACCGCCCCGATTGAAGGTCACCGGGGACTGGACGCTGGCCCACTACAGCGCCCTGAAAAAACTCTCGGCAAGCCTCGACGGCCAGTACGACGCCAGCGCCCACGTCGACCTCAACGGCCTGGGCGCACTGGACACTGCCGGCGCCTCGTTGCTGGTAGAGCTGCTGGGCCCGGAGCGCATTGAACATTCGGCCGAACAAACTGACTGCACTTTGCCCGCCGCCGACCGCGCACTGCTCAAGACCGTCTACCGCTCCCTGAATGATTTTTGTGTGCCGGTCAAAGAGCCGCAGCAAAACGCCGGCATCCAGCTTTTGGCACGCATCGGCCGCGCGGTGGATGTCGTCTGGCAGGACGCCATGACGCTGCTGGGCTTTATCGGCCTGATTCTCGAGACCTTCGCTCGCGGCGTATTCCGGCCCAAGCGCTGGCGCCTGACGCCGATGGTGGCGCATATCGAACAGACCGGGCTCGATGCCGCGCCCATCGTCGCCTTGCTGACCTTTCTGGTGGGCGCGGTGGTCGCGTTTCTCGGCGCCACGGTGCTGGAAAGTTTCGGCGCGAGCATTTTCACCGTGGATCTGGTGGCGTTTTCCTTCCTGCGGGAGTTCGGCGTCCTACTCACCGCGATCCTGATGGCCGGCCGTACCGCCAGTGCCTTCACCGCACAAATCGGCTCAATGAAGGCCAACGAAGAAATCGACGCCATCCGCACCATGGGCCTGGACCCCATGGAGTTGCTGGTGCTGCCGCGCGTCCTCGCGCTGCTGGTGGCGCTGCCGATGCTGACCTTTCTCGCCATGATTTCGGGGATTATCGGCGGCGGCGTGGTGTGCGCCGTGGCCCTGGATATCTCACCGGCGATGTTCCTCTCGCTGCTGCAATCGGACATTGGCGTCCAGCATCTGCTGGTGGGCCTGGTCAAAGCGCCGTTCTTCGCCTTCCTGATCGCGGCCATTGGCTGCCTGGAAGGCTTCAAGGTCAGCGGCAGCGCCGAATCGGTCGGCGCCCACACCACCTCCGCAGTGGTGCAATCGATTTTCGTGGTGATCGTGCTCGACGCGGTAGCCGCACTGTTCTTTATGGAGATGGGCTGGTGAGCCGTTTACAGCGAGCGCCCGGCGAGGCGGTGATCGAAGTCCGTGGCCTGTGCAACCGCTTTGGCCCGCAGAGCGTGCATGAAAACCTCGACCTGGATCTGTACAAGGGCGAGATTCTCGCCGTGGTTGGCGGCTCGGGCAGCGGCAAGTCGGTGCTGCTGCGCAGCATCATCGGCCTGCGTCAGCCCAGCGAAGGCCAAGTTCGGGTATTCGGGCAGAACCTGTCGAACCTGTCAGAACACGAACGCTCCCTGGTGGAACGGCGTTTCGGCGTGCTGTTCCAGAAAGGCGCGCTGTTTTCCTCACTGACGGTCACAGAAAACGTCGCCCTGCCACTGATCGAACACGCCGGCCTGAGCCGCGCCGATGCCGAGCATCTGGCGGCGGTAAAGCTTGCGCTGGCCGGGCTGCCGTTGTCGGCGGCCGACAAATACCCGTCTTCGCTGTCCGGCGGGATGATCAAACGTGCGGCCCTGGCCCGTGCCCTGGCCCTCGACCCGGATATTTTGTTTCTCGACGAACCGACCGCTGGCCTCGACCCTATCGGCGCGGCGGCATTCGACCAACTGATCCTGACCCTGCGTGATGCCTTGGGCCTGAGCGTGCTGCTGATCACCCACGACCTCGACACGCTCTACACCATCACCGATCGCGTGGCGGTGCTGGCGCAGAAAAAGGTGCTGGTGGCCGATGCCATCGATGTTGTCTCGCAAACCGATGACGCCTGGATTCACGAATACTTTCATGGCCCCCGGGGCCGCGCGGCATTGGATGCCGCTCAACAGCTCAACGAGGTATGACATGGAAACCCGAGCCCATCATGTGATGATCGGTCTGTTCAGCGTGATAGTCGTGGTCGGCGCCATGCTGTTCGGCCTGTGGCTGGCCAAATCCAGCGTCGACAGCGCGTTCCAGGATTACGAAGTGATCTTCAACGAAGCGGTCAGCGGCCTGTCCCAGGGCAGCGCGGTGCAGTACAGCGGGATCAAGGTCGGTGACGTCACCAGCCTGCGCCTGGACCCCAAGGACCCGCGCCGCGTACTGGCCCGTATCCGCCTGGCCGGCCAGACGCCGATCAAGGAAGACACCCAGGCCAAGCTGGCGCTGACCGGCATCACCGGGACGTCGATCATCCAGCTCAGCGGCGGCACCCCACAGAGCCCCGAGCTCAAGGGCAAGAACGGCAACCTGCCGCAGATCACCGCCTCGCCATCGCCCATTGCCCGGCTGTTGAACAACAGCAATGACCTGATGACCAGCATCAACCTGCTGCTGCACAACGCCAACCGCATGTTCTCGCCTGCGAACGTCGATCGCCTGAGCGGCACCCTGGCGCACCTGGAGCAAACCACCGGGGCCATCGCCGAGCAGCGCGGCGATATCAAGATGGTGATGCAGCAGTTGGCCCAGGTCAGCAAACAGGCCGGCGCCACGCTGGAACAGACCACCGCGTTGATGCGCAACGCCAATGGCCTGCTCAACGACCAGGGCAAGCAGATGTTCGGCAGCGCCGAAGGGGCCATGCGCTCCCTGGAACAAAGCACTGCGACCATCAACAGCTTGTTGAGCGACAACAAGGATTCCCTGAACAGCGGCATGCAAGGCCTCAACGAACTGGCGCCTGCCGTGCGCGAGCTGCGCGACACCCTCGGCTCCTTGCGCGCCATCTCCCGCCGCCTGGAAGCCAACCCCAGCGGGTACCTGCTGGGCAGTGACAAGAACAAGGAGTTCACGCCATGAAGCGTGCTTATAAAATGATCGTTCCGGTGGCCCTGGCGCTGGTCAGTGCCTGTTCGATCCTGCCCAAGGCCGACCCATCCAACGTCTATCGCCTGCCAACAGCCCAAGTAACGGCCCATGGCAACCCGGTTGCCTGGTCGTTGCGCCTGGCCAAACCGCAAGCCAGCGAATTCCTCGACAGCCCGCGCATTGCCGTGGTGCCTCAGGGCGATTTGATCAGCAGCTATGCCCAGTCACGCTGGAGCGATCCAGCCCCGGTACTGTTGCGCAACCGTCTGCTGGACGGCTTCCAGCGCGATGGCCGGGTGGCCTTGTTGAGCACCGATGACACCAATCTACAGGCGGACCTGGAGCTGGGCGGGCAGTTGCAGGCCTTCCAGAGCGAGTACCAGGGCAGTGCGGTGGAGGTGGTGATCCGGCTGGATGCGCGATTAGTGCGCGGCAGTGACCAACGGATCGTGGCTGCCAAGCGCTTTGAAGTGCGCCAGCCGGTGAGTGATACCCAAGTGCCGGCGGTGGTGGCCGGGTTTGGGTTGGCGGGGGATCAGTTGAACAAGCAGGTGGTGGATTGGGTGGTGGCGCAGGGCAATACAGCACCTAAACGCTGAGGGCCTCATCGCAGGCAAGCCAGCGCCCACATTTGACTGTGTTCACAAATCAAAATGTGGGAGCTGGCTTGCCTGCGATAGCGGTCTGAAGCTTAGCCAAAGAACCAGTAGCAAACGGCAATCGCCGCCACCACGCCAGCAAACTCCGCCAGCAGCGCACACCCCACCGCATGCCGTGCACGCTGGATGCCTACTGAGCCAAAGTACACCGCCAGCACATAGAAGGTGGTCTCGGTACTGCCCTGGATCGTCGCCGCCACCAGCGCCGGGAAGCTATCTACGCCTTGGGTCTGCATGGTCTCGATCAACATCGCCCGCGCCGCACTGCCGGAGAACGGCTTGACCATTGCCGTGGGCAAGGCGTCGACAAAGCGCGTGTCCAGGCCGGTCCAGGCCACCAGATGGCGAATGCCTTCCAGGCCAAACTCCAGTGCTCCAGAAGCGCGCAGCACGCCGACCGCACACAACATCGCCACCAGATACGGCAGCAGGTTCTTGGCGACGTCGAAGCCCTCTTTGGCGCCTTCGACAAACGCCTCGTAGACCTTGACCTTGCGCAACGCGCCGATCAGCAAGAACAGCATGATCAGGCCAAACAGCGTGAGGTTGCCGAGGATCGAGGACAAGCCCGCCAGGGCCGTGGCCGACATTGTCGCCAGCAAGGCCATGAAGCCGCCCAGCACCAACGCGCCGGGGATCAAGTACGCCAGCACCACCGGGTCCCACAGGCGCAGGCGCTGCATCAGCGCCACCGACAGCAGGCCCACCAGGGTCGAGGCGCTGGTGGCCAGCAGGATTGGCAGGAACACCAGGGTCGGGTCCGGCGCGCCTTGCTGGGCGCGGTACATGAAAATCGTCACCGGCAGCAGGGTCAGAGAGGACGCGTTAAGCACCAGGAACAGGATCTGCGCGTTGGTCGCGGTGTTGGGGATCGGGTTGAGCTCTTGCAGCGCCTTCATGGCCTTGAGGCCGATCGGCGTCGCCGCGTTATCCAGGCCCAGGCCGTTGGCGGCAAAGTTGAGGGTGATCAAACCGATGGCCGGGTGACCGGCCGGCACTTCCGGCATCAACCGCAGGAACAGCGGGCCCAGGGCCTTGGCCAGCCACTCGACGATCCCCGCCTTTTCGGCGATGCGCAGGAAGCCCAGCCACAATGTCAGGGTACCGAACAGCAGTACCATCACCTCCACCGACAGCTTGGCCATGGCGAAGATACTCTCCACCATCGCCGCAAAGATCCCGGCGTTACCGCCCACCAGCCATTGCACCAGCGCCGATACCATTGCCACGACAAAGAAGCCAAGCCACAGGCCATTGAGCATCAGTCACACCCCTTTAAATATGTGGCGAATGATAGCGGGGCTGGCAGAAACGACAAACCCCGGATTAACCGGGGTTTGTGCGATTCAAGCAGGGATCAGCCCTGGCTGGTCTCGCCAGCCGGCAGCGCGGTCTTGGTCCGCCAGTGTGGCAGGGAGTTCCAGTAGCGCTCGCCCTTGGCATCGTCGTACATGCCTTCCCAGCGCGAGATGACCAGCACGGCCAGGGCATTGCCGATCACGTTCAGGGCGGTACGCGCCATGTCCATGATGCGGTCGACACCGGCGATGAACGCCAGGCCTTCCAATGGGATGCCCACGCTGCCCAGGGTCGCCAGCAGTACCACGAAGGACACGCCCGGTACACCGGCGATACCTTTGGAGGTGACCATCAGGGTCAGTACCAGCATCAGTTGCTGGCCAACCGACAGGTCGATGCCATACAGCTGGGCAATAAAGATCGCTGCGATGCTCTGGTACAGGGTCGAACCGTCGAGGTTGAACGAGTAGCCGGTCGGCACCACGAAGCTGCAGATGGCTTTCGGCGCACCGTAGGCTTCCATCTTCTCGATCACGCGTGGCAGCACGGTCTCAGAGCTGGCGGTGGAGTAGGCCAGTACCAGCTCATCCTTGAAGATGCGCATCAGCTTGATCACCGAGAAGCCGAACAGGCGGGCGATCAGGCCAAGAATCACGAAGGCAAAGAACAGGATGGCGACGTAGACCAGGATCACCAGCTTGGCCAGAGGCAGCAGCGAGGCGAAGCCGAAGTTGGCAACGGTCACGGCGATCAGGGCAAATACACCGATAGGGGCGTATTTCATGATCATGTGGGTGACTTTGAACATGCTCTCGGACACGCCCTGGAACATGGTGACCAGGGGTTCGCGCAGGTCTGGCTTGAGGCTCGACAAGCCCAGGCCGAACAGCACGGAGAAGAAGATGATCGGCAGCATCTCGCCACGGGCCACGGCGGCAAAGATGTTCGATGGGATCAGGTTGAGGATGGTCTCGATGAACGCATGCTCATGCTGCACCTCGGCGGCGGTCGCCTGGTACTTGGAGATGTCCACCGTACCCAGGGTGCTCATGTCGATGCCGGCACCCGGGTGGAACAGGTTAGCCAACAGCAGGCCAACCACAATCGCAATGGTAGTGACCACTTCGAAGTAAACGATGGTCTTCACGCCGATCCGACCGAGCTTTTTCGCGTCCCCTACACCGGCGATTCCGACAATCAGCGACGAAATCACGATCGGGATCACGATCATCTTGATCAGGCGGATAAAGATATCGCCCGCCGGCTGCAACACGTTGCTGATCCACCAGGCTTTTTCGGCGCTGAAGTGGTTGAGTACAGCACCGATTGCAATCCCTAGCACCAGACCGATGAGGATCTGCCAGGCGAGGCTTAGTTTTGCCTTCTTCATGTCATTACCCTTGTTTCAAGTGGACTCAGGCAGATGCGCCAGCTGGAACGCCCGGGAGCGAAAAAGTGTGAGCATCAGCCTCCGTAGAAGGTCACCGCAGATGGCCGATATGGCTTACTGGCAAGCGAAAAAAGGCGCAACTATTCCCATGCGGGGGGGCATAGTCTAATGCCGTAAACGCCTACCCCATGCCGAATCGGCATGAGTTTTTGCAAATAAAACTGTCTGTTTGGTCAGTTCGAATGCGACATTTTGTCAGGCATACATGCCGTTAACCGGCAATTTCAGGCTCGCCTGGGGACGTTAGGCTTTTTTGTCGCGCGGAAAAAACTCGTGAAAATTCCTACGCATACCATCGAAAAACGCGTCTGGCCGAGGGCAAACTTTCTCGATAGATGGTCGCGATGTAACACCGCGAAACGGTTGTGGTGAAGCAGAAGGGAATTTTTCAGCTATGGGCGGCATAAGCGCCTAGTGAGCACTATCAAGCCCGCCGCAAGTCCGTCAGGCCATAACTGCCTGCGGACTTGCGTCGCAGCTTTTCTCCTGACCCGGCCCTTGCGCAGGCACTCCCTGTACCCGTAGGTCGCGCCGATCCACCTTGATCAGAGCAACCCAGCCCCCTGGTCATGCACCGTCATCAGGCGGCGGTGCAAACGGAAACAGGCAGTTGGCCTGGTTCCATGTTGGCGAGGCCCGCAGACGGGCCTAGTACCAATTCGGATCTTTCTTCAGTTGCTCCATCAGCAACTTCTGCATGCCTTCATCGGGCTTACCGATGAAGCGATAGTCCGCATGCCGTGTTGGCGACTTGTCCGCCGGAAGCCCGGCTGGAACTTCGACCAGCATCGCGTAGGCATCGTCCTTATCCATGCTGAACGCAACGATAAGACGTTTATTAAGGCAGGTGTCGGCCGTTTCACACAGCGGCCCTACCAAATACCCGTCACCGTCTTCCGTGACTGCGTTCATTTGCTCAGACGTGCCCGACAGGTTGATCACCCATTCAGGCAGACGCTCTTCCTTCTTGACCACGCCCTGCCAGGTTTCGCGATACTGCGGGTCGGAACTGAGCAGTTCACTGGCCCGCGCCTGGCCGTCATTGGCAGCCATGGCCAGGCTACTGCCGCCCAACAGCAGGGCGGCAGCAAGGGTTTTGAAAGACAAGTTGGCCATGTTCAGCCTCGACCGCGACGGCCAAAGAAGAAGGAAGCGATGAACATCACCAGGAAAACGACAAAGAGAATCTTGGCGATACCCGTAGCGGTGCCCGCGATACCACCGAAGCCCAGGACTGCAGCCACAATGGCAATGATCAGGAATGTGATTGCCCAACTCAACATGGTGATTCTCCTTTCGCGTCTATAGAAGTGACTGCTGTGTAGCCATCCTGTCGCACCCAACGGGGCGGCAGGTTCGTGCCTAGAACACCCAACGTTCCTGGACCGGTTCGTCATACAGGGCAATGTCCTGCTCAACCGCCATCATGCGTGGGGCTGTGACGTCAGCGCTGCTGCTGCCAACGGCACGGAAATGGGTCTGCGTCATGGGTGCGCGTTCGAACTGCGGGGCGGACTGCTGGCTCTCCTGCCAATGCTGCAATTGCTGACCACCGATCAACGTCACCATCAAGGCGAGGCTGGCGAACAGACCCTGTTGAAGGCGCAGTGGCGATACACGCAATGGCTTGAGGCTTTGGCGAGTCATCCTGAATATCTCCCGCAGGGTGTTTTGTTCGTTATCACGCTTGTAGGAGAGGTATTGCAGAGTGCATGCCAGTTTTTTAATCAGATAAAAATCAATAAAATCAGCTACTTAGAATATCCCCCAGTTTCTTCCCAGCAGCATCCTGCACGATGCGCCTATCCTCACCGTGCGAAATGCACGATGGTCATTGGTCGGATCGAGGGATCGGAGCGAGCTGTAGGACTGCCGAAGGGTCAAGAAGGGTCAAAACGCGCTGCCTAGGCATATAAGTAGGAAGGGTCTCAGATAGCTGCGCGATAGGGCTTTTAATCAATCAGAATAAACCATGCAACTTGCCCGATTATTCCGGGACTAACCAAGATCAATCATTCTTATTTTAAGGAGCGCGGGACAGATGGAATCAGCCAAGGAACTTCAAGGCCGCATTCTTTTAGTGGACGACGAGTCTGCAATCCTCCGCACCTTCCGTTACTGCCTGGAAGATGAAGGCTATACCGTGGCCACCGCCAACAGCGCGGCCCAGGCCGATGCACTGTTGCAACGCCAGGTGTTCGACCTGTGCTTCCTGGACCTGCGCCTGGGCGAAGACAATGGCCTGGATGTATTGGCGCAGATGCGTATCCAGGCTCCCTGGATGCGTGTGGTGATCGTCACCGCGCATTCGGCCGTCGATACGGCCGTGGATGCGATCCAGGCAGGCGCGGCCGATTACCTGGTCAAGCCTTGCAGCCCGGACCAATTACGCCTGGCCACCGCCAAGCAACTGGAGGTACGTCAACTGTCGGCGCGCCTGGAAGCGCTGGAAGGCGAAGTGCGCCAACCCAAGGATGGCCTCGACTCCCATAGCCCGTCGATGATGGTGGTGCTGGAGACCGCCCGCCAAGTGGCCGGCACCGACGCCAATATCCTGATCCTCGGCGAGTCCGGCACTGGTAAAGGTGAACTGGCCCGGGCTATTCATGGCTGGAGCAAAAGAGCGAAGAAGTCCTGCGTCACTATCAACTGCCCGTCCCTGACTGCCGAACTGATGGAAAGCGAACTGTTCGGCCACAGCCGCGGCGCCTTTACCGGCGCCAGCGAAAGCACCTTGGGCCGGGTCAACCAAGCCGATGGCGGCACCCTGTTTCTCGACGAGATCGGCGACTTTCCCCTGACGTTGCAACCCAAGTTGCTGCGTTTTATCCAGGACAAGGAATATGAACGGGTCGGCGACCCAGTCACCCGACGCGCCGATGTACGCATCCTGGCGGCGACCAACCTGAACCTGGAAGACATGGTGCGCGACGGGCGTTTTCGCGAAGACTTGCTGTATCGCCTCAACGTCATCACCTTGCACCTGCCGCCCCTGCGCGAACGCAGCGAAGATATCCTCGCCCTCGCCGACCGCTTCCTCGCGCGCTTCGTCAAAGAGTATGCGCGGCCGGCTCGCGGCTTTAGCGATGAGGCCCGTGAAGCCCTGCTGAACTACCGTTGGCCGGGCAATATCCGCGAACTGCGCAACGTCGTGGAACGGGCGAGCATCATCTGTGCCCAAGAGAAGGTCGAAATCAGCCATCTGGGAATGGCCGAGCAGCCGACCAATAATTCACCACGCATCGGTGCGGCGTTGAGCCTGGATGAACTGGAAAAGGCCCATATCGGCGCCGTTCTGGCCACCAGCGACACCCTGGACCAGGCGGCCAAAACCCTGGGCATCGATGCGTCGACGCTGTATCGCAAACGCAAGCAATACAACCTGTGAGCTGTACCTTATGAAGCTGGCGATGAAACTGCGCACGCGGCTGTTCCTGAGCATTTCTGCGCTGATCACCGTGGCGCTGCTCGGGTTGCTGCTGGGGCTGGTGAGTGTCATGCAAATGGCCAAGACCCAGGAGTCCTTGATCCGCAGCAACTTCATCACCTTGGACCTGGGGCTCAAGCTGCGCCAGAGCCTGGGTGACCAGCTGATTCTGATGCTCAACGACACCCCTGAGCCCGTGGCGCTGAACAAGGCCAAGCAACAGTACTTCAAGCTGTTGGACGAGGGCGTCGCCCACGAAATGAGTGTTTCCAGGGTCGGCGGCTTCTCTCAAGCCAAGGCCGATTACTTGACGTTCCTTGAGGCGTTCGAAGAAAACGAAAGTACGCCGCCGTCCCTGCGCAACAACGAAAAACTCACCACCAGCTTCAACGTCTTGCGCAATGGGCTGATCAGCGAACATAAAAGAGCACTGGAAAACATCAGCGACACCGAAAGCCAGTCTCGCGAACGCGCCCTGTGGATTGCCGGGCTGCTCGGGCTGGTGGGCCTGGCGATACTGATCATCGGCTTCATCACCGCCCATGGCATTGCCCGGCGCTTTGGCGGGCCCATCGAAGCCCTGGCCAAGGCGGCCGATAAAATTGGCCAGGGGAATTTTGATGTCACCTTGCCGATTTCTTCGGCGGCCGAAATGAACCAGCTGACCCGACGCTTTGGCATCATGGCCGAAGCCCTGCGTCAGCATCAGGCAACCAATGTCGACGAATTGCTCGCCGGCCAGCAACGCTTGCAGGCCGTACTCGACAGCATCGACGACGGTTTGCTGATGATCGACCGCCAAGGGCACCTGGAACACCTCAACCCGGTCGCTCAGCGCCAGTTGGGCTGGGACGAGAGCCGCCTGGGGCAGGGCCTGGGTGATGCGTTGCAACGCCCCGAACTGGATGAGCAACTGCATCTGGTGCTGCGTGGCGGCAACCTGGAACGCGCACCTGACGACCTGGAAGTGGAAGTCGAGGGCGAATCGCGCCTGTTGACCTACAGCATGACGCCCGTCAGCCACCACCAAGGGCATATTCTCGGCGCCGTGATGGTGCTGCACGACGTTACCGAGCAACGGGCCTTCGAACGGGTGCGCAGCGAATTTGTACTGCGCGCCTCCCATGAATTGCGTACGCCAGTCACCGGCATGCACATGGCGTTCGGCCTGTTCCAGGAACGGGCGAAATTCCCTCCTGAGTCTCGCGAAGCCGACCTGTTGAATACGGTCAACGAAGAAATGCAGCGCCTGATGCAGTTGATCAACGACCTGCTCAACTTTTCCCGCTATCAGAACGGCCTGCAAAAACTCACCCTGGCGCCTTGCGACATCAATGATCTGCTTGAACATGCCCGTACGCGTTTTGCCGAACTGGCGAATGCACAAAACATCGACCTGCTGGTAGAAGCGCAAGCGCAACTGCCCAGGTTGCATGCCGACCAAGCGCAATTGGAGCGGGTCCTGGACAACCTGCTCGGCAATGCTCTGCGCCATACCAGCGAAGGCGGGCAGATTCGCCTGCAGGCGCGGCGCCATGGCGAACGGCTGATCATCAGCGTCGAGGACAATGGCGAAGGCATCGCCTACGGCCAGCAGGGCAGGATTTTCGAGCCTTTTGTCCAGGTAGGTCGCAAGAAAGGCGGCGCCGGCCTGGGGCTGGCGCTGTGCAAGGAGATCGTGCAGTTGCACGGTGGCCGCATGGGGGTTTATTCCCGGCCAGGGCAGGGTACGCAGTTCTATATGGCGTTGCCGCTGTAACTAAGAGACTGTCGTGGCAAGCGGGCTTGTCCTAATGCCGTTCAGTTAAGCGAACGCAATGCCCAAAGCAGCGAAGATCAAATGTGGGAGCGGGCTTGCTCGCGAATACGGTGGATCAGTGATGGATATGTTGACTGATACACCGCATTCGCGAGCAAGCCCGCTCCCACAGGGGGTCTGCGCTTAGCGGTGATTCAACACCCGCAGGATCGCTGCGCTTTGCGCATCCGGCGTGCCGTCGTACAGAGCCGGCCGGAAGCGCATCTGGAACGCGGCCAGCACACGCCGCGTCACCACATCCAGCTCGCCGGTCTGCGGCGTGGAATACCCCAAGCGTGCCAACTCTTCCTGGAACCAGGTAATGCTTGGCAACTGCCTGGCGTACTCGACCTGATACCGCGCAACCGCCTGGGCCTCGGGCCAGATCCCCAAGCCTTCATCCGCCAGGCGCTTCCACGGGAACAAGGGGCCTGGATCGAGTTTGCGACCGGGAGCGATATCGCTATGACCGATAATGAACTTGGGGTTGATCCGGTTACGTTGGCTAATGTCCTTGAGCAAGGTCACCAGGGACTGAACCTGCGCTTCGGAGTACGGGTACCAGACCCGCCCGGTAGGTGTATCGCGGTAGCCCGGGTTGACGATCTCGATACCAATGGAGCTGGAGTTGAGCCAGGTACGCCCCATCCACTCACTTTCCCCGGCGTGCCAGGAACGCTTTTCTTCATCCACCAGCTTATAGATGGTCGCACGGGCATCGTCGCCAATCAGGTAGTGGCTGCTGACTTGGCCTTTGGTCAATAGCGCCAGCGAACCTTGAAGGCTGGTAGCGGTGTAGTGCAGGACGACGAACTGGATACGGTTATCGAAATTCACCGACGGGTGGCTGGTATCCAGGCGCGGGCCACTCGCACAGCCGGCGAGCGTAAGGAACAGCAGAGCAGCAACTAGAAATTTCATGGCAACAGGCAGTACGCTAAAGACAATAATGCAACAGTGTAACGTACCGTTTGCCGATCAGCGGCTGGCTTACAAAATGGAACAACTTTTCAGGCCGCCTGCACCTGATTGCGTCCCGCCGCCTTGGCCCGATACAACGCCTCGTCCGCGCGCTTGAGTGCCAGGTCGCTGCGCTCGCCGGGCTGGAACTGCGCCATACCGATGGACATGGTGATGGTCACCCGCTCGCCCTTGAAGTGAAACGGGCACGCCTCAATTGCTGCCCGCAGGCGTTCTCCGAGTTCCAGCGCATCGCCCAGCGCCGAATCCGGCATCAGCAAGACAAACTCCTCTCCGCCAAACCGCGCGATGAAATCCGTCGGCCGCAGGCGTTTGCTCAACACATTGGCGATGATCTTCAGCACCTTGTCGCCCGCCAGATGGCCGTAGCTGTCGTTAATGCGCTTGAAGTGGTCAAGGTCCAGCATCGCCAGTGACAGACTGTTGCCCTGTTGATGCCAGGTATTGACCTCGTACTCCAGGCGTTCGCTCCAGGCTGCCCGATTGGCCAAGCCGGTGAGCGGGTCGATCAGCGCTTTCTGGCGCTGGACCTCGAGGTGATCACGATAACCCTGGGCCTCCTGCTCCATGCTCGCCACCCGCTCGGCCAACCCCTGCAGCCGTGCGGCCACTTCATGTTCGCGCTGGTCACGCTGCTTTTGATGCTCATCCATGGCGCCCAACAGTCCCTCAAGATGACTCTCCAGCACTTGCTTGAGGTCATCGAGATCAGCCGCGTCCTGGACGCTGCTTTGCAAGCCGTCCATCTGCTCACGGATCTGCGTATCCATCTCGCGCGCGGCGCTGCGGCTGTCGGCGTGCCCGTCACTGGCCGCTTGCAGATTGCTCTGGAAGGTTTCCAGCCGTTCGTTGAGGCGCTTGAGGTAGGCTTCGAACTCATGCTGGCCGCTATCGGTAATGGCCAGCATCAATACCGCAAGGTCATCGAGGATCGGCAGCAGTTCGTACCAGTTCAACCCGTGAGCCAAGCGTTCGCGCATGGCTTCGGCCTGGGGTCGATGATGCTCGGGCAGGTCGAGGTCGCCCAACAGGCCGAGCAGGGTGTCTTCGATATGTTTGGCGACAGAACTGTAGGATGGCTCAGGCGAGTCGGGCAGGGCGTACAGCACCTCGGCATCCATCGCGTCAGGATCAATGTCTACCGATTCATCATCCAGCACCGGCGGTAGCGACAGGCTGCCGATCGCCGTCGGCTGCGGCGCCTCTGGCTCGGCCTGCGGCGCTGCTGCCACTGCAGGGGCAGGGTCAGGCTGCGGGGCAAGAATGACTTCGACAGGTTGGCGCTGCTCCAGTGTTTCGACGACCACGGCAGGCCTCTCAACGGGCAACAACCGGGCCGCGGCAGCCTGCGGCGCTGTTGCCACGCGCTCTTCGATATCGATCCCGGGCGCAACAGTCATCGCTACAGGCGTGACCTCCGGCACCGGGCGCTGCGGTGCCTGGGCTGGTGGCGCAAAGGCACGCAGCGCCTGTGCCAGTTCCGGAGCATCCTCAACCACCTGGGCGGCCGGGCTGGCTTCTACCGCAGGGTTTGGCCGGGCGGCCGGGGAAACAGCGGACTCAACCGGCTCAACCTCTGTACCTGTCTCCTTGCCACCAAACAGGCGCTGCAACAGGCCTGGGCGAGCAGGTTCGTCATCCGACTCAAGATTGCTCAGGGCCTGCCCTTGAAGCCCGCTCAACTCACTGAGCAGCAGGGGAATCTCGCGCGCCTGGCCGACGCGGCTGTCCAACTGCTTGGCGAAATTCTTCAGCGGGCGACTGACTTCCCGCGGCAAGGGCAGCGCCTGCAATTGCGTTACCAGCGCGGTCAGCGCCGTACTGATCTGATCAACCCGCGTTTCACGGCGCTGCTCGGAATCCAGCACGGCCTTTTCCAGGCGCGGCAACAGAGCGGCGAGCGCGGCGTCCATATCATCGCTGCGCACCACATCGCGCATCTCTTTCATACACTGGTCGACAGCCCGATCCGTGCCTTCGGCTGCCAGCGTGCTGCGCACCAGCCCACGGCGCAGCAAGTCGAGGCGCGCAGCCCAACGGCGCTCGAGCTTTTCTTGCTGCTCGATGCTTAACAGGTATTTCTCTTTCCAGCGCTGGGCTTCGTCGCTCATGCAAGGGATCCGCGAGGGCCAGGGCTCAACGCGGGTAATGCATCAGCCGTGAGCGAACCCGGCAGACGAATCTCTACCGCGACCGGCAGGTGATCGGAAATGGGTTGGGCCAGCACCTGCACGCTTTCCAGGGTCAGGGTCGGGCTTAACAGGATGTGGTCAAGACAGCGTTGCGGGCGCCAGCTGGGGAAAGTGGCTTCGACCTGCGGCGCCAGCAGCCCGAGGTCGCGCAACGGGGAATTCTCCAACAGGTCACTGGCGTGGGTGTTCATGTCCCCCATCAGCACCTGGTGTTTGTAACCGCCAATCAGCTCACGGATGTAGGCCAACTGCATGGTTCGGGTACGCGCCCCCAGCGCCAGGTGCATCATGACCACCACCAGCGCCTCGGGGCCTTCGCCAAAACGCACGAGAATTGCCCCACGCCCTTTGGGGCCGGGTAAGGGGTGGTCCTCAATCGCCCACGGTTTCAAGCGGCTGAGCACACCATTGCTGTGCTGGCCCAAACGGCCGAGGTTGCGATTGAGTTGCTGGTACCAATAGGGGAATGCACCAAGCTGGGCCAGATGCTCGACCTGATTGATGTAGCCCGAACGCAGGCTGCCACCATCGGCCTCCTGCAGGGCCACCAGGTCGAAGTCGCCCAGCAGGTCGCCAATCTTTTGCAGATTGCCGGCCCGCCCCGTGTGGGGCAGCAAATGCTGCCAGCCACGGGTCAGGTAGTGACGGTACTTTTCGGTACTGATGCCGACCTGGATATTGAAGCTCAGCAAGCGCAGCCGGCTGTCCGCCGGCAGGCCGGTGGACGCGAGATGGTGTTCGTTGACCTGCGGATCACGCAGGCCAACGACTCGTTCTGTACCCCAGCGACGCATGGCGAGCCCCTTACTTGGCTGCGCGCTCTTTGGCGATCAACTGGTCGGCAACGTTGAGAGTCTGTGCAGGACCGCCGGTGGAGCCCAGGTCGAAGCGGTATTTGCCGTTGACGATCAGGGTTGGAACACCTTGCACGCCGTATTTCTGCGCGAGTTCCTTGGCCTGCTTGATCTGGCCCTGGATAGCGAAGGAGTTGAACGTGGCGAGGAACTTGTCCTTGTCCACGCCCTGGGTGGCGAGGAAGTCGGCCATTTGATCAGGCTTGGTGAGCGGCTTGCGATCCTTCTGGATAGCTTCGAACACGGCATTGTGGACCTTGTGCTCCACACCCATGGCTTCCAGGGTCAGGAACATCTGGCCGTGGGCATCCCAAGGGCCGCCGAACATGGCTGGGATACGCTTGAAGTTCACATCCGACGGCAGCTTCTCGGCCCATGGATTGATGGTTGGCTCAAAGGAATAGCAATGCGGGCAGCCATACCAGAACAGCTCTACGACTTCGATCTTGCCCGGCACCGAAACGGCCACCGGACTGGCCAATTCAACATAGGTCTTACCCGCTTCAAGCGGCACGTCGGCGGCTTGCGCGGTGATGCCGAACAGGCTGGCAGTGACGAGAGCGGCGCTGAGGATCAGATTACGCATGCTTTACTCCTGGACAAATAAAGTCGCCTCGCGCGACCTTTTTTATGACAGGTCTACACGGGCATGAGTTCGTTAGTGTAACGGTAGCGGCCACAAAAAAGGGCGGCCTCAGCCACCCTTTTTATGCTTGCATCGACGGATTAATCGAGCGTTAACGTTGCACGGGCAACGTCAGGTCATCCGCGCCTTACTTATGCAGGCCCTGGATGTAGCTGGCTACCGCTGCAATGTCTTCATCGCTCAGTTTGCGGGCGATGGTGCGCATGGTCATGGCATCGCCATCGTTGGCACGGCCGGCTTCTTCCTTGCGGAAATCGGTCAATTGCTTGGCAATGTACTGGGCGTGCTGGCCACCCAGGTGCGGGAAGCCTGCTGCCGCGTTACCCGACCCATCCGGGGAGTGGCAGCCGGTACAGGCAGGCAGGCCTTTTTCCAGGTTGCCGCCACGGAAGAGTGCTTCGCCGCGCTCGACCAACGCTTTATCGGCAGCACCCACGCTGCCGGTCTGGCTGGCGAAATACGCCGCGATATCCGCCAGGTCCTGATCGCTGAGGTTGGTCAGCATGCCGGTCATTTCCAGGACTTGGCGCTTGCCGTCCTTGATGTCGTGCATCTGCTTGGTCAGGTAACGCTCACCCTGACCCGCCAGTTTTGGGAAGTTGGGTGCCGGGCTGTTGCCGTCCGGTCCATGGCAGGCACCACATACGGCGGCCTTTGTCTGGCCAGCAGTAGCGTCACCTGCAGCATGGGCAACACCAGTGATGCCCAAGGTCAACAGCAGACTCACGATCAATTTGTTCATCAGCTAATCCAATTACGGCTAAAGGTTATAGAGTTATGAACCGGGTCTACTCGCTCATCAAAAGAATGATGGCCTGGTAATCCTCGGCACGGCATTCCATGCATAAACCACGCGGCGGCATCGCCTTGAAACCCTGGGTCACGTGCTGCACCAGCGTATCCATACCTTGCGCCAGTCTCGGCGCCCACGCTGCCTGGTCACCCCGCCTGGGGGCCGTTGGCAGCTGTCCGGCATGGCATGCCGCGCAAACGCGGTTGTACATAGCTTCCGGATCCTGTGTAGCCTGCGCACTGTAAAGTGGTACCAGGACACCGACAGCTAGCAGCCACTTGGTCATACGTCGACCTTTTCAGGGTTTGGAAGCGTTTTGCGTTCTAATGCGCAATAAAGGTCTATCGCTCCCGTGAACTTCATCCTTCGCTGGGACAAAGCACACACAAAATCTGCGGCATTATATACTGGCGCTACTGAAACGGGAACGACACTACTTGCCGCACCCATTCCCGGCACCGCCCACATCGGAAATCCCATGCAACTCAAGAACCCCATCCTCGGTCTGTGCCAACAGTCCACCTTCATGCTCAGCGCCGCCAAAGTCGACCAATGCCCCGACGACGAAGGCTTTGAAGTGGCCTTCGCCGGGCGCTCCAACGCCGGTAAATCCAGCGCGCTCAACACCCTGACCCATGCCAGCCTGGCCCGCACCTCGAAAACCCCAGGTCGCACACAGCTGCTCAACTTCTTCAAGCTAGACGATGATCGGCGTCTGGTCGACCTCCCGGGCTACGGTTACGCAAAAGTACCTATCCCACTGAAGCTGCACTGGCAGCGTCACCTGGAAGCCTATCTGGGTGGCCGCGAGAGTCTGAAAGGTCTGATTCTGATGATGGACATCCGTCATCCAATGACCGATTTCGACCTGTTGATGCTCGATTGGGCGGTTGCCAGCGGCATGCCGATGCACATTTTGCTGACCAAGGCCGACAAGCTGACCTACGGCGCCGCCAAGAACACCTTGCTCAAAGTGCAGGCCGAAATCCGTAAGGGTTGGGGTGATGCGATCACCATCCAGCTGTTCTCGGCGCCCAAGCGCATGGGCCTGGAAGACGCCTATACCGTGCTGGCAGGCTGGATGGAGTTGGCGGACAAGGGTGCAGAAATCGCCGAGTGACGTTGTTGCGGGCAAAAAAAATCCCGAACTTCGTATGGGGAGAGGAAGTTCGGGATCTAAGTACTCCGGACCGCTAGGGCGGGGTCCAGATATCTGCCAACACTTAACACAACATAGGAGCATTGAAGGGCTTCACCACCCATTCAGTAACTCTGAGTGACTTTTCATGGGTTAAGTTCCGGCGCCCGCGAAAACTATTGGAAATAACCGTCAGCGATTTCCGACCTATAGGCGTCGCTGCGACTTGATGCCGCAGCAACGCCGTATGATCAGTGCGCTTCGTCCCAGTTATCACCCACCCCAACTTCAACCAGCAGCGGTACGTCCAGTTTCGCAGCACCGCTCATGTGCTCTCGAATCTTCTCGCTGACTTGCGCCACCAGGTCTTCACGGACCTCGACCACCAGTTCGTCGTGCACCTGCAGGATGACCTTGGCGTCCAGCCCTGACTCTGTCAGCCAGTTGTCGACCTTGACCATCGCCTTCTTGATGATATCGGCGGCCGTGCCCTGCATCGGCGCGTTGATCGCGGTACGTTCGGCGCCCGCGCGCTCCTGGGGTTTGTTGGAGTGGATGTCCGGCAGGTACAGCCGGCGCCCGAACAGGGTTTCTACATAACCTTGATCCGAAGCCTGGGCACGGGTGCGCTCCATGTATTCGCGCACCCCTGGGTAACGGGCGAAGTACACATCGATATAAGCCTTGGCGGTCTTGGTATCGACACCGATATCCTTGCCCAGCTTCTGCGCGCCCATACCGTAGATCAGGCCGAAGTTGATCGCCTTGGCGCTGCGGCGCTGATCGGACGTGACCTCGCCCAACTCGACCTTGAACACCTCGGCCGCCGTGGCCGTGTGCACATCGAGGTTGTCGCGGAACGCGTTCAGCAAGCCCTCGTCCTTGGACAGGTGCGCCATGATCCGCAGCTCGATCTGCGAATAGTCCGCCGCCAGCAGCTTGTAACCTTTGGGCGCGACGAACGCCTGGCGGATCCGCCTGCCTTCGGCGGTCCGCACCGGGATGTTCTGCAGGTTCGGATCACTGGACGACAGGCGCCCAGTGGCCGCCACAGCCTGGTGGTAAGAGGTATGGATCCGCCCGGTACGCGGGTTGATCTGCTCTGGCAAGCGGTCGGTGTAGGTGCTCTTGAGCTTGCTCATGCTGCGGTACTGCATCAATACCTTAGGCAGCGGGAAGTCATCTTCGGCCAACTTGGCCAAGACTTCTTCGGCGGTCGAGGCCTGGCCCTTGCCGGTTTTCTTCAATACCGGCAGGCCGAGCTTTTCGTAGAGGATCGCCCCCAATTGCTTGGGCGAGCCGAGGTTGAACTCCTCTCCGGCGATCTCATACGCCTGGCGCTCCAGTTCCACCATCTTGTTGCCCAGCTCGATGCTCTGCACGCCCAACAGTGCGGCATCCACCAAAGCGCCCTGACGCTCGATGCGTGCCAGCACCGGCACCAATGGCATCTCGATATCCGTCAGCACACTGGCCAGGCTCGGCAGTGCCGCGAGTTGTGCGTGCAGTGCCAGGTGCAGGCGCAGGGTCACATCGGCGTCTTCGGCGGCGTAAGGGCCGGCCTGCTCCAACGGAATCTGGTCGAAGGTCAGTTGCTTGGCGCCTTTGCCGGCAATGTCCTGGAAACTGACGGTGTCATGCTCCAGATACTTTTTGGCCAGGCTGTCCATGTCGTGGCGGGTCGCGGTGGAATTCAGCACGTAGGATTCAAGCATGGTGTCGAATGCGATGCCGCGCACGGTGATGCCGTGTGCCGGGTCGCCGCCGATGGCGCAATTGGCCAGGATATTCATGTCGAACTTGGCGTGCTGGCCGACCTTGAGCTTTTGCGGGTCTTCCAGCAGCGGCTTCAAGGCCAGCAGGACTGTATCGCGGTCCAGTTGCTCGGGCACGCCGATGTAGGAATGGGTCAGCGGGATGTAGGCCGCTTCATTGGCCTGTACGGCAAACGAAACCCCTACCAGTTGCGCCTGCTGGGCATCGACGCCAGTAGTTTCGGTATCGAAGGCAATCAACTTCGCGTCATTGAGCTTTTTCAGCCAGACGTCAAAACGGGCCTGGTCGAGGATGGTTTCGTACTGTGCTTGGACCGGCGCCAGCGTCTCTGCGGCCTCAGGCTCAGCCGAAGACTGCACCGGTGCTACGTCGGCAGCAGCCTTAAGCTCGACCCGCTTGGCATCGCGCTGAATCTCATCGATCCAACTCTTGAACTCCAGCAGGGTGTACAGCTCCAGCAGCTTCTCGCGGTCCGGTTCGATCAGGTGCAAATCTTCCAGCCCGACATCCAGTGGCACGTCGACCTTGATGGTCGCCAACTGGTAGGACAGGAATGCCATCTCTTTATGTTCTTCCAACTTGGCCGGCAGGGTCTTGGCCCCACGAATCGGCAAGGTCGGAACAATATCGAGCTGCTCGTAAAGCTCTTTAAGGCCGCCGTTCACACCTACCAGCAAGCCCGAAGCAGTCTTAGGACCAATCCCCGGAACGCCTGGGATGTTGTCGGAGGAATCGCCCATCAGTGCCAGGTAGTCGATGATCTGCTCGGGAGCGACGCCGAATTTCTCCTTAACGCCGTCGATGTCCATCGCACTACCGGTCATGGTGTTGACCAAGGTAATGTGCCCGTCGACCAGTTGCGCCATGTCCTTGTCACCGGTAGAAATCACCACCGGTCGGTCAGCGGCTGCGCTGCTGCGGGCCAGGGTGCCGATCACGTCGTCCGCCTCAACGCCTTCGACACACAGCAGCGGGAAGCCCAAGGCAATCACGCTCTGGTGCAGCGGCTCGATCTGCACGCGCATGTCATCGGGCATGCTCGGGCGGTTGGCCTTGTATTCGGCGTACATGTCATCGCGAAATGTCCCGCCCTTGGCGTCGAACACCACCGCGAACGGGCTGTCCGGGTACTGCTTGCGCAGGCTTTTGAGCATGTTCAACACGCCCTTGACCGCACCGGTCGGCAGGCCTTTGGACGTGGTCAACGGCGGCAGCGCGTGGAAGGCGCGATACAGATATGAAGAACCGTCCACCAGGACGAGGGGGGCTTGGCTCATGAGCAGGATCAACCTTTTCGGCGGGTCAGGCGCTAGAATAGCCGGACCAATGACAACAAAGGGACAAGGTTATCATGCGCACATTCAATCGCCTGCTGTTGACCGGCTTGATTGCACTCGCTCCGATGGCTGCCATGGCGGCAGACGATGCTCCCTCGGGTGCTCCGGAAGTCACCATTCGCACGGAAGGCGATAAAACCATCCAGGAGTACCGCCAAAATGGTTTCCTGTATGCGATCAAGATCACCCCGAAAGGCGCGCCCCCGTATTTCCTGGTGCGCGCGGACGGAACCGATGCCAACTTCATCCGCTCGGACCAGCCGGATATGCTGATCCCGTCATGGAAGATCTTCGAATGGAAATGATTTCTTAATTTCAATCGGCGCTGCGGCCCGCGGCGCCCGTACTGGCAGTTTTAACCATGTCTGTGTTCACCCCCCTGGCTCGGCCCGAGCTGGAAACCTTTCTCGCCCCTTATGGGCTCGGCCGCCTGCTCGATTTCCAGGGGATTGCCGCTGGTAGCGAAAACACCAACTTCTTTATCAGCCTGGAACAGGGCGAATTTGTCCTGACCCTGGTTGAACGCGGCCCAGTGGACGAAATGCCGTTCTTCATCAAACTGCTGGACGTACTCCACGACGCCGACCTGCCCGTGCCCTATGCCCTGCGCACCACCGAAGGCGTGGCCCTGCGCGAATTGGCAGGCAAGCCGGCGCTGCTGCAACCGCGCCTGGCGGGCAAGCACATCAAGGACGCCAACGCCCAGCACTGCGTGCAAGTGGGTGAATTGCTCGCTCACCTGCACCTGGCCACCCAGGGCGACAAGGTGCTGGAGCGCAAGACCGATCGCGGGCTGGATTGGATGCTCGACGAAGGCGCGCAACTGATCTCGCACCTCGATGCTGAGCAACAGAGCCTGCTGCAAGCGGCCTTGGATGAAATCCAGCAGCACAAGGCCCACATCCTCACACTGCCCCGGGCCAACATCCACGCCGACCTGTTTCGCGACAACGCGATGTTCGAAGGCACCCATCTGACCGGGTTGATCGACTTCTACAACGCCTGCTCCGGCCCGATGCTGTACGACGTGGCGATTGCCCTGAATGACTGGTGCTCGGACGACGCTGGGGTGATTGACGGCCACCGCGCCCGGGCGCTGCTGGGGGCCTACGCGGCATTGCGGCCGTTCAGCACCGGGGAAGCCGAACTGTGGCCGACTATGTTGCGCGTAGCTTGTGTGCGGTTCTGGCTGTCACGCCTGATTGCCGCAGAGACGTTTGCCGGGCAGGACGTGTTGATTCACGATCCGGTGGAGTTCCAGCAGCGGCTGGAGCAGCGCCAGCAGGTCACTCTCCAACTGCCGCTCGCCCTCTAAATGTGGGAGCGGGCTTGCTCGCGAATGCGGTGTGTCAGCCAAGTAGCGGGTGACTGACACACCGCATTCGCGAGCAAGCCCCCCACATTGGTTTGGCGCTGTGCCTACAGTGACTCCAGGCACCCAACCAAATCATTACCCAGCTTCTCCAGCAACTGCTCGTAGCCTTGAGCGGTTGCCGGGGTGTAGCCGCCCAGGGCATCCAATTCCGCCAGTTTCACCGGCAGGCCCGCCACCAGGGTTTCGGCCAGGCGCGGGCGCAATGGCGGCTCGCTGAACACACAGGTCTTGCCCACTTCCTGCAAGCGCGTGCGCATCGCCGCCACATGCTGGGCGCCGGGTTGCACTTCGGCGGCCACGCTGAATACGCCGGTATGCTTGAGGCCATAGGCATCTTCAAAGTAGTCGAAGGCTTCGTGGAACACGAAGTAAGGTTTGCCGGCGATACCCGCCAGGCGCGCCTTGAGGCGCACATCCAAGGCATCCAGTCGGCCATCAAACCCTTGCAGGTTGCTCTGGTAGCGCGCTGCGTTGGCCGGATCGGCCGCGCTCAAGTCCGCCGCCATTTTTGTAGCAATCACCCGCGCATTGACCGGCGACAACCACAGGTGAGCATCCAGGCTTCCCGGACGATGATCGTGATCATGGTCGTCGGCTTCTTCGCCATGGGAGTGGTTATCTTCGCCGAAATGACGCAGTTTGAGCCCCGGCAACTCCTGCACCGCGACTGTCGGCAAACTACGCCCCTTAAGCACCCTTGGCAGGAAGCCTTCCATGTCCGGGCCGATCCAATACAGCAGATCCGCCGATTGCACACGCCGTACGTCGGATGGTCGCAATGCATAGTTATGGGGCGAGGCTCCCGGCGGCAATAACACCTCTGGAACCGCCACCCCGTCCTGCACCGCGGCGGCAATCAGCTGCAAGGGTTTGATGCTGGTCAGCACCCGAACCTCGGCCTGGGCAGCCCCGGCAATCCATAAACTGGTGACAAATACGACAAAAACGGCAAAAAGTCGGGACACGATGAGCACTCAAGGCGACAGGAACGGGTAACATAATAACGTCTCTCACAAATATCTGTCGCCGCTCATGCCTAAAACACCGCTTGCCAGCCGTCCCCACGACCACTCTCACTGCGTCCACAACGCACTGTCAGAGGCCGACGCCCTGTGCGCACGCCAAGGCCTGCGCCTGACCGCCCTGCGCCGGCGGGTGCTGGAACTGGTGTGGCAGAGCCACAAACCCCTGGGTGCCTACGACATTCTCGGCGTACTCAGCGAGCAGGACGGCCGCCGCGCCGCGCCGCCAACGGTATACCGTGCGCTGGACTTCTTGCTGGAAAATGGTCTGGTGCACCGCATCGCCTCGTTGAACGCCTTTGTCGGCTGCAACCACCCGGAACACGCGCACCAGGGCCAGTTCCTGATCTGCCGCGAATGCCACGCCGCCATCGAGCTTGAACAAAAAAGCATCAGCGACGCGATCATCAAGAGTGCCGGCGATGTGGGCTTCCGAGTCGAAGGGCAGACCGTCGAAGTGGTAGGCATCTGTTCGGGCTGCCAGGGGGCTTGATGAGCACTGCGCTAATCCGCCTGGAGCAGGTCGGCGTCACGTTCGCCGGCCAGAACGTGCTGGACAACATTCACCTGAGCGTCGAACCGGGGCAAATCGTTACCCTGATCGGCCCCAACGGCGCCGGCAAGACCACCCTGGTGCGTGCGGTATTGGGCCTGCTCAAGCCCGACAGCGGCAGTGTCTGGCGCAAGCCCAAGCTGCGCATCGGCTATATGCCGCAGAAACTGCATGTCGATCCGACCTTGCCGCTTTCGGTGCTGCGCTTTTTGCGCCTGGTGCCCGGCGTGGACCGCACCCGCGCCCTGGCTGCGCTCAAGGAAGTCGGGGCCGAGCAGGTCATCGACAGCCCGGTACAAAGCATCTCCGGTGGCGAAATGCAGCGCGTCCTGCTGGCCCGTGCCCTGTTGCGCGAACCCGAACTGCTGGTGCTCGATGAGCCGGTACAGGGCGTCGACGTCGCCGGCCAAGCCGAGCTCTACAGCCTGATTACCCGCCTGCGCGACCGTCACGGCTGCGGCGTGCTGATGGTCTCCCACGACCTGCACCTGGTAATGAGCACCACCGATCAGGTGGTATGCCTCAACCGCCACGTCTGCTGCTCCGGTCATCCGGAGCAGGTCAGCGGCGACCCGGCTTTCGTCGAGCTGTTCGGCAAGAATGCCCAGAGCCTGGCGATCTACCACCACCATCACGACCACGCCCATGACCTGCATGGCGCCGTGGTTGCCGATCCGGCCCCCCATACCCACGTCCACGGAGATAGCTGCAAGCATGGCTGATTTTCTGCTCTACGCCCTGCTTGCAGGCTTGGCTTTGGCGCTGGTGGCGGGCCCGCTGGGTTCGTTCGTGGTCTGGCGGCGCATGGCCTATTTTGGCGACACCTTGTCCCACGCGGCCCTGCTCGGCGTAGCCCTGGGCTTTTTGCTGGACGTCAGCCCGACCATCGCCGTGACCGTTGGCTGCCTGCTGCTCGCCGTGCTGCTGGTGACCCTGCAACAGCGCCAGCCCCTGGCTTCGGACACGCTGCTGGGGATCCTCGCACCCAGCACCCTGTCCCTGGGCCTGGTGGTCCTGAGCTTTATGCATGAAGTGCGTATCGACCTCATGGCCTACCTGTTCGGCGACCTGCTGGCGATCAGCCCCACGGACCTGGCCTGGATTCTCGGCGGCAGCGCGGCGGTATTGATCCTGCTGGTGGCCCTGTGGCGACCGCTGCTGGCAATTACCGTCCACGAACAGTTGGCCACCGTCGAAGGGTTGCCCGTGCCGGCGCTGCGCATGACCCTGATGTTGCTGATCGCCGTGGTGATTGCTGTCGCAATGAAGATTGTCGGCGTATTGTTGATCACGTCGCTGTTGATCATCCCCGCCGCCGCCGCCCAGCGTCATGCACGTTCGCCGGAACAGATGGCGGTCGGCGCCAGTCTGCTGGGGATGCTTGCCGTGTGTGGTGGCCTGGCGCTGTCCTGGTTCAAGGACACCCCGGCCGGGCCGTCGATTGTAGTCACGGCCGCCGCACTGTTTCTGCTGAGTTTTGTCCTGCCCCGTCGAGGGGTGTAGACTTGCTCGCTTTTTGCGCAATTAGAGAGTCGCAGGAATGAAGCCGTTCACCTCCCGTTATCTGCTCCTTGCCGCATTTTCCCTGCTGCTGGGCGCCTGCCAAAGCACCCCGCCCGTCGCCCCCAAGGTTCCGGACGCGCGCGCTGCGGCCATTGCACAGCTGGAACAAAACCTGGCCAGCAGCGAGCTGGCCACCGCCGAAGACCAACTCGCCGCCCTGCAGGCCCAGTCGCCCGACGACCCGGCGCTGGAGCCTTATCAACGCCAACTGGCTGAAGCCTATCTGCAGCGCAGCCAGATCGTCCTGCAAAAAGGGGATGTCAACGCCGCCGCCACTGCCTTGAGCCGTGCCCGTTCCTTGATGCCCAAGGCTCCGGCGCTGACTGGCGGGGTCAACAGCGCCATTGCTCACGCACGCAAAGCCGAGCTGGATAAAGCCGAAGCCGCTCTCAAAGCCGCCGAAGCCAAGCCACCGGCCAAGGTGATCGATCCAACCGCCGAAAGCACCACGGTTGCGCTGAACCTCACGGATATCCAGCAATTGCGCCATCAACTGGATGCCATCGCCACCGACGTGGTGAATTACCAGTGTGATGTGAGCATCCAGGTGCCGCGCACCGAGGATTATCCGTGGCTGAACACATTGCTGAGCAAACGAGTGAAGCGGATTGATTCAGGGTACGACCTGAAGATTCACCGGCAGATCCTCAAGCATATTCCGGCGCAGGTTGTGTTGATTCCGCGTAAAGCGCACTAACCCCAATCGCGGGCAAGCCCGCTCCCACATTGGAATACATTTCAAATGTGGGAGCGGGCTTGCCCGCGATGGCGCCCTATCAAACAACCAAAAACTTAAGCTGGAACCGCCTTGGCCCGAGGCTCGCGCTCCCAAACCCGATGTTGGGCAATCGCCGCAATAAACGCCTTCAACGCCTTGGCATCCCCGCCAACAATCAACCCCGCATCCGCCTCCAGCTTCAACACCTCCAGCAACTGCTTGGCCTCACCAGCCAACGCAATCGCCTTCAAATGCTTGTAGGCCTCCAGCAGGTAATGCAACGCCACGCCATCGCCGCTCAATGCCTGGATCGACTTCGCCCCACCCGGCACAAACACCGCGTCGAACGCCACTGACGGCAAGCCTTCCATCGAGGCATCCACCGCCAGGCTCTTGCCATCGGCCGTGGTTACCGGCGCCGAGGTCGGCCCAAGCAATTTGGCATGGGCACCTTCTGCGGCCAGCGCCTTTTTCAACGCCGCGATGGCTGCACCATCAACACCATTGGCCGCCAGGATCGCCACCTTGCGCGTCTTGATCCCCCCTGGCAGCAGGTTGGCCTGGCTCAAGGCCGGCGAGCGCTCTGGCGCGGTCTTGCGCACTGGCACGGTGCCTTTTTTCGGCACCGGCAGGCCCAGGTTCTGCGCCACGCGCTTGGCCAGCTCCAGATCGATGTTGGCCAGGATCTCGTTGACCTGGCGCGCCCGGATAAACTCACGCTCGACCTTGCCCAGCTCAAAGCTGTAGGCCGCGATGATGTGCTCCTGCTCGTGCTTGCTCATGCTGTTGAAAAACAGGCGCGCCTGGGAAAAGTGATCGCCGAATGACTCACTGCGCTCGCGGATTTTGTGCGCGTCGATGCGCTCTGGGTAAGACTCGAAACCGCCGTCCTGCGCCGCCGGTGGCGTTTCTTTCGGCCAGCCGCCGTCAATGGAGTTCGGCTCATAAGCTGCACGGCCTTTGTCGATGGTGCTGCGGTGCATGGCATCGCGCTGGTTGTTATGCAGTGGCGTTACTGGTTGGTTGATCGGCAACTGGTGAAAGTTGGGCCCACCTAGACGGCTGATCTGCGTATCGGTGTAGGAAAACAATCGACCTTGCAGCAGCGGGTCATTGGAGAAGTCGATACCCGGCACGATATGGCCTGGGCAGAAGGCGACCTGCTCGACTTCCGCAAAGAAGTTATCCGGATTGCGATTGAGCACCATCTTGCCCAGCGGGGTGATGGGCACCAATTCTTCGGGAATCAGCTTGGTCGGGTCGAGGATATCGAAGTCGAAGGCATGCTCCTTATCCTCGGGGATAATCTGCACCCCCAGTTCCCACTCCGGGTAATCGCCCATCTCGATGGCGTCCCACAGGTCTCGACGATGGAAATCGGTATCTTTACCGGCCAGCTTCTGCGCCTCATCCCACACCAGGGAGCAGGTACCCGCCGTCGGCCGCCAGTGGAATTTGACGAAGTTGGATTGACCCTCGGCATTGACCAGGCGGAACGTATGCACGCCAAAACCCTGCATGCTGCGCAGGCTTTTAGGAATGGCGCGGTCGGACATCGCCCAAATGACCATGTGCGCCGATTCCGGCTGCAGCGAGACAAAATCCCAGAACGTGTCGTGGGCCGAGCCGCCGGTAGGAATTTCGTTGTGCGGCTCAGGTTTTACCGCATGTACGAAGTCAGGAAACTTGATCGCGTCCTGGATGAAAAATACCGGCATGTTGTTGCCCACCAAGTCGAAGTTGCCTTCGTCGGTGAAGAACTTCACGGCAAAACCGCGCACGTCACGTACCGTATCGCCCGAGCCACGCGGGCCCTGCACCGTGGAAAAACGCGTGAACACCGGGGTTTTATGGCCAGGGTCACGCAAAAAACCCGCCTTGGTCAGCGCCGAATGGTTTTCATAAGTCTGGAAGTAGCCATGGGCGCCAGTGCCGCGGGCGTGCACGATGCGCTCCGGAATACGCTCATGGTCAAAGTGCGTGATCTTTTCACGCATGATGAAATCTTCCAGCAGCGAAGGCCCGCGAGCACCGGCTTTCAGGGTGTTCTGGTTATCGGAGATTTTCACCCCCTGATTGGTACGCAGCGCCTGGCCCGTGGCATCGGAGCGGGATTTTTCCAGGCTTTGCAGCTTGGCATTGGTGTTGCCACGGTCCAGGGTATCGGTGCCAGCAAGCTCGCTCTTGGGCGCCATGGCGGGTTTCTTGGTACTCATCAGACAAAACTCCTCGTTTGCATAGGCCAGAGCGGTCCCTGGCTCGTTTGAGCAAAACCCCGGGCACGGCACCCGGGAAATCGAGTTGCTTAAGTAGTGACTGACGGGATTTTTTACCGTTCCTTTTTTATGACCTTTGATCGCGTTATTGCCAAATCGCTGGTTGAATACGAAATAAATGCTAAGAAACACTAGATGGACAGGCTAAAATGCGCGCCCGGCTAACCGCTGATCCCTTTTCAATGCGCCCCACAAGGTTCGCTACGTGATCGAGTTTCATAACGTCCATAAAACCTACCGGGTCGCCGGCAAGGAAATCCCCGCACTGCATCCCACCAGCCTGCGCGTCGAGAACGGCCAGGTGTTTGGCCTGATTGGCCATTCCGGCGCGGGAAAAAGTACCCTGCTGCGCCTGATCAATCGCCTGGAAGAGCCTTCGGGCGGCCAGATCAACGTCGACGGCGAAGAAGTCACCGCCCTGGATGCCAACGGCCTGCGTCGTTTCCGGCAACAGGTCGGGATGATCTTCCAGCACTTCAACCTGCTGGCCTCCAAGACCGTCGCCGATAACGTGGCGCTGCCGCTGACCCTGGCGGGCGAACTGTCGCGCCGCGAGATTGATGCGCGCGTGGCGGAACTGCTGGACCGGGTTGGCCTGTCCGACCATGCCAAGAAGTACCCGGCGCAGTTGTCCGGCGGCCAGAAGCAGCGCGTCGGCATCGCCCGCGCCCTGGCCACCAAGCCAAAGATCCTGCTGTGCGATGAAGCCACCAGCGCCCTTGACCCGCAGACCACTGCCTCGGTCCTGCAACTGCTGGCCGAGATCAACCGCGAGCTGAACCTGACCATCGTGCTGATCACCCATGAAATGGACGTGATCCGCCGTGTCTGCGACCAGGTCGCAGTAATGGATGCCGGCGTGATTGTCGAGCAAGGTCCGGTCGCCCAGGTGTTCCTGCACCCCACGCACCCGACCACCAAGCGCTTTGTGCAGGAAGCCGAGCAGGTCGATGAAGGCGAGCAGCGCGATGTGTTCGCCCATGTGCCGGGCCGCATCGTGCGCCTGACGTTCCAGGGCGAAGCGACCTACGCGCCACTGCTGGGTACCGTCGCCCGCGAAACGGGTGTGGACTACAGCATCCTTGCCGGTCGCATCGACCACATCAAAGATACCCCTTACGGGCAACTGACCCTGGCCATCACCGGCGGTGACATGGAAGCGGCGTTCGCGCGCTTCACCGCAGCCGATGTGCACATGGAGGTCCTGCGTTAATGGACGTGTTACTGCATTATTTCGACAACGTCGACTGGGCTGATATCTGGGTGGCCACCAGCGACACCATGCTGATGCTCAGCACTTCGCTGTTTTTCACCGTACTGGTGGGCCTGCCGCTGGGCATCCTGCTGTTTCTGTTCAGCCCACGGCAATTGCTGGAGCAGAAGACCACCTATGCCGCCCTGGCCTTCGTGGTCAACGCCATCCGTTCCTTGCCGTTTATCATTCTGCTGATTGTGATGATCCCGACCACGGTGTTCCTCACGGGCACGTCGCTTGGTGTGGCCGGTGCGATTCCGCCGCTGGTGGTAGGCGCCTCGACGTTCTTCGCCCGGCTGGTGGAAACCGCCCTGCGCGAGGTCGATCGCGGCATCATCGAGGCGACCCAGGCCATGGGCGCGACCACCCGGCAGATCATCACCAAGGCGCTGCTGCCGGAGGCAAAGCCCGGCATCATTGCGGCAATCACCGTGACCGCCATTGCCCTGGTGGGCTACACCGCCATGGCCGGTGTGGTGGGTGCCGGCGGCCTGGGCGACCTGGCGATCCGTTATGGATACCAGCGTTTCCAGGATGACGTGATGGTCGTCACCGTGGTGATGTTGATTGTGCTGGTACAGATTCTGCAAACCATCGGCGATAAGCTGGTGACACACTACTCTCGAAAATAACGGCCATTGCCGGCCCCGCCGGCAGATGCCCGAACAAGGAGCTTGTTGGATGAAAAAACTACTGGTTGCTTTCGCCGCGGTTGCCGCGTTTTCCGCCCATGCCGCCGAGACCCTGACGGTCGCCGCCACGCCGGTGCCCCACGCTGAGATCCTTGAGTTCGTGAAGCCGGCCCTGGCCGCGCAAGGCGTGGACTTGAAGGTCAAGGTGTTCACCGACTACGTGCAGCCGAACGTACAAGTGGCCGAGAAGCGCCTGGACGCCAACTTCTTCCAACACCAGCCGTACCTGGATGAGTTCAACAAGGCCAAGGGCACTCACCTTGTGAGCGTGGCCGGCGTGCACCTGGAGCCGCTGGGCGCATACTCCAGCAAGTACAAGACCCTGGCCGACCTGCCGAACGGTGCCAACGTGGTCATCCCCAACGACGCCACCAACGGCGGCCGCGCGCTGTTGCTGCTGGCCAACAAGGGCCTGATCACCTTGAAGAACCCGACCGATATCCTGTCGACCATCAAGGACATCACCGCCAACGAAAAAGGCCTGAAGTTCCGCGAACTGGAGGCCGCCACCCTGCCGCGTGTGCTGACCCAAGTCGACCTGGCGCTGATCAACACCAACTACGCCCTGGAAGCCAAGCTGGACCCTTCCAAGGATGCCCTGGCGATTGAAGGCAACGACTCGCCTTACGTCAACATCCTGGTGACCCGCGAGGACAACAAGGATTCGGACGCTGTGCAGAAGCTGGTCAAAGCCCTGCACACCCCAGAAGTGAAGGCATTCATCAACGAGAAGTACAAAGGCGCGATTCTGCCGGCGTTCTGATCGAGCACTATCTCCAAAACACTGGAGATCGAATGTGGGAGCTGGCTTGCCTGCGATAGCGGTGGATCAGCGACCAAAAGGCTGGCCGACCTGACGCTATCGCAGGCAAGCCAGCTCCCACAGTTGATCTGGGTTGTCGGCTGGATTTGCTCCAGAACTAGTTACGCTGCAACAACCCCGGCAACTGCGCCACCAGCTTCTGGTTGTTCAACGGCGCACGGATAAACCCACGCTGTGTACCATCCGGGCCAATCAAGGCCAGGTTGCCGCTGTGGTCGACCGTGTAGTTCGGCTTGCTGGTATCAGCCGGGATGAACGGAATGCTCACGGCATTCGACACCTTCTGCACATCCTCCACATTCGCCCCGGTAAGCCCTGCAAATTGCGGATCGAAGTAGCCCAAGTATTGCTTGAGCTGGGTCGGGGTATCGCGATGGGGGTCAACGCTGACCAGGATCACCTGCAACTTATCCACCACGTCCTTGGGCAGCTCGCTCTTGATCTGGCGCAGTTGGGCGAGGGTGGTCGGGCAGATGTCCGGGCAGAAGGTGTAGCCGAAGAACAGCACGCTCCACTTGCCCTTCAACTTATTGACCAGCACTGGCTGACCGTCCTGGTTGGTCATGGTCACAGGCGGCAGTTGGCGGCTTTGCGGCAGCAGGATAATGCCCGCGTCGATCAACGCCGTTGGGTCGCCCTGGCCCTTGCCGGACAAAACTTTATTGACGGTCAGGCCCATGACCAACGCCACGATGGCCACCAGGATAAAGACAGTTTTTTGAGTTCGAGTCATAGGTTCAACAATAAGTAGTGGTCTACGAGCAGGGCGATAAATAGCAGGAACAGGTACCAGATAGAGTACTTGAAGGTATTGATCGCCGCGTGCGGCCGACTGCCACGGTACAGCACACAGGCCCATTGCAGAAAGCGTGCGCCCAGAACCAGCGCACAGCCCAGGTACAACAGCCCGCTCATGTGGATCACATAGGGCATCAGGCTCACCGCCAGCAGCGCGAAGGTATAGAGCAGGATATGCACCTTGGTGTAGTGCTCGCCGTGGGTCACCGGCAGCATCGGGATATCGGCCTTGGCGTATTCCTCCTTGCGATGAATGGCCAGGGCCCAGAAGTGTGGCGGGGTCCAGGCGAAGATGATCAGCACCAGCAGCAGTGGCTCGGCGCTCACATGGCCGGTGACCGCCACCCAACCAAGCAACGGCGGCGCCGCACCGGCCAGGCCGCCGATCACGATATTCTGCGGCGTCGCGCGCTTGAGAAAGCCGGTGTAGATCACCGCATAGCCCAACAACGAGGCCAATGTCAGCCAGGCCGCCAATGGGTTGGTAAACGCCAGCAACAAGCCCAGCCCGGCCACCGCCAGCGCCAGGGCAAATGTCAGCGCGGCGACCGGGGACACCCGGCCTTCGGCCAGCGGGCGCTTGTGAGTACGCGCCATCAGCGCATCAATACGCCGGTCCACCACATGGTTCACCGCCGCTGCGCCGCCAGCGCACAGGGCAATCCCCAGATTGCCGAAGATCAGTACGGCCCACGGCACCCCGGCGCGGGTGGCGAGAAACATGCCCACCAGCGAGGTGATCAGCATCAGCACCACCACCTTGGGCTTGGTCAGCTCCAGGTAGTCGCGCCAGATAGCCTGGCCGGGACGCTCGCCAATCAAGGTCGCCATGGCATCTCTCCTTTAAGGGTGATCAGGCCCGAAACGTGTTTACGCGGGCTGAAGCGCCAACCGAACGGCACTTGATGGCGAACCCGCACCAGGCTGGTACGGGCGTGGTAATTGACCAGCACCAGGGTCAGCAACAGCGCTGCACCGCCGGCGTTATGGGCGACCGCCACCGGCAGCGGCAAATGAAAGTACACATTGCTCAGGCCCAGGCCGATCTGCACGGCGAGCGCCACCAGCAGCAACCCGGCGAGGCGCGTCATGCCCACCGCCTTGAGCTGCCAGGCCAGCCCCAGCAGCACCACGGTAACCGCCAGCGCGCCCATGCGATGGGTCAGGTGAATCGCCGTGCGCGCGTCACTGTCCAGTTGCCCGCCCAGATAGTTGGGGCCGATATGCTGGGTCAGGTGAAAGCCATTGGCAAAGTCCGCCGCCGGCCACCACTCCCCATGGCACGTCGGCAAGTCGATACAGGCCACCGCCGCATAGTTGGAGCTGACCCAACCACCCAGCGCCACCTGCCCGATCACCAACACCAGGCCCGCCGTGGCCCAGTACTGCAAGCGCCTGGGCACGATCAGCGCCGGCAACACCCCGGACAAACGCAAGGTCAGCAAAAACAGCAGGCTCAACGTCGCAAACCCGCCGAGCAAATGCCCGGTGACCACCTGCGGCCAGAGCTTGAGGGTCACCGTCCACATACCAAAGGCGGCCTGGGCGAAGACCACCGCCAGCAGGAACAGCGGCAGCTTCAAGGGTTGCCCCGGATGCCGGCGATGGGTCCAGGCGCGAGCGGCCAGCAACGTGATCAGCAGCCCCAGGGTGCCCGCGGCGTAGCGGTGGATCATCTCGTTCCAACCTTTGTCGGCCTCCACCGGCGTATCCGGGAAATGCAGCTCGGCATGGGCCAACTGGGCCTCGCTTTTAGGCACGCTGATAAAGCCGTAGCAACCCGGCCAGTCCGGGCAACCGAGGCCGGCATGGGTCAGGCGGGTATAGGCGCCGAGCAGCACGACAATCAGCGCCAGCAGGGTGGCAAACAGCGCGAGGCGAAATCCAGGTTTGGCCATGACGATGCCCTTATCCGATATTCGACAGTTTCAGCAGGTGGCGCAGGTCGTTAAGCAGATCCTTACCCTTGACCTGCGCTTCATAGCGCAGCACCAGGTTGCCGTGAGGGTCGACGATCCATAGCTGTGCATCGCCGGGCGCGGCAGCGTTTTGCTTGAACGTCGGCAGGTCCAGGGGGAAACGCTGCAACTGCGGATACTCGGCTTTGAGCTTGGCCTCATACTCGGCGCTGACCGGCTGCGCACTGGCCAGGGCGTGGCTGGCGCGGGACGCATCACGCCCCAGACCGATCTGCAGTTGGCGCGCGAGGTAGACCAATTGCTGGCAATCAGCGGCGCAGGCTGCGGGCGCGGTCACCAGCAATTGCCAGCGCTGCTCGTCGGCCTGCACGCCGATATCGGCGCGGGTCTGGCCATTGCCGATCATCTCGCCATGATCACTGCGGTTGTCCGGCACCCAGAACTGCAACTTGTACATCAGGGTCGCCAGCACCATCGGGCCGATCACCATCAGCAGGATCAAGATCAGTTGCCAGCGCCCCTTGCGCCGATCGGGTGCCGCTGGCGTATCAGACATGTTGAGTGGATTCATGGCCGCTCCCATGGTGCTTCTCCCTTGCGTTGTGCCAGCCGAGGTAGAGGTAAAGGCCCAGCAGCGCCAGCGCCATGGCGAACCACTGCACGGCATACCCCAGGTGTTTTTCCGGCCCCATGGCCACTACCGGCCACTGGGTTTCATAGGTTGCAGGCCCGGCTTCGGCCCGCAGCTCAAAGGCAAACCCGCTGCGGTCCAACTCGGCCCACAGTGCCTGTGGATGCAGCGCCGTCAGCAAACGCGGCCATTGCGCGGCTGCCGGGTCGGCATGCAGCTGGAACGTCTCGCCCGGCGCGACATACACCCAGGCATTGATATTCAAAGGCTGGTCAGGCGTGGTGAAGGCCGGCGGCGTTCGCCGATCCGGCCACGCCAGCCAGCCGCGATTGAGCAACAGCCACTGGCCGCTGGCCTGGTCATGAAAGGGTTGCAGCAACTCGACGCCGGCCTTGCCGTCACGCATGCGGTTATCCAGCAACACGCTGTGCCCGGCATCGAACTGCCCGCGCAACTGCACCCGGCGAAAAGCCGGATCAGCCAACACATCCAACTGATCAACACTGATAGGCGGCGCCGCCCGGCGCTCGGCGTAACTCTGCAGCAGCGCCTGTTTTTCCTGGCCACGGGACAATTGCCAAAAGCCCAGGAACACCATCAGCGGTAGCAGCACCAACACCACCAGGGTCGGCGCAATCCCGGGGCGAAAGCGTTTCATGGCGTTACCGCGAAGGTGGGTGCTGCGCTGGCTATACTGAATCTCATTGCCCGCCCCTCAAAAAAAGAGTCCTGGAGCCTGACCATGCTCAAAGCCGCTATTGCCCTGATGCTGATCGCTACCGTTGTGAGCCTGTTCAGTGGCTTGTTCTTTCTGGTCAAGGACGAGGGCCACTCCAATCGCCTCGTCACAGCCTTGACCGTGCGTGTGGTGCTGGCCGTGATCACCCTGGCGCTGATCACCTGGGGATTCTTCAGCGGCCAACTGGTTTCCCACGCCCCCTGGTAAGTCGCTACAGCACGTAAACGAAGAAAAACAAACCGATCCACACCACATCCACGAAGTGCCAGTACCAACTGGCCGCTTCGAAACCGAACTGATGCTCGGCATTGAAGTGCCCCTTGAGGATGCGCATCAGCATCACGAACAAAATGATCGTGCCGATGGTCACGTGGGCGCCGTGAAAGCCGGTCAACATGAAGAAGGTCGCGCCATACACCCCGGAGCCCAGCGTCAGGCCCAGCTCTTTATAGGCGTGGATATATTCCTCAGCCTGGAAGCCGAGAAACGCCAACCCCAGCAACACGGTGATAGCCAGCCAGATTTTCAGCGCGCCGCGATGGCCCTTGCGCAGGGCGTGGTGGGCGATGGTGATGGTCACGCTGGAGCTCACCAGCAAGATGGTGTTGACCAACGGCAGGCCCCACGGGCTGATGGTGCCCTCAGGCGCCGGGAACAGCTTGGGGTCAGGGTTGTTGAGCAGCGGCCAGGCGAATTCGAAATTCGGCCACAGCATGTGCGCAATGCCCTTGGAGCCTTCGCCGGCCAGCCACGGCGCCGACATATGCCGCACATAGAACAGCGCGCCAAAGAACGCGATGAAAAACATCACCTCGGAAAAGATGAACCACGTCATGCCCCAGCGAAACGAGCGGTCCATCTGCGCGCTGTACAACCCGGCACGGCTTTCCTTGATCACCGCGCCAAACCAGCCAAACATCATGTAGGCCAGCAGCAGGCTGCCGACGAAAAAGATCAACGGGCCGTGGGATTCCGGGCGGGCCGCCTTGAGGTCGTTGAACCACACACCCAGGCCATACACGGTGATCAACAGCCCAAACGTGGCAATTATTGGCCATTTGCTTTGCGCTGGTACGTAGTACGTATCATGAGTCGACATGTATCCGTTCTCCTAATCGAGCCCGCAGGCACGCCTAGCCGCCGGTATGGACAGCCACGGGCGGTTGGCGCGCAGTGATATCGAACAGCGTGTACGCCAGGGTCAAATGCTTCACATCCTTGGGCATGTCGCGGTCGACAATGAAGCGCACCGGCATCTCGATGCGCTCTCCCGGCTGCAGCACTTGCTGGGTGAAGCAAAAACACTCGGTCTTGTGGAAGTACATCGCCGCTTCGGCCGGGGAAATGCTCGGGATCGCCTGGGCCGTCATCGGCTTGTCGCTGGGGTTGAAGGCCACGAACACCATCTCGTTGACCGCGCCGGGGTTGACCACGATTTCGTCGGCCTTGGAGTGAAATTCCCAGACCATATCGATGGCATTGGTCGACAGAAACTGCACCCGCACCTGGCGCGATGGGTCCACCACCTGCGAGCCTTCGTACTGCCCGGCAGTCTTGCCGTTGATACCGAAGGCCTTGCACATCACGTCGTAGATCGGCACCAGGGCGAAGCCAAAGGCGAACATCGCCAGCACCAGGATCAACAGGCGCGTGACCAGGCGGTTGAGGGGCACGGAATCAGCCATGACGCCCACCCCCTCTTGACGGTTCTGTAGGAGCGAGCTTGCTCGCGAAAAACCAGAGCGCGCCGCGTTTATTCAGGCAACCCGCGTTATCGTTTACGCCCTTCGCGAGCAAGCTCGCTCCTACAGACCCGCTGTTCATTTGACCTCCGGCGGCGTGGTGAAGGTGTGGTACGGCGCTGGCGAAGGAATGCTCCACTCCAGACCTTCGGCACCATCCCACGGCTTGGCCGGCGCCGGCTTGCCGCCACGGATGCACTTGATCACGATAAACAGGAAGAAAATCTGCGTGGCACCGAACATAAAGGCGCCAATCGACGACACCATATTGAAGTCGGCGAACTGCAGGTTGTAGTCCGGCACCCGGCGCGGCATGCCGGCCAGTCCCACGAAGTGCATCGGGAAGAACGCCATGTTCATCCCCACGAACGACAGCCAGAAATGCAGCTTGCCCAGGGTTTCGTCGTACATATGGCCGGTCCATTTCGGCAACCAGTAGTAGGCCGAAGCGAAGATCCCGAAGATCGCCCCAGGCACCAGCACGTAATGGAAATGCGCCACCACAAAGTAGGTGTCGTGGTACTGGAAATCCGCCGGGGCAATGGCCAGCATCAGCCCGGAAAAGCCGCCGATGGTGAACAGGATCACAAAGGCCACGGCAAACAGCATCGGCGTCTCGAAGGTCAGCGAGCCTTGCCACATGGTGCTGACCCAGTTGAACACCTTGACCCCGGTGGGCACGGCGATCAGCAGGGTGGCGTACATGAAGAACAACTCGCCCACCAACGGAATGCCTACCACGAACATGTGGTGCGCCCACACGATAAACGACAGGAACGCGATGCTCGCCGTGGCGTAGACCATCGAGGTGTAGCCGAACAGCGGCTTGCGCGAGAAGGTCGGGATGATCGAGCTGACGGCACCAAAGGCCGGCAGGATCATGATGTACACCTCGGGATGGCCGAAGAACCAGAACACATGCTGGAACAACACCGGGTCACCGCCACCGGCAGCGCTGAAGAAGCTGGTGCCGAAGTGGATATCCATCAGCATCATGGTCACGCAACCGGCCAGGACCGGCATTACCGCGATCAGCAGGAAGGCGGTGATCAGCCAGGTCCAGACGAACAGCGGCATCTTCATCAGGGTCATGCCCGGGGCACGCAGGTTGAGGATGGTGGCGACCACGTTGATCGCGCCCATGATCGAACTGATCCCCATCAGGTGGATGGCGAAGATAAAGAACGTCACGCTTTCCGGGGCGTAGGTGGTGGAGAGCGGGGCGTAGAAGGTCCAGCCAAAGTTCGGCCCGCCCCCCGGGGTGAACAAGGTCGAGACCAGCAACAGGAACGCCGCCGGCAGCAGCCAGAAGCTGAAGTTGTTCATGCGTGGCAGGGCCATGTCCGGCGCGCCGATCATCAGTGGGATCATCCAGTTGGCCAAGCCGACAAATGCCGGCATCACCGCGCCAAACACCATGATCAGGCCATGCATGGTGGTCATCTGGTTGAAAAACGCCGGCTCGACGATTTGCAGCCCCGGCTGGAACAGCTCGGCACGAATCACCATGGCGAACGAGCCGCCGAGCAGGAACATGGCGAAGCTGAACCACAGGTACATGGTCCCGATATCTTTGTGGTTGGTCGTCAGCACCCAGCGCATCAGGCCCTTGGCGGGTCCGTGGGCGTGGTCAGCGGCATGACCGTGGTCGTCGATCACAGTGCTCATGGCCGTTCTCCTGCAAGCGGATGGGCGGGGCGGTTCAGGGCATACGCAATGAAGAGGTTCATTTGCTTTCCGCCTGTTTGATGGCCAGCACGTCTTTAGGCGTGACCATGTCGCCTTTGTTGTTGCCCCAGGCGTTACGTTCGTAGGTCACGACCGCCGCAATATCGACTTCCGACAGTTGCTTGCCGAAGGCCGCCATCGCCGTACCAGGCTTGCCGTGGTAAACGATGCTCAGGTGATCTGCCGCAGGGCCGGTGGCGATTTTCGAGCCCTTGAGCGCCGGGAACATCGGCGGCAGGCCCTGGCCTTCGGCCTGGTGACAGGCCACGCAAGTGGTGTGGTAGACCTTGTCGCCACGGGCCACCAGCTCTTGAAGTGTCCACTCTTTGGAGGTCAGCTCCTTGAGCTTGGCAGCTTCTTCCTTGCGCTCACCGAGCCAGGTTTCGTAGTCGGCCTTGGACTTGACCTCGACCACGATGGGCATGAACCCGTGGTCCTTGCCGCACAGTTCTGCGCACTGGCCACGGTAGATGCCGGGCTTCTCGACCCGGGTCCAGGCCTCGTTGACGAAACCGGGGATGGCATCGCGCTTGACCGCAAACGCCGGTACCCACCAGGAGTGGATCACGTCGGCGGCGGTCACCAAAAAGCGCACCTTGGCGCCCACCGGCAGCACCAGCGGCTGATCGACTTCCAGCAGGTAGTGTTCGCCCTTGGTGGCCTTGTTCTGGATCTGTTCGGCGGGGGTGGCCAGGTTGCTGAAGAACTCGACGTCCTGGCCCAGGTATTTGTAGTGCCACTTCCACTGATAGCCAGTGACCTGGATATCGATATCCGACTCACTGCTGTCGTAGATGTTGATCAGGGTCTTGGTCGCCGGAATGGCCATGGCGACGAGGATCAGCAGGGGTACTACGGTCCAGAGAATCTCGACCGTCGTACTTTCGTGGAACTTGGCCGCCACCTGGCCCGTGGAGCGCCGATGCACAATCATCGACCAGAACATGGCGCCAAACACGATGATGCCGATCACCACACAGATCCAGAAAATGGTCATGTGCAGGTCGAACACAGCGTGACTGACTTCGGTGGCCCCTGGTGCCATATTCACTGTCCAGGCGGCTTGCGCCTGGTTGAATACTGACCACAAGAGTAAGCCCATCCAAACATGTGGATGTCGCGTCATTGCGGGTTCCCCTTATCGTTCTTGTTATCCCGCCGGTTTGCACCTGCGGCCAAGGGGGCGGCTTCCAAACTGCTTACATCCGCCAAGCCTTGCCTGCCTAATGCAGTCGGGCGTCATCAGCTAATTGCGTACAAACCCGAGTATAGACAGCGACTGCGACCCCGCAATGTGTGGGGGCAAATCAGTAAAAAGAGACGAACGGCGCTGGCCGGCCAGGAGATTAGAGGCCTATCCGACGAACGATGGCATTTCGATATAACAGCGGCGCATAACCATGAAATAATTATGACAAATGCGTCTTAGGAGCTCGTATAAACGAGCTACCTTATGCAATCCCTTTCCTACGCCCGTATTCCTGGAGCTTTCATGAACACCGCCGCATTGCGCGAGCAGATTTCCCGTGCCCATCAACACGAAGCGTCCACCGGCCATTTGGCTAAACAGCTGGACGCACAGTTACCGCACCTGCACTCGGCCATTTCCCTGGCCGAGGGTGATCGTAATGCCGTGATGACACGTTTCGTCACCGCCTACATCGATCAGGTTCCAGACCTGCTGGACGCCGCCAACGACGTGGCCCGGGAAGCAGGAATTGAAAGCCAGATCAAGCCGGTGCTGAAAATCGCCGAGCATTTCTTTCTCCAGCCACCGGCCATCCTGGCCGCCCATGAAGGCCTGAACGGCCTGCTGGACGAGGCCTACCTGGCCCACCGGCTGGTGGAAGAAGTGAACGATTTGTATATCAAGCACTTCGGCCAACCGTTGATTCCGGCGGACACCACCGTTGCCAATGTGATTGCCCACCAGTTGATCGGCGAAGATTTCGCCAATCAGTTGGATGAAGCCGTGCACCTGGCGGTGGATGAGATGCTCAACGAGGAGAGCTTTGCCCTGGAGTCCGTCGAGGCCTATCGCGAGCAGCTCAAGAGCCCAGCGACGGAAGCCGCGTGGAAGCGCTGGCCATGCCTGTCGCGCCAGCTGGGTGTGGAGTTGGAGCTGGATCAGCCGGCCTAGATTGGCCTTCTGTAGGAGCGAGCTTGCTCGCGAAAAACGTCAACGATAACGCGTGTTTACTGAATGAATGCGGCGCCTGTAAGTTTTTCGCGAGCAAGCTCGCTCCTACACAAGCCCCTCCCACTTTCTATTCGGTTTCGTCAGACCACTGACGGGGCAGAGCCGATCCGGGTCGTGGTGCGTATCCGCCCTTCCAACCGACGCTTCAACCCGCGCGCCTCGATCACCAACTTCGAGCCCTTGGCCGCATTGGCCCGACCCCATTCCTCCAGTAGCTCCAGACACGAATGGTCCACGTAGCTCAAATTGTTGAGCGGCACATGCACGGTGGTTCCCGCCGGCACTGTCGCCAGTACCTGGGTCAATGCGGGCACCTTGAGGAAGGTCGCCGCGCCTATCAACCGCAACTCCATTTCACCGTCCTGGGGCAGGTCGATCAGGCTGACTTTCAAGCGTGAAGCCTTCCACGCCAGTTTCACCAGGGTCAGGCCGAAGCCCACCAGTACACCGGTCAGCAAGTCGGTAAAGATGATCGCCAGGGCCGTGGCGGCGTAGGTGAACATCGGCATCCGGCCATAGCGCGCCAGGCCACGGAAAGCCTTGAGGTCCACCAACTTGATCCCGGTATACACCAGCACACCCGCCAGGCTCGCCACCGGAATGCTTTGCAGCACGCTCGACAGCAGCAGCACGAAGGCCAGCAGCCAGAGACCATGGAACATCGCCGACAAGCGCGTGGTCGCACCCGCCTGGACGTTGGCCGAACTGCGCACGATCACACCGGTCATGGGCAATGCGCCCACCAGACCACACAACATGTTGCCTACACCCTGGGCGGACAATTCCTTATCGAAGTCCGAGCGCTGGCCGTTGTGCATGCGATCCACAGCCGCCGCCGAGAGCAACGTTTCGGCGCTGGCGATAAAAGCTACGGCGAAGGCGGCGATCAACAGGTTGGGATCGGCCAGGTTCAGCAGGTCGCTGGGGCGGAGCCAGTCGATGGCATCGGCGAGGTTTGCCGGCACTTCCACGCGCTTGACCTGCAAGGCCAGCATCAGGCTGGCTGCCGTCGCCAAGCCCACACCCAGCAACGCACCCGGTACAAAGCGCAGTTTTTGCGGACGAAATTTATCCCACATCCACATCACCAGAATCGTCGACAACCCCAGCAGACCGGCTTGCCAGCCGAGACCGGGAATGGCCTGGGCCACTGCCGCGGGGAAGCCGGCAAGGTTATCCAGCCCAGACGGCTTGGGCGCTCCATCGAGCATCACATGCACCTGCGACAGGACAATCAGCACCCCGATCCCCGCCAGCATGCCGTAGACCACCGCCGGTGCCGTCACCCGAAACCAGCAGCCCAGGCGCAAGCGCCCTGCTACCAGTTGCAGAAAGCCCGCCAACAGCAGGATCGGCCCAAGCATCAGCATCCCGTGCTGGCGCACCAGTTCGAACACCAACACCGCCAGTCCGGCCGCCGGGCCGCTGACTTGCAGGGGCGAGCCGGCCAGCCAACCCACCACCAGACCACCGATGATCCCGGTGATCAGGCCCTTGGCCGGCGGCATGCCCGAGGCAATGGCGATCCCCATGCACAGGGGCAAGGCCACCAGAAACACCACCACCGAAGCCAACAGCTCCCGTGGCAGCACTGTTTTTAATTGAGCTGCACGCATGATGACTCTCCCGAGGCATTCGCCGGGCGTGGCAAGGCCTGGCTGCATCCATGGCAGCCATCGCATTACCCGGCAGGGGATTGTTTTAGAAGCGCGCTTTGGGCGTCGCCGAAGGGATCGGTCCGCAACCGTTCAGCGGCAGGAACGTGGCCTGGTCCGCATCGTAGGCTTTGATCTCGCTGGTCTCGATGTTGTAGATCCAGCCATGGATAAACAAATGACCATTGGCCATGCGCGAAGCCACAGAAGGGTGGGTGCGCAAGTGTTGCAACTGGGCGATGACGTTTTCTTCAGTCAGCACCTGCATGCTTTCGCCTTCATTGGCGCAATCACAGTTGTCCTGGACCATGGTCTTGGCGACCTCGGCATGGCGCAGCCAGGCTTTGACCGTGGGCATCTTTTCCAGGCTCTGGGGGTTGAGCACCGCCCGCATCGCGCCACAATCGGAATGGCCGCAGACGATGATGTGCTGCACGCCCAGGGCCAGCACCGCGTACTCGATGGCCGTGGATACACCGCCGTTCATCTGCCCATAGGGCGGCACGACGTTACCTACGTTACGGGTGACGAACAAATCGCCCGGGGAGCTGTGGGTGATCAGTTCCGGAACAATGCGCGAGTCGGCACAGGTGATAAACATTGCCCGAGGGCTCTGGGCCGTGGCGAGTTTCTTGAAGAGCTCTTCCTGCTGGGGAAAGATCTCGTTATGGAAATGCAAAAAGCCATCAACTATGTGTTGCAGCGCTGCATCGGCGGACTCCGCCTCGTGGGTGGCTGAAGCCGACGCAGCCAACGGCTGTTTATCCTTGTCACTCATGATTCATCCTCGTGGTTGGAGCAGGGAGCCTTGCAGTTCAGGCCGACGCGCAATCGCTGGGATTCACACATGGAAACCACCCAGCCAGCGCCTCCGACCCATCAGTCACTCGGTGAACAAGGTACCTGCCGAAACTTAACTCAAACTGAATCAACCGCTCTAGATCGCGGGTTTCAGTGATATCAAAACGCGACCACCCTGGCTCGGCAGTGCGCGCATTTGTATCAGTCTACAACAAAGCCAGCTGCCTGCCGGGCGGACAGAATGCACTGCAATCGAGGTTGAACCCTTCCCGTCGGTCCAGCCCCAAACGCTTGATCGCCTTGGCAAATCGTTGCGCCAGCAGATCGGCAAACGGCCCCTCACCGCGCATGCGTACACCGAAGCGGCTGTCATAGACTTCGCCACCGCGCACCTGGCGTACCAGGCTCATCACATGGGCCGCCCGCTGCGGATAATGGGCCGCCAACCATTCCTCGAACAGCGGCGCCACCTCAAGGGGCAGGCGCAGCATCATATAGGCCGCACTTTGCGCCCCGGCGGCATGGGCCTCGGCGAGCAGGCTTTCCAGTTCGCTGTCGTTGATCATCGGAATCATCGGCGAACACAGCACGCCCACCGGGATGCCCGCCTGGCGCATCACTCGGATCGCCCGCAGCCGCGCCTTGGGCGCCGCCGCGCGGGGCTCCAGGATGCGCTTGAGTTCATCGTCCAGGCTGGTAAGGCTGATCATCACCGCCACCAACCTCTGGCGGGCCAGCTCCGTGAGCAGGTCCAGGTCGCGCAGGATCAACGACCCCTTGGTCACGATAGTCACCGGGTGACGATAGCGCAGCAGCACTTGCAGGGTTTGCCGGGTGATCTTGTACTCGCGCTCGATGGGCTGGTAAGGATCCGTGTTGGAACCCAGGTTAATCGGCGCGCACACATAGCCGGGCTTGGACAATTGTTGCTCCAGCACCTCGGCGGCGTTGCTCTTGGCGATCAGCTTGGTTTCGAAGTCCAGGCCCGGGGACATGTCCCAATAGGCATGGCTGGGCCGCGCATAACAATAAATACAACCGTGCTCACAGCCCCGGTAAGGGTTGATGGAGCGATCGAATGGCAGGTCCGGCGAGGTGTTGCGGGTGATGATGGTCTTCGCCGTCTCGATGCGCACTTCGGTGCCCTGGGTCGGCGGTACTTCCTGATACCAGCCATCGTCCTCGGCCACACTGACCGTGGGCGCGAAGCGATTGTGCAGGTTAGTGGCGGTGCCTAGCCCACGTGGCGGCAGAGGAGTGGACATGAAAGCGCCTCGATACTGTTTTTATATACAGTATCGAGACGCAGCGTTTCTGACCAGTGCCGTTGGGCGGCAAAGGCTGAATCAGTGACTCGACGTCACTTGCCCCAGATCATCGCCCGAGGTGCTGTGTTGATCGCTCTTGCGCAGGTCGGCGACTTCGCCGGCCTTCACCGGCGCGCCCTGGTTACCCCAGCTGCCACGGATAAAGCTGACCACATCCGCCACTTCCTGATCCGACAAGCGCCAGGCAAACGCCGGCATGGTGAAGGTCGAAGGCGCGGCGTGAGTGGCCGGCAGGGTGCCGCCATTCAACACAATGTTTATCAGCGACGTGGCGTCTGCCGTCTGCAACACCGGGTTGCCCGCCAGCGCCGGGAACACCCGGGTGTAGCCATGGCCGTCGGTACGATGGCAGGCCGCGCAGTTGTCGATGTACACCGCAGCTCCCCGTTTGCTGTCATCGCCCTTCCACAGCGCCTCGGCCACCTGCTTGTCGTATTGGTGCGGCTGATCCTTGGGGTCGACTGCCGGCAGGCTCTTGAGGTAACGGGCGATAGCTGTCAGGTCGTCTTCAGACATGTATTGCATGCTGTGGACTACCACATCGCTCATACCGCCAAACACCGCGCTGCGATCACTGCGACCGGTCTTGAGAAACTGCACCAGTTGCTCCTCGCTCCAACTGCCCAGACCGTCCTTGTGGTCGCCGCGCAGGCTTTTGGCGATCCAGCCTTCCAGCGGCGCACTGCCGGATAGGAACGCCGCACCATCAGACGCGCTCAGAGCCTTTTCCTGCATGGTCAGGGCCCGTGGGGTGTGGCAGGCGCCACAGTGTCCCAGGCCCTCCACCAGGTAGGCGCCACGGCTGATCACCGGGTCGGCACCCGCCTCGGCCTGATAGCCCGCCACCTCGGGCGCGAACATCCAGCGCCACGCCGCCAGGGGCCAACGCATGCTCAAGGGCCAGGGGATATCACTGTCCCGGTTCGGTTGAGCGACCGGTTCCACGCCTTTCATAAAGTACGCATACAGCGCTTGCATGTCGGTTTCACTGACACGTGCATAAGACGGGTAGGGCATCGCCGGGTAAAGGGTACTACCGCTTTTGGCGACGCCATGGCGCACGGCCTTGTCGAAGTCCTCAAAGCTGTAATCCCTCAGGCCGGTTTTGTCCGGGGTGATGTTGGTGGAGTAGATCACGCCGATCGGGGTTTCCATCGGTAGCCCACCCGCAAACGGCTTGCCGCCCTTGGCGGTATGGCAGGCCACGCAGTCGCCGGCACGGGCCAGGTATTCGCCTTGTTTGATCAGGTCAGTTTCAGCCGCGCTCACCGAGCAACTGCCGAACAGGGCCAGGGTCGCGATAACAAATGCTTTCATGGTCGTCGCTCCTTATGCCTGAACCAGCGGGCCGGGGTTTTTCAGGTACTGCTCGCGAATCGCCCGGGCCGACCAATAGGTCAACGCCGCCACCAGGCCCGTAGGGTTGTAGCCCAGGCCTTGTGGAAAAGCAGATGCGCCAGGGACAAACACGTTGTGTACATCCCAACACTGCAGGTAGCGGTTCAACGCGCTGGTCTTCGGGTCGGTACCCATGATCGCGCCACCGTTGAGGTGGGTGGTCTGGTAGGACGCTGTATTGAAGTGCTCGCCGACCTTTTTGCCGAGCACGGCAATCGCCTTGGGGTTCATCGCCTCGGCGATCTTGCCCATTTTCTCGACCATGAAGCGGTTCATCTTGATGTCGTTTTCCTGCCAATCGAAGGTCATGCGCAGCAGCGGCAGGCCGTAGGCATCCCGGTAAACCGGGTCCAGATCGAGGTAGTTGCCTCGGTAGGATTGATGGGCGCCGTGGGCGTCCATCGACACTTGGTGGGTGTAGTAATCGGCCGTGGCGCGCTTCCACGCGCTGCCCCAGGCCGGCGTGCCCGGTGGGTTGGAGGTACCGGCAATCGGCCGGCTGCCCGCCTGGTTGACCCACATCGGCGAGCCTCCGACAAAGCCATGGGGCCCATGGTCGAAGTTGTCGGCGTTGAAATCGTCCACCGCCACGCCGTTGCCGCCGGCGCCGATGAAGTTGTTGGTGTGCACGTCTTTATCGAAGTAGGCCTTGATGGTGGCCATGTTCTGGTAGGCGAAGTTCTTGCCCACCACCCCTTCGCCCGTGATCGGGTCGTAGGGCTTGCCGATGCCCGAGAGCAGCATCAGGCGCACGTTGTGGAACTGGAAGGCGCCGAGAATCACCAGGTCCGCCGGTTGCTCGATCTCGCGGCCCTGGGCGTCGATGTAGGTCACGCCGGTGGCCTTGCGCTTGGTGCTGTCGAGATTGACCTTGAGCACGTGGGAATTTGGCCGCAGCTCAAAATTCGGCACCTGGCGCAGGGCCGGCAGGATATTCACGTTGGGCGATGCCTTGGAGTACATGTAGCAGACATACCCGCTGCAAAAACCACAGAAGTTGCACGGCCCCATCTGCGCGCCATAGGGGTTGGTGTAAGGCCCCGAGGTATTGGCCGACGGCAGGTTGTAGGGTTTGTAGCCCACATCGGCGGCAGCTTTCTGGAACAGTTGCGCCGAGTAGGTATTTTTCTGCGACTCCAGTGGGAAATGGCTGGAGCGATCCGGCGCATAAGGGTTACCGCCCTTGCCTTCACCCACCAACTGGCCTTTTACGGTCCAGGCCTGGCCGGAGGTGCCGAAGACTTTTTCGGCGTAGTCAAAGAACGGTTCCAGCTCTTCGTAGCTGACGCCGAAGTCCTGGATGGTCATGTCCTTGGGAATGAAGTTTTTGCCGTAGCGCTCTTCATAGTGGCTGCGCATGCGCAGTTCGATAGGGTCCACCCGAAAATGCACACCCGACCAGTGCAGGCCCGCACCGCCTACGCCATTGCCCGGTAAAAACGCGCCCAACTGCCGGTTGGGCAAGGCGATGTCATTCACGCTATGGCGAATGGTCACGGTTTCCTTGGAAATGTCCTGGAACAGCTTTTTACGCACGCTGTAGGTCAGTTCGTCGATCACTTGTGGGTAATTGCCGTCCGGGTAGGTGTCCTGCATCGGGCCGCGCTCCAGCGCTACCACGTGCAAACCCGCTTCCGTCAGCTCCTTGGCCATGATCGCGCCGGTCCAGCCGAAGCCGACGATCACTGCATCGACTTTCTTCATGATGGTCGCCACGCTTATGCCCTCTCGCCACGGATGGAAACAGCCGGGAAGGGGTATTGCTCGTTGCGTTCAACCCAATCCATAAAATCGGCGCGGGCGCCGGGGAAGCCGATCATGGTCCAGCCGACCATGCCTTTGTTGCCGCCGTGGATCGGGTCGCAGAAGAACCCCTCCTTGGTGTTTTGCAGCAGCAAGTTGAAGAAAATCTTCGGTGGGACCGCCGCGAAATGCTCGCCGGTTTCGGCACCGCCCGCCTCCAGGCGACGCAGCAAATCATCCTGGGTAGCGCTGTCTTGCCCAGCAAATGCTTTACCGTTGAAGGCTTTCGACCAGGAATCCGTGGCAGCAATACCCAGGCGATAGATCTCCTTGGGCACCAGCTTGCTCTGCCAGCCCATCTCGGGCGGCGCGTCGGCATTGAACGGGCCTTGCATAAACCACAGGGCACCGCTGGCGTAGGGGGTGTTCATCTGGCGGTCGATGTATTCCGGCGCGCCGGCTTCCAGGGCGCCTGGGCCTTGGGCATCGGCAGGAATCAAGCGCGCGACGGCGGCGTTGATAAACGCCCATTCCTCGGCGGTGAAGTAGCTGGGCTCGTAGGCCTTTTCGCTAGCGGGTGCCTTGGCCGGGCTGGCCTGGGCAGGTTCGGGCGTGGCCATCAGCATCGAGCCGCCAAGGCCGGTACTGGCAACCGTGACCACCGGGATCAAGGTCAAGGATTTGCGCAAAAAGTCACGCCGGGGGTTGTCTCGATCTTGATCAGACATGGTGGCACCTCATCATGTGGTCACGGGTTTGAGCAGTCGCTTCATGGAGCGGCTTGTCGTTTTGATAGCAATGAATAGTTACAAATGATAGCAGGCTAAGTAATAAAGGAATCGTTTCAGCCAGGAAATTCGAGAAATGCGCGCAAAAAAATGTAGGAGCGAGCTTGCTCGCGAAAATCTCAAGGACGCCACGTTCATTCAACATGAACGCGTTATCGTTAACGATCTTCGCGAGCAGGCTCGCTCCTACAGGGGTTGGGGTAGCTTCTTTAGTCTTTTTTCAGCTTCGGATTAGGGAAGAACTGCACCGCCTGCACCTTGGGATCCGCGGGTGCTTTCAACGCCGAGGTGTTGACCCGCGTGCCCAATTCCTTGGGCACCGACAAACCTTGGTCGTTGAGCGTGTCGGTATAGCCGCAGGCCACGCATTCGCGATGGGGCACGTTGTCCTCGGTCCACATCTTCAACTTGTCCGGCTCGCTGCACGCCGGGCACACGGCGCCGGCGATAAATTGCTTTTTGGTGATCACAGGCCCGTCACTCATGCTGCCGCGTCCTCACTCAGGCCGCTGTGGCGCAAGAGTGCGTCAATCGACGGTGCGCGTCCGCGGAAGTCGACGAACAACACCATCGGCGCCTGAGAACCACCTCGAGCCAGGATCGCCTCGCGGAAGGCACGGCCGGTCTCTGCATTGAGCACGCCGTCTTCTTCAAACTTGGAGAAGGCATCCGCCGACAACACTTCGGCCCACTTGTAGCTGTAGTAACCCGCCGCGTAACCGCCGGCGAAGATGTGCGCGAAGCTGTTGGGGAAGCGGTTGTAGGCCGGTGGACGCATCACGGACACTTCGTCACGGATGCCTTCGAGCACCTGCGCCACGCTGCGGCCATCGCCGTGGGTGGCATGCAGTTCAAAGTCAAACAGCGAGAATTCCAGCTGGCGCACCATCATCAGGCCGGACTGGAAGTTCTTCGCCGCGAGCATTTTTTGCAGCAGATCCTGGGGCAGTGCTTCGCCACTTTCGTAGTGACCGGAAATCAGCGCCAGGCCTTCCGGCTCCCAGCACCAGTTCTCCATGAACTGGCTCGGCAACTCCACCGCATCCCAAGCCACGCCATTGATGCCGGACACGCCCGCGTGTTCGACGCGGGTCAGCAGGTGGTGCAGGCCATGGCCGAATTCGTGGAACAGGGTGGTGACTTCATCGTGGGTCAGCAGGGCAGGCTTGCCGCTGTCGGCCGGGGTGAAGTTGCACACCAGGTTGGCCACCGGGCTTTGCAGGGTACCTGCGGCGGTACGCCGGCGATCACGAGCGCCGTCCATCCACGCACCGCCACGCTTGTTGGCGCGGGCATACAGGTCGAAGAAGAAGCGGCCGACGTGCTGGCCGTTTTCCTTGATTTCGAACAGGCGAACATCCGGGTGCCAGGTGTCGAAGCCTTTCTGCTCGGCGATCTCAATGCCGTACAGGCGCTGGACAATGGCAAACAGCCCACCCAGCACTTTGTCGATCGGGAAGTAGGCGCGCAGGGCTTCCTGGGACACGCTGTAGCGTTGTTCACGCAGCTTTTCGCCGTAGAAACCGCTGTCCCAGCTTTGCAGGTCCGCGCAACCTTGCTCGGCGGCGTAGGCCTTGAGCTGCTGTAGGTCCTGGGTGGCGAACGGTTTGCTGCGCTTGGCCAGGTCACGTAGGAAACTGAGTACCTGGTCGCTGGATTCGGCCATTTTGGTGGCCAGGCTCAGTTCGGAGAAGGAGGCGAAGCCGAGCAGTTGGGCCAGTTCCTGACGCAGGTCGAGGATCTGTTCCATTACCGGACCGTTATCGTTCTGACCGGCATTCGGGCCCTGGTCCGACGCGCGGGTGCAGTAGGCCGCGTAGACTTCTTCGCGTAGCGCGCGGTCGTGGGCGTAGGTCATCACCGCGTAGTAGCTGGGGAATTCCAGGGTGATCAGCCAGCCATCGAGGCCTTTGGCCTGGGCCGCAGCAGCCATTTGCGCCTTGGCCGAATCGGTCAGGCCGGCGAGGGTGGCTTCGTCGGTGACGTGCTTGGTCCAGGCCTGGGTAGCGTCGAGCAACTGGTTGGAGAACTTGCTGCCCAGTTCGGACAATTTGCTTTGCACTTCGGCATAGCGCTTCTGCTGCTCAGGCGGCAGGTCGATACCCGACAGACGGAAGTCGCGCAGGGAGTGCTCCAGGATGGTTTTTTGCGCCACATCGAAACCGGCGGCTTCGGGGCTGTTGGCCAGGGCTTCGAAGGCCTGGAACAGCTCACGGTTCTGACCCATCTCGGTGGAATAGGCGCTCAGTGCCGGCAGGCAGGCCTCGTAGGCTTCGCGCAACTCGGCGCTGTTGCACACGGCATTCAGGTGGCTGACCGGGCTCCACGCCGCGCCCAGGCGGTCGTTGAGTTCGTCCATGGCCAGGACCAGGCCGGCCCAGGTCGGATTTTTCCCCTGGCTTTGCAGGATGCCTTCGATGGCGACGCGGTTGTCGGCCAGGATCTGTTCGATGGCCGGTTGGACGTGCTCGGCACGGATCGCCGAGAACGGCGGCAGGTCGTAGGACTGCAAAAGAGGGTTGTTCGCGCTCACGGTTGGCACCTTGGCTGAAGAAACAGGTAAGACAAAGATGGGGCCATCTTAATTACAATCAACGTCCACCGCAGCTATCAACCAAACAGAGAGAGGCTATCGTGACCCTTCGCACCTATCAGAATCACACGCCAACCCTCGGCGCCGGGGCTTTCGTCGACGCTTCGGCGGTGGTGATCGGCGATGTTGAAATCGGCTCAGACAGCTCGGTCTGGCCGCTGACGGTGATTCGCGGCGACATGCACCGCATCCGCATCGGTGCCCGCACCAGCGTGCAAGACGGCTGCGTGCTGCACATTACCCACGCCGGCCCCTTCAACCCGGACGGCTTCCCGCTGCTGATCGGCGACGACGTGACCATCGCCCACAAAGTCATGCTGCATGGCTGCAGCGTCGGCAGTCGCATCCTGATCGGCATGGGTAGCATTGTGATGGACGGCGCGGTGGTTGAAGACGATGTGATCATCGGTGCCGGCAGCCTGGTGCCGCCGGGCAAAAAACTTGAAAGCGGTTTTTTGTATGTGGGCAGCCCGGTTAAACAAATCCGCGCGCTGACTGACAAGGAACGCGCCTTTTTTACCTACAGCGCCGCGAACTACGTGAAGCTCAAGGACCTGCACCTGGCAGAAGGATTCGACCAATGACCCTGGATTACCAGACTGTCCTGTTTGACCTGGACGGCACCCTGACCGACCCACGGGAAGGCATCACCCGTTCAATCCAGTACGCCTTGGGCAAGTTGGGTATCGATGAGCCAGACCTGAGCAAGCTGGAACACTTTATCGGCCCGCCGCTGCTGCAGGCCTTTATGCAGTTCTACGACTTCGACGAGGCCCGCGCCTGGGAGGCGGTGGATTTCTATCGCGAGCGCTTCAAGGTCACCGGGCTCTATGAAAACCGCGTGTTTGACGGGGTCATGCCACTCCTCGAAGAATTGAATGGCCAGGGTCGCCAGTTGTATGTGGCCACCTCCAAGCCGTGGGAATTTGCCCGGGAGATCGCCAGGCATTTCGATTTCGCCAAGCACTTCAAGGTGATCTACGGCAGTGAGCTCGACGGTACCCGTACCAACAAGGTCGAATTGATCGCCCACTTGATGCATGAAGAAGGCCTGGATCCGGCCAGCACCTTGATGATCGGTGACCGCAAGCACGACCTGATCGGCGCGCACAGCAATGGGCTGGATGCGGCGGCGGTGGGGTATGGGTTTGGTAGTTTTGAAGAGTTGAGTGCCGAAGAACCGCTCTGGCATTTTGAAACGTTGGACGAGATGCATCAGGCGTTTTTGCGGCGGGCGTGAGATGGCTATCGCGGGCAAGCCCGCTCCCACATGTTGATGTGTGAACACCGTCAAATGTGGGAGCTGGCTTGCCTGCGATGAGCATCGGTATCTACACAATTTTGCCGCATCGCATAAAGCCAAGCAGATAGGGCTGTTGTGGCGAGCGGGCTTGCCCCGCGCTGGGCTGCGAAGCAGCCCCAATAAGCCGTATGCGGTGTATCAGATACTCCGTAGCGGCTGGTTTTTGGGCTGCTTCGCAGCCCAGCGCGGGGCAAGCCCGCTCGCCACAGGGGAGTTCGTCAGTTTCTGAAAGTTGTGTAGATACTTATGCTGCGATGAGGCCCTAAAGGCCGCCACCGACCAACTGCTTCAACGCCAATTTACGCTGCTCAACCGGCAACCCACCCAACTGCTCTACGGCACCGTAGAACTTCAGCCAATCCCCACCCTCCCGGCGAAACAACGCCGCAAACGCCGGCACCCACTGGTCATACAAACCAAACGGCAACAGCCGCGCGTTGTTCATTGGTTGATTGATCCAGGCGTCATACCGCTTGTCGCCGGCCCACTGACTGTCGCGTAACTGCCGATACTCACGGCGTAAACGCTCGAACTCGTCAGCCTTGGCCTGACGCATTGCATCTGCGGCCAACGGCTGCGCATACAGGCGTTCCAAGCGGGTGCGGGTGTCGAGGATCAACTGGGTAAACTGGTCGCGCTGCTGCAAGGTCGACTCGCTCGCAGGCGCCAGGCCACGGGCCGTACGCCATTGCCGGGTGCCTTCCTGTTCGACAAAGGTGGCAAATGACTCATTGAACTCAGTGTCGTCCTTCACATAAAAACGCTGGTGCGCCAGCTCGTGAAAAATCACCGTGGCCAAGCGCTCTTCGCCCCAGCGCATCATCGAACTCATGATCGGGTCATCAAACCAGCCCAGAGTGGAATAGGCCTCGACCCCGCCAATCGACACATCCATGCCGCGCAGTTGCAACAAGGCAGCCTCGCCCCGTGCGGCACCTTGGCTGTAATAACCGCGATAAGCCACGCACCCGGCGATCGGGAAGCAATGGTTCTGGGGTAACAAGGAAAATTCTGAGGTAGCGAAGACATTCCAGACCACGTACGGCCGACCGATATCGGCGTACAGGCGGTAGCTCTGGTTGTCGGGCAAATGCAACGCTTGGCTGGCAAAGGTCCGCGCCTTCTGGGATTGCGCCAAATGCTCCCGCAAAACTTGCGCACGCGTCGGGTCGGCGATCACCTTGGCCACCGGCTCGCGGGCCTGCAGCAGTTGCCATTGGCCGCTGGCCAGTTGGCTGTAATAGCTGACACTGGAGCAGCCGCCGAGCACCACACACGCCAACCCCACCAATAAACGCCGCACCATTTCAAACCGCTCCAGAGTCATTGGCCTGCCAGACTAACTGGCTTGCAGGGGGTATGCTCATACGATTCCTACGCTTGAGTGCTCACTATGCGTCAGCTCCTGCTTCCCCTGGCGGCGATTTTTCTCAGCGCCTGCACCTCCACACCGATCCCGCCGGCCGACCCGCAACAGGCCTGGGTCGATTTCGCCACCCCGACGCCGGGCGCCAAACTGGTCATGGCGCAACGCCTGGACGGCAAAGCCCTCGACGATGGGCGCTACTTCCAGGTGCCACCGGGTAGCCACGAGTTGATGGTGCGTTTTGATTTTGAAGTGTATGCCGGCGCAGGCCTGGGTGGCGGGTTGAACCAGCCCCAGGAGCGCACGTGTTTTATCACCCTGCAATACGACCAGTTCGAGGCCGGTCAGCGCTATCGCCTGGAAGGGCGTTCGCTGGGCTTCACCCCGAATATCCGGCTGTATAACGCACAACGTCAGTTGCTGGCAGAGGAACGCAGCGTCAACTGTATTCCCTGATCAGTCATTGTTGCGCTGGTAGATGATGCGCTTGGTGCCGTTTTCGCAGGAGCCCACGATCATGGCTGCATCGTGATTCTTGGCTTCTTCGGCGGTGATGATTTCCAGCGTGTAGGACGGGATCGCCTTGGCCTGTAGGTCGACTTCGATCTCTTTCCTCAGTTCTTCACAGTCCTTCGGCGCGGCCAGCGCCGACGTGGCCAAAGCACCGCAGATAATCGCCAAGGCAAAACGTTTCATGTGTGAAGCTCCCTAAATGCACTGCGCACGGGTGTGCGCCAAAGGCTGCATGGGTATGAGACCACATTTGCGAAACGCGAGTTCTGATTTAACGCACAACAAAATGTGGGAGGGGACTTGCTCGCGAAGGCGGTGGGTCAGCCAATACATTTGTTGCCTGACCTACCGCCTTCGCGGGCAAGCCCGCTCCCACATTGGATCTGCGCAGATCAGTTGATGAGGGTGCCATCCAGGGTGATGGTGGCGTTCAACACTTTGGACACCGGGCATCCTTCCTTGGCTTTTTTGCTCAGCTCATCGAACTGCGCCTGGCTTGCGCCAGGGATCTTGGCCTTGAGGATCAGATGGACGGCTGTGATCGCGAAACCACCGTCTACTTGGTCCAGGGTCACTTCTGCCTGGGTATCGATGCTGTCGGCCTTGAGCCCGGCATCGCCGAGAATCATGGAAAAGGCCATGGAGAAGCAGCCGGCATGGGCTGCGCCGATCAGTTCTTCAGGGTTGGTGCCCTTGCCACCTTCGAAACGGGCCTTGAAGCCGTAGGGGGCTTCGCGCAGTACGCCGGTTTCGGTGGAAATAGAGCCCAGACCGGTCTTCAGGTCGCCTTCCCAATGTGCGGAGGCTTTTTTCACAATACTCATAGCGTTCTCCCAAGCAGTGGTTGTGCATCAGTAAGGTTCTGAGGATAGAACCTCTGGCAAAGTTCACCCTGTCGGAAAAACCAAGCAGGCAAGTAGGAAATTTCATGCCCGCTATTGAATCTCGGGTATATGCCCACATTGCATAGAGCATGCACATGAAGCGGCAGGTTTTGGTTCGTCACAAGCCTGCGCCCTTAGGAGAAGCAGGCTTATGAAACCGTTGTCCGAAGTGAAGTTCTCGACCCTCGACTTGGTACCGGTGCGCGCCAATGGCAGCCCGGCGCAGTCGCTGCGCAATTCCCTGGACCTGGCCCAACACGTGGAAAACCTCGGCTACACCCGTTTCTGGGTGGCCGAGCACCACAATATGGATGGCATCGCCAGTTCCGCGACCTCGGTGTTGCTGGGCTACCTGGCCGGCGGCACCTCGACCATCCGGGTCGGCGCAGGCGGCGTGATGCTGCCCAACCATGCACCGCTGGTGATCGCTGAACAGTTCGGCACCCTGGAAAGCCTGTACCCCGGCCGTATCGACCTGGGCCTGGGCCGCGCGCCCGGCTCCGACCAGATGACCGCCCGCGCCCTGCGCCGCGAGCGCTCCGGCAGTGCCGATGACTTCCCCGAAGATGTGGCCGAGTTGATGGCCTATCTGGGCCCGCGCACCCCCGACCAACGGGTGATCGCCGTACCGGGCACCGGCACCAACGTGCCGGTGTGGCTGCTCGGCTCCAGCCTGTTCAGCGCGCAACTGGCCGGTGAACGCGGTTTGCCCTACGCCTTCGCCTCACATTTCGCACCGCGCATGATGCATGAGGCGATTCGCGTCTACCGCAATCACTTCAAGCCTTCGGCGGTACTCGACAAACCCTACGTGATGCTCGGCGTGCCCCTGGTGGCTGCCGATACCGATGAGCAGGCCAATTACCTGGCCACCTCGGTCTACCAACGCATTCTCGCGCTGATGCGTGGGCAAAGCCTGGTGCAGCGCCCGCCGGTGGATAGCATGGACGGCCTGTGGCTGCCCCATGAGAAGGACGCGGTAGGCAGTTTCCTGGGTCTGGCCATGGTCGGAAGCCCGGCGAAAATTCGCGCCAAGCTGGAAGTATTGATCGAGCAAACCGGTGCCGATGAGCTGATCTTTACCTGTGACTTGTACGAGCATGCTGATCGGATTCATTCCTACGAGTTGCTGGCGCAGGTGATGAAAGGCTGATCCACAGGCACAAAAAAACCGACGCCCTGGCGTCGGTTTTTATGTCTGCCACACGGGATCACCCGCGGTTGTAGACGATTTCCTTGGTACCGCCTTCGCAACTGCCGACCACGTCGCCGTTGGTTGCGCTGCCTTTATCGACAATTTCCAGGGTGTACCCGGAGGCGCCATTGGCCTGGATCTTGGCCTCGATTTCGCTTTTCAGCTCGCCACAGTCCTTGCCAGCCGCCAGGGCTGTACCTGCCAGGCTCAACAAACCTAGTGCTAACAGAAACTTCTTCATCCGTTACTTCCTTGCGCTGATCAAAAAATGTACGCCGATGCATTTGGCATCGGCGCCCCAAGGTGTCGCGCAGGTTATGGCAATCGGCCAGCGTGCAAGTTCAACTGTGCCTATCAACTATTGGCAATACGAAAGCCCACCTTGAGGGTCACCTGAAAGTGCGCGGCCTTGCCGTCCTTGATGTGGCCACGGGTTTCGGTCACCTCAAACCACTCCAGGTGCTTGATGCTCTTGCTGGCCTCGGCCAGGGCATTGTTGATGGCGTCCTCGATGCTGGTTGGGGACGAGCCCACCAGTTCGACTTTCTTGTAGGTGTGATGATCAGTCATGAGCGTTCTCCTGGGTGGTTGAATGAAGCCTAGCAGTGATTCTTCGTACTGCTTCTGGCGGTACTTCTCACTTGAAAGTTCAGATTTACTGCACTTTCTGAAACCCCCGCAGTCGGAATCAACACACGTTACTCATTCACTCCAGGAGAGCCCACATGGCCAACACCTCTTTACGCAAAGCGTCATTGGAAAGCATGGAAGCCGAGATTTCGAGCCTGCTCAAATCCCTTGAGAGCCTCAAGGACGATGCATCCGACGAGTCGCGCAAAACCCTTAAGGCCCTCAAAGCCAACGCTGAGAGCGCGCTGAAGCATTCGCGCCACCTGATCAGCGATGCCTACGAAGAAAGCAAAGTCAAAATCCGCGAAACCGGGGTTGCCACCCGTGACTATGCCCAGGAGCACCCGTGGACCACCGCCGGCGTTGCCGTTGGCGCGCTGGGCCTGCTGGCGGCTTACCTGCTGTGCAAACGCGGTGACTAAACCGGTTGGCGCGCCAGCTCAGCCTTGAGCCACTGCGCCAACTGCCGGGCGCGCCCATCCGCGGCGCGCTTGGGTAGCCACAACGCCAGTTGCGCCGGGGTCTGGCTAAAGCCCCACGGCGCAACCAGGCGACCGGCGCGCACATCCTCCGCCACCAGCGGTTGCGGTGCGATCGCCACCCCCAGGCCTGCCACGGCCGCCTCCAGCAAATAATACAAATGCTCAAAACCCTGGCCGTACTTCAACGCGCCGGCGTCGATGCCATGGTGCTGCGCCCAGTTGGGCCAGGCTTGCGGGCGTGAGGTGGTGTGCAACAAAGCCTCGTCTAACAAAGCCTGCGCAGGTGCCTGGCGCAGGGCTTGATAGTGGGCAAAGTGCGGGCTCATCACCGGGCCGATGCGCTCGCTGGCCAGTTCGTACACCTGCATATCCGCAGGCCACGGTGGCTCGGCAAACAGCAGCAGGGCGTCCAGGCCAGGCCGCCTTGGATCAAGGTCGCCTTCGCCCGCCGACAGGTGCAGGCGCAAATCCGGCAAGTCCGCATTCAAGCGCCCTAGCCGTGGAATAAACCAGCGCGCCAGCAAACTGCCGGAGCAGCCGAGGACAAACGGCGCGTCGACGCTGCTCTGGGTCAACTCCCCGCACACATCGCGCAAGCGCTCGAACGCCTCGAAGCTGGCATCGCGCAGCCGCACGCCGGCATCTGTGAGTTTAATGCCACGCCCATCCTTGACGAACAGACTCACACCCAGGTGTTCTTCCAACACTTTCAGTTGTCGGCTGACGGCGCCGTGGGTCACATGCAATTGCTCTGCGGCCTGGCTGACGCTATTGAGGCGGGCAGTGGCTTCGAACGCACGCAGGGCATTAAGGGGCGGAAGGTCTCGATTCATCTGTGAGTTTTCCTGACAGGTTGCGGCGATCTTATCGGTTTTCACCGTGCAGCGTCAGAGGTAGAGTGGCCGTCATTGCCTCTTCCACACTTCTTCCTGGAGCGTCCCATGACTCAGTCCCAGACCGATTTACGCAACGGCCCTGACGCCAACGGCCTGTTTGGCGCGTTCGGCGGCCGCTACGTGGCGGAAACCCTGATGCCGTTGATCCTAGACCTGGCCCGCGAATACGAAGCGGCAAAGATCGATCCGGCCTTCAACGAAGAACTGACCTACTTCCAGCGCGATTACGTCGGACGCCCAAGCCCGCTGTATTTCGCCGAACGCCTGACCGAATTCTGCGGCGGCGCCAAGATCTACCTCAAGCGCGAAGAGCTGAACCACACCGGCGCGCACAAGATCAACAACTGCATCGGCCAGATCCTGCTGGCACGGCGCATGGGTAAGAAACGCATCATCGCCGAGACCGGCGCCGGCATGCACGGCGTGGCCACCGCCACCGTTGCCGCGCGGTTTGGCCTGCAATGCGTGATCTACATGGGCACCACCGACATCGAGCGCCAGCAGGCCAACGTATTCCGCATGAAGCTGCTGGGCGCCGAAGTGATCCCGGTGGTTGCCGGCACCGGCACCCTCAAGGATGCGATGAACGAAGCCCTGCGCGACTGGGTGACCAACGTCGACAGCACCTTCTACCTGATCGGCACCGTCGCCGGCCCGCACCCGTACCCCGCAATGGTGCGCGACTTCCAGGCGGTGATCGGCAAGGAAACCCGCACCCAGTTGCAAGCCCAGGAAGGCCGCCTGCCGGACAGCCTGGTGGCATGCATCGGCGGTGGCTCGAATGCCATGGGCCTGTTCCACCCGTTCCTCGATGACACCAGTGTGCAGATCATCGGCGTTGAAGCGGCCGGCTACGGCATCGAAACCGGCAAGCACGCCGCCAGCCTCAACGGCGGCGTACCGGGTGTGCTGCATGGCAACCGGACCTTCCTGTTGCAGGACGACGATGGCCAGATCATCGACGCCCACTCGATTTCCGCGGGCCTGGATTACCCCGGCATCGGCCCTGAGCACGCGTGGTTGCACGATATCGGCCGCGTCCAGTACACCTCGGTGACGGACGACGAAGCCCTCGACGCCTTTCACAAATGCTGTCGCCTGGAAGGGATTATTCCGGCACTGGAAAGCGCCCATGCCCTGGCTGAAGTATTCAAGCGCGCCCCGACCCTGCCCAAGGATCACCTGATGGTGGTCAACCTGTCAGGCCGTGGCGACAAGGACATGCAGACCGTGATGCACCATATGGAAACCGCCAAGCAGGAGAAACACTGATGAGCCGCCTGCAAACCCGCTTTGCGCAACTCAAGGAACAAAACCGCGCCGCCCTGGTGACCTTCGTCACCGCTGGCGACCCGGGGTATGACACCTCCCTGGCGATCCTCAAGGGCTTGCCGGCAGCCGGCGCCGATGTGATCGAGTTGGGCATGCCCTTCACCGACCCGATGGCCGACGGCCCAGCGATCCAACTGGCCAACATCCGGGCGTTGGGCGCCAAGCAGAATCTGGTGAAAACCCTGCAGATGGTGCGCGAGTTCCGCAAGGACAACAGCGATACGCCGCTGGTGTTGATGGGCTACTTCAACCCGATCCACATGTATGGCGTGCCACGTTTTATCGCTGACGCAAAAGAAGCCGGCGTCGATGGCCTGATCGTGGTCGACGTACCGCCGGAACATAACAGCGAACTGTGCGACCCGGCCCAGGCCGCGGGCATCGACTTTATCCGCCTGACCACGCCGACCACCGACGATGTACGCCTGCCCACGGTGCTCAACGGCAGCTCGGGTTTTGTGTACTACGTGTCGGTTGCCGGTGTAACCGGTGCCGGTGCCGCCACCCTGGAACACGTCGAAGAAGCGGTCGGCCGCCTGCGCCGGCATACCGACCTGCCGATCAGCATCGGCTTTGGCATCCGCACCCCGGAACAAGCCGCTGCCATCGCCCGCTTGGCGGACGGTGTGGTGGTGGGTTCGGCGCTGATCGACCACATCGCCAATGCCAGCAACGACCAGCAAGCGATTGATGGGGTGTTGAGCCTGTGTGCAGCCTTGTCGGAAGGTGTACGCAACGCCCGTAAATAATCCCCACCCCTTGTAGGAGCGAGCTTGCTCGCGAAAAACGCCAAGACAACGCGCTCATTCAGGATGCCCGTGTTGTCGTTGACGATCTTCGCGAGCAAGCTCGCTCCTACAACAGCTTTATTCCTTCAGCTCGATACGTTCGACCTTACCCACCAGCAATATGTAGGACAGCGCTCCCAACAGCGCCAGCACCGCAATGTAGGTAATCGCCGGCGCAAACGAGTCGCCCGTGGCCAAAAAGCCAATGACGATGGGCGTGGTGATCGCCGCCAGGTTGCCGATGAAGTTGAACACCCCACCCGTCAACCCCAACAGCCGCGCCGGAGCCAGGGTCGAGACCAGCGACCAGGTAATCGACGCCAGGCCATTGCCAAAAAACGCCACCGCCAGGAACGCAATCACCAGCGGCGTCGAATCGACGAAGTTGGCGCCGATGATCGCCGTAGAAATCAGCAAGCCGCTGATGATCGGCAACTTGCGCGCAAAGCCTACCGAGGCGCCCCGGCGGATCAGCCAGTCGGAAAACAACCCGGAACACAACACCCCGACAAACGCCGCGAGGAAGGGCAGCGAGGCGAGCAGGCCGGACTTGATGAAGTCCATGCCGCGATATTTCACCAGGTAGGTCGGGAACCACGTCAGAAAAAACCACAGGGTCGAGTTCAGGCAGAACTGGCCCAGGTAGATGCCCCACAGTTTGCGTTTAGTCAGGACGATACCCAGGTCGACCCAACTGAACGGCGCCTTGCGCTTGGCGGTTTGTGCATCCAGGTCCACCAGCCCGCCGCCTGCGCGGATCAGCTCGATTTCCGCGCTGTTGACCCCTTTGAAATCGCGCGGCTCGCGGTACACCGCGTACCACACCAGCGCCCATAGAATGCCTACCGCGCCGGTGCTGATAAACACCATGTGCCAGCCATAGTGGTGCTGCAACCAGGCCAGCACCGGGGTGAGGAATGCCAGCCCGACGAACTGCCCCGACGTGTAGAAGCCAATGGCCGTGGCGCGCTCACGCTCGGGAAACCAACTGGTGACCACCCGGCTGTTGATTGGATAGGCCGGTGCTTCCAGGGCGCCCACCGCCATGCGCAACACGAACAGGGCGATGAAGCTGGCGGCAAATCCCAGCATCACCGTGGCGATGGACCAAAGCAGCAGGGCGGCGGTGTAAAGGATGCGCGGCGGCACCCGGTCCACCAACCAGCCGCCGGGGATTTGCATGGCGGCGTAGGTCCAGCCGAACGCCGAGAAAATCAGCCCCACATGCACCGGGTCGATGCCCAGTTCGCTGGTCAGGGCCGGCGCCGCAATCGACAGGTTGCTGCGGTCCAGGTAGTTGATCACCACCGTGATAAACAACAGGACCATGATGAAGTAGCGCTTGCGGCTGGGCGTGACTAAAGATGCCTGCCCGGTGAGGGTTTCAGGGTGCATGGGGGAGCCTCTTATTATGTTTATTGAGGTCGGTTGACGGCTATCTGACTGGGAGGCGGTAGCTGGCTTGCCTGCGATGGCGGTGGAACATTCAACATCGCTATCGCAGGCAAGCCAGCTCCCACATGGACCGCGTTATTACCACTCGGCAAAGCTGCCATCGGCATGCCGCCAGATCGGGTTGCGCCAGCGATGGCCGATGGCGGCCCGTTCGATCACGTATTCTTCGTTGATCTCGATCCCCAGCCCCGGCCCGTTGGGGATCTTCACAAAGCCCTGGTCGTAGTCGAAAACACCCGGATCGCGCACGTAGTCGAGCAGGTCGTTGCTTTCGTTGTAGTGAATGCCCAGGCTTTGCTCCTGGATAAACGCGTTGTAGCAAACCGCGTCCAGTTGCAGGCATGCCGCCAGGGCAATCGGGCCCAGCGGGCAGTGCAGGGCGAGGGCCACGTCGTAGGCTTCGGCCATATTGGCGATCTTGCGGGTTTCGGTGATGCCGCCGGCGTGGGACGCGTCCGGCTGGATGATGTCGACGTAACCTTCACTGAGCACACGCTTGAAGTCCCAGCGCGAAAACAACCGCTCACCCAGGGCAATCGGGGTGCTGGTCAAAGGCGCCAGCTCTTTGAGCGCTTCGTAGTTTTCGCTCAGCACCGGTTCTTCGATGAACATCAGCTTGTACGCATCCAGCTCTTTCATCAGCACCTTGGCCATGGGCTTGTGCACGCGACCATGGAAGTCCACACCGATGCCGACATTCGGGCCGACCGCATCGCGCACGGCAGCGACGTTGGCCAGGGCCTGGTCGACCTTGTCAAAGGTGTCGAGAAATTGCAGCTCCTCGGTGCCGTTCATCTTCACCGCTGTAAACCCACGGGCCACGGCCTCCTTGGCGGCGCGGGCGGTGTCGGCCGGGCGGTCGCCGCCGATCCACGAATAGACGCGGATCTTGTCCCGCACCTGGCCGCCCAGCAGGTCGCTGACTGACACACCGAGGGCCTTGCCCTTGATGTCCCACAGCGCTTGGTCGATGCCGGCCAGCGCACTCATATGGATCGCGCCACCGCGGTAGAAGCCGCCGCGATACAGCACCGTCCAGATATCTTCGATATTGCGTGGGTCTTTGCCGATCAAGTAGTCAGACAGTTCTTCGACCGCAGCCGCCACGGTGTGGGCGCGGCCTTCAACCACGGGCTCGCCCCAACCGGTCACGCCCTGGTCGGTTTCCACTTTGAGGAAGCACCAGCGCGGCGGCACGATAAAGGTGGTCAGTTTGGTGATTTTCATCTTCTTGTTCTCTCTTGTCGGATGCAGCGCCTGGATCGCCAGGCACACTCAGTTCAGGGCGTTCCAGGCAGCGACATACGCCTGGGCACGGCTCGCCACCTGCTCGACCGTCATGCCGGGCTTGTAAAGCCCGGAGCCCAGGCCAAAGCCCTTGACCCCGGCGTCGACGAACACTTGCATGTTGTCCGGGGTAATCCCGCCCACCGGCAGCAGCACCGTGCCGGCCGGCAACACTGCCAGCCAGGCCTTGACCACCGCCGGACCCATTTGCTCGGCGGGGAACAGCTTCAGCACATCGGCGCCTTCAGCCAGGGCGGCAAAGGCTTCGGTGGGCGTCGCGACCCCGGGCGACAGGTACAGGCCCGCAGCTTTAGCCGCACGTAGCACCTTGGCATCGCTGTGGGGCATGACGATGACCTGGCCGCCGGCCGCCTTCACCTGTTCCACCTGCTCGGGCGTCAGCACCGTGCCGGCGCCGATCAGGCAATCGGCGGGCAACGTCTCACGCAGGGTGCGGATGCTGGTGTAGGGATCGGGCGAGTTGAGCGGCACTTCGATCACCCGCAACCCGGCCTGGTACAGCACCTGGCCGACAGCGCCAGCCTCATCCGGGCGCAGGCCCCGCAGGATCGCGATCAAACCGTTGTGTGTGAGTGCTTGCTTGAGCATGTCAGGCCTCGATTGCAGGTTGAGTGAGCCCGGCGGCCAGCGCCAATTGCCACAGACCGCGCTCGGTCGCTTGTTGCGCGAGGCTGACTTGGCTGAAACCACACAGGGCGAGGGCACGTTGATAGCGGGCGCAAAGGGCGGCGGCGCCCACCAGGATGATCGGCGTGTTGCGAGTACGGTCGGGCAAACCGGCCAGTTCATGGCCGATCAGCAGGCCGGACAAGTAGTCCGGCTGCTGCTCGGCAGCCAGTTCAGCGGTCAGCCCCAGGGTGCGTGCGCTGAATAGCGTCGACAGCACACCGCGTTGGCCATCCGGGGAAAGCGCCACCTGCACGCCTCGGTCAAAGGCCTCGGCCTGGAACTGCCCGGCGATCTTTTGTGTGCGCCCGAGAATGCTGTGGGTGCTCAGCACCGCGAACAGCTCACCGGTCATGAAGGTGTCGAAGTGGGTGATGCAGCCATCGACCACCTCGACCCATTTGGAATGGCTGCCGGGCAAGCCGATCAATAATCCAGCGCTGGCCGGCAGGCCTTGCAGTACGCCAAGCACCTGGGTTTCTTCGCCGCGCATCACGTTGGGCAAACCGACCTGCTCGATCACGCCGGGCACGATATGCACATCCACACCGCGCAGGCTGCGCACCTTGTGCAGCGCCAGGCCCAGGCTGGCGACGTCGACCGGCGTATGGCGATAGGCCGCTTCGCCCCAACCCTGGGCGCTGCCGACCATGCCGCAGGCGATCACCGGCAGATCGGGCTGCGCGTCGAGCCAGTCGCCGCACGCGGCATCAAAGGCCAGCTCAAAACCATCGCGGCAGTGAGCGCCGGCAATCAACCGCGGTTCGCTGGGCAAATGCATGATCCCCGACGCCAGCGAGCGCTGTTCGAGGACCTGGCCATCGCGGCCGAGTTTATAAGCACGAAGGGAACTGGTTCCCCAATCGAGCGCGATCAAGTGCGCCGGCATCGCTTCACCTGGAATGTGGCAGATGGCCGACTATAAACCTAAGGCCTGGAATATCTCAATATATAAATACACATCCCATATAGTGGAACGTCGCAGAAAAAATCCCCACGTCCCCGTGCTTTTCTTCGCACATGAACGTGAGGATTCGACCGACAGAAACTGGTTAAAAAATAGACAAGTCCAACGGACGCATGGCCCCCATCCAGATCGCGTAGTCGGTATGGTCCTTCAGGTCATTGCCGGTATCGGGGTGCAGAAACACCACCAAGCCGTTGCGATTTAGGGCCAACCACGGCAACGCCACGCCGATGTACTGCGGGTCGAACGCCAACTGGCAGCTCCAGTCCGGATGCGGGCCCAGCGGGCGCTCATGCATGCGCCCCATGCGCACCGGGAAGATGGCCGCCGCGTCTTCGCAGAGCTTGCGCGCCTGGTCGAGGGTGCTGGCGTCGAAGTAGATATGGGCGTGATAGCCCTTGATACGTTGCATGACTGGCTCCGGACTCGTTGATCGGCCGATCCTAGACCGCAATCGACGGCAGGCCAAGCCTGGGAGGCTCAGCGATGAGGCAACTCTGTGGCAAGGGGGGCTTGTCCCCTTGTCACAAGATGCTCTCAATGGGGCGGCATCAGGCTACTGGCCTGCTCGGCCGCCAGCCAGTCGACAAACCGCTCGATCAACTGCCCACGCCGTTTGCGCTGGGGCAATACCACGTAATAGCCAAAGCGCGAGATCACCGTGTCGCCAATCGGCCGGCACAGCCAGTTTTGCTCGAGCAGGTTATCCACCAGGTGGCGCCAGCCAATGGCCACGCCCTGGCCGGCAATCGCTGCTTGGATCAGCAGGGTGTAATTGTCAAAGCGCAGCGGCCCAGGCGTCGGTGCGGCGGTGATCCCCAGCTCGCGAAATACCCCGTTCCAGTCGAACCACTGGCTATTGTTTTCCTGGCGCAGGTGCAGCAACGGCAATTGCTGCAGGCTCTGCAGAGACAGCGGCGTGGTGCGGCCCTTGAGCAGTTGCGGGCTGCACACCGGAAACACTTCTTCGTTGAACAGCCACTGGCTGTCGCCCTGCTTGAAACGACCGTCACCAAACAGCACCGCCACGTCGATATCGCTGCGCAAGGTCGCGTGATTGCGCTCGCTGGTGACTAGGCTCACATCCACCTGCGGGTTGGCTTCGTGAAAGCGATGCAGGCGCGGCATCAACCAATAGGCGGCGAAGGCAAAGTCGGTGGCCACTTGCAGCACTTCATGCTGATCCTGTTGGGTGATCGTGCTCAGGCCCGTATTGATGCTCTGCAAGCCGGCCTGGACGTGTTCGAACAGCAACATGCCCGCATCCGTCAATTCGATGCCCCGGTAGATACGGTCGAACAGACGCACCGCCAGCTGTTCCTCCAGGCGTTTGATCTGCTGGCTGACCGCCGGCTGGGTAGTGCCCAGCTCCATCGCCGCTGCCGTGAAGCTGCGATGACGGGCGGCGGCTTCAAAAGCACGCAGCAGGTCCAGCGACAGGTTTCCCAGGGTTTCATACATAAGTGGTACTTATCCTAGACATTGCTTTTCATGGGCTTTACCCCGTTTTACATGGCCTGCATGCTCAATCGCATAAACATTGACTATGGAATGCCGGGAAACCATGAAGTGCAAGAACATTCTTTTCATCATGGCCGATCAAATGGCCGCGCCGTTGCTTCCGTTCTACGGTCCTTCGCCAATCAAACTGCCCAACCTCAGCCGCCTGGCCGCCCAAGGCGTGGTGTTCGACGCCGCGTACTGCAACAGCCCGCTGTGTGCGCCGTCGCGTTTTACCCTGGTCAGCGGCCAGTTGCCGAGCAAGATCGGCGCCTACGACAACGCGGCGGATTTCCCCGCCGATGTACCGACCTACGCCCACTACCTGCGCCGCCTCGGCTATCGCACGGCGCTGTCGGGCAAGATGCATTTCTGCGGGCCGGACCAACTGCACGGCTACGAAGAGCGCCTCACCAGCGATATCTACCCCGCCGACTATGGTTGGGCGGTGAACTGGGATGAGCCCGACGTGCGCCCCACCTGGTATCACAATATGTCGTCGGTGCTGCAAGCTGGCCCATGTGTGCGCACCAACCAACTGGATTTCGACGAAGAGGTGGTGTTCAAGGCCCAGCAATACCTGTTCGACCATATTCGCGAGGACGGCGACCAGCCGTTCTGCCTGACGGTGTCTATGACCCATCCCCACGACCCGTACACCATTCCCAAGCCGTTCTGGGATCTGTACGACGATAACGACATCCCGATGCCTACAACGCCGGCCCAGGCCGACCTGGATCCGCACTCCCAGCGTCTGCTCAAGGTGTATGACCTGTGGGATAAGCCGCTGCCTGTGGATAAGATCCGCGATGCACGGCGTGCTTACTTCGGGGCGTGCAGCTATATCGACAGCAATGTCGGCAAACTCCTGCAAACGTTGCAAGACACTGGCCTGGCCGAAGACACGATCATCGTGTTCTCCGGCGACCACGGCGACATGCTCGGCGAGCGTGGGCTCTGGTACAAAATGCACTGGTTTGAAATGGCCGCCCGGGTGCCGCTGCTGGTCAGTGCGCCGGGGCAATTCCAGGCCGGGCGGGTGAGTGCGGCGGTGTCCACCGCCGACCTGTTGCCGACCCTGGTGGAGTTGGCCGGCGGTGAACTGGACGCCAACCTGCCCCTGGACGGCCGCTCACTGGTCCCGCACTTGCTAGGGCAGGGCGGGCATGACGAAGTGTTTGGCGAATACATGGCCGAAGGCACCATCGGCCCGCTGATGATGATTCGCCGGGGCGCCTACAAATTCATCTACAGCGAGGACGATCCCTGCTTGTTGTTCGATGTTCACCGCGACCCTCGTGAGCAGGAAGAACTCAGTCAGTCGCCAGCCCATCGCACGCTGTTCGAAGCCTTCCTGGCCGAGGCGCGGGCCAAATGGGACATGCCCGCGATCCACCAGCACGTGCTCGCCAGCCAGCGCCGCCGGCGTCTGGTAGGCGAAGCGTTGGCGGTGGGCAAACTCAAGAGCTGGGATCACCAGCCGCTGGTCGACGCCAGCCAGCAATACATGCGCAACCATATCGACCTCGACGATCTGGAGCGCAAGGCTCGTTATCCACAACCCTGCCAAAACCAATAAATCCAGTAAGGGGAAGGCCATGCAAAAGTTATCCACAGTCGTGAGTGCCGTGTTGTTGCTCAGTGCTACCCACGTGTATGCCGACGCCCGTTGCGAGACGGTGAAGATGGCCGATCCCGGCTGGAGCGACATTGCCGCCACCAATGCCATCGCCGGCTTTTTACTCAGTGGCATGGGTTACAAGGCCAAGATCGATACCCTGGCGGTGCCAATCACTTATGGCGGGCTCAAGGACGGCCAGGTGGATGTGTTTTTGGGCAACTGGATGCCAGCGCATCAGGGCTTCTACGACAAGTTCGTGGCCAATGGCGATGTGGTGCAACTGGCCAAGAACCTTGAAGGCACAGAGTTCACCCTCGCGGTGCCGGACTATGTGTGGGAGGCCGGCGTGCATGACTTTGCCGATCTGAATAAATTCGCCGACAAGTTCGACAAGAAGATCTACGGCATCGGGTCCGGCGCGCCGGCCAACCTTTCGCTGAAGGAAATCATCCAGAAGAACGACTTCGACCTCGGCCAATGGAAGCTGATCGAGTCCAGCGAGCAGGCGATGCTGGCCGAAGTGTCCAGGGCGGTGAAACGCGAACGTTTCGTCACCTTTCTCGGCTGGACACCGCACCCGATGAACGTGCAGTTGAAGATGCGCTACCTCAAGGGCGGGGAAAAATACTTCGGCGACACCGGCAGCGTGTACACCCTGACGCGCAAAGGTTATGCACAGGCCTGCCCGAATGTGGCCAAACTGCTGACCAACCTTAAGTTCACCCAGGACATGGAGAACAGCATCATGGCCAAGGTGGTGAACAACAAGGTCAGCAATAGCGAAGCGGCCAAGGCGTGGATCAAGGCCAACCCGGCAGTTTTGGACAAGTGGCTGGAGGGGGTTGAAACCCTCGATGGCCAGGAGGCATTGGCGGCGGTCAAAGCCAAACTCTAAATATTGCCCTGGTTCCTACAGGTCTTCCTATCACCCTGTAGGAGCCGGCTTGCCGGCGAAGAACTCGAAAACGCCGCGTTTTTTCAGGCAACCCGCGTTATCGTTATCCATCTTCGCGAGCAAGCTCGCTCCTACAGTATTTCGAGCGATCCATGTCCCGGCCCCACACTCTGCTTCCATTCCTGCGCTGGCTACCGCGCCAGACCCGCGCCAGCGTCGGCCGGGATGCGCTGGTCGGCCTCAGCGGCGCAGTGCTGGCCTTGCCGCAATCGATCGCCTATGCCCTGATCGCCGGCCTGCCTCCCGAATACGGCCTGTATGCGGCGATCGTCCCGGTGCTGATTGCCTGTCTGTGGGGCTCTTCGTGGCATTTGATCTGCGGCCCGACGGCGGCGATTTCCATTGTGCTCTACGCCAGCATCAGCCCCCTGGCGGTGCCCGGGTCGCAGGACTACATCACCTTGATCCTGTTGCTGACCTTGCTCGCCGGCGTCTTCCAGTGGCTGTTGGGCATGTTGCGCTTTGGCGCGCTGGTCAATTTCGTCTCCCATTCCGTAGTCCTCGGCTTCACCCTTGGCGCGGCAGCTGTTATTGCCCTGGGTCAATTGCCCAACCTGCTGGGGCTCGACCTGCCCAGCCAGGGCACGGCGTTCAACAGCCTGCTGGCGCTGATCGACCACGGCGGCGAATGGGATCGCCCGTCACTGGCCCTCGGGCTTGGCACCTTGCTGGTAGGCGTGCTGCTCAAATACTGCGTGCCGCGCTGGCCGAGCCTGTTGATTGCCCTGGTCCTCGGCAGCCTGGTGGCGTGGGCGTGGCCGGCGATGTTCGGGCATGTGGCGCGGGTCAGCTCATTTGTCGGCCAACTGCCGCCGTTCAGCCCGTTGCCGCTGGACCTGGATATGATCCTGCGCCTGCTGCCCAGCGCCGTGGCAGTGGGCATGCTGGGGCTGGTGACCAGCCTGTCGATTGCCCGCTCGCTGTCGGCGCGTTCGCAGCAAGTGCTCGACGCCAATCAGGAAGTACGTGCACAGGGTTTATCCAATATCGTCGGCGGATTTTTCTCCGGCTACCTGTCGGCCGGATCCTTCACCCGCTCGGGCCTGAGCTACGAGGCTGGCGCCTGTTCGCCGCTGGCGGGGGTGTTTTCTGCGTTGTGGGTCGCCTTGTTTGCGCTGTTCGGTGCGGTACTGATCGCGCACATTCCGATCCCGAGCATGGCGGCCAGCATCCTGCTGATCTGCTGGGGCCTGGTGGATCATCGGGGCATTCGCGCACTGTGGCGGGTCAGCCGTGCGGAGTTTGTGGTGATGGGCCTGACATGCCTGGCCACCTTGCTGCTAGAGCTGCAAACGGCGATTTATGCAGGCGTGCTGGCATCGCTGTTCTTCTACCTCAAGCGCACCTCGCAGCCACGGGTGCAACAGTGGCGCGACGGTGACGACGATGTGCTGCGGGTCGGGGGCTCGATCTTCTTTGGCGCCAGCCACTACCTGCAAGTGCGCTTGCAGCGCCTGCAAGGCCAACGGGTGGTGATCGAGGCGCAACAGATCAACTTTATCGACTATTCCGGGGTTGAGATGCTGCACCAGGAAGCCCGCCGGTTGCGCGGGTTGGGGCGCAGCCTGACGTTGCGCCGGGCGCGACCGCAGGTGGTCGAAGAGTTGAAAAAGCTGGAAGGGGCCGACAAGTGCCCCATCCATTTCGAAGACTGAATTCGCTCAAAAACTGTGGGAGCTGGCTTGCCTGCTCCCACATTTGATCTTCAGCGGCCTGAAAATCATTGGGTTGCCAACTGGCGCCGCAGCTCGGCCAGCACCGGCGCCGAATCCGGGCGCACGCCGCGCCACAGGTAGAAGGCTTCCGCCGCTTGCTCCACCAACATGCCCAGGCCATCCATCGCCACTGCCGCGCCGTGCTCTGTGGCCCAGCGGCAGAAGGCCGTCGGTTCCTTGGCATACATCATGTCGTAGCAAAAGGTCTTGCCCGGTTCGATCAGGCTGCTGGCAATTGGCGGTACATCGCCTGACAGGCTCGCGGAAGTGGCGTTGATGATCAGGTCCACCGGCTCACTCAGCCAGTCGAAGCCACTGGCGGAGACCGGACCCAGGTCATCGAACAGTTCGGCCAGCAACTCGGCTTTTTCCACGGTGCGGTTGGCGATGATCAGGGAGGCCGGCTGTTGCGCCAGCAGTGGCTCCAACGCACCGCGCACCGCGCCACCGGCGCCGAGCAGCAGGATGCGCTTGCCCGCCAGGCTCAAGCCGGCGTTGACGGTCAAGTCGCGCACCAGGCCAGCACCGTCGGTGTTATCACCCAACAGGCTGCCATCGGCCAGCTTGCTCAGGGTGTTCACCGCGCCTGCGCGTTGCGCGCGCTCGGTCAGGGCGTTGGCCAGGCGGTAGGCCTCTTCCTTGAATGGCACCGTGACGTTGGCGCCGCGCCCGTGCAGGAAAAATTCCCGGGCACAGCCGGTGAAATCCTCAAGCGGCGCCAGCAGAGTGCTGTAGTCCAACGCCTCGCCCGTCTGCTCGGCGAACAGACGATGGATCAGCGGCGACTTGCTGTGGCCGATGGGGTTGCCGAACACCACATAGCGATCCATCAGTTGGCCGCCTGGGGCGCAGCAAGGCCGAGCCAGTCACGGTCTTGCAGGAAATAATCGGTCAAACGTGCTTCTTCGCTGCCGGCGGTAGCCTTCCAGTCATAGCTCCAGCGCACTTGCGGTGGCAGCGACATCAGGATCGACTCGGTGCGCCCGCCCGATTGCAGGCCAAACAGCGTGCCACGGTCGTACACCAGGTTGAACTCCACGTAGCGCCCACGGCGGAACTCCTGGAACTGGCGTTGCTGCTCGGTATAGGCCAGCGCCTGGCGACGCTGGACGATCGGCAGGTAGGCATCGATGTAGGCATCGCCAATGGCGCGCATAAAGGCGAAGCAGGTGTCGAAGTCCCACTCGTTCAAGTCATCGAAGAACAGGCCGCCGATCCCACGGGGCTCGTTGCGATGCTTGATGTGGAAGTAGCTGTCGCACCAGGCCTTGTAGCGCGGGTAAACGTCTGCGCCAAACGGTGCGCAGGCCTGCTCAGCCACACGGTGCCAGTGGATGCAGTCTTCTTCGTTGCCGTAGTAAGGCGTCAGGTCGAAGCCACCACCGAACCACCAGACAGGCTCTTCACCTTCTTTCTCGGCGATGAAAAATCGCACATTGGCGTGGGAAGTCGGCACATGGGGGTTATGCGGGTGGATCACCAGTGACACGCCAAGGGCTTCAAAACCACGACCGGCGAGTTCCGGACGGTGGGCACTGGCGGACGGTGGCAGGCCACTGCCGAATACATGGGAAAAGTTGACGCCGCCTTTCTCGATCACCGCCCCGTTCTCAATCACCCGCGTGCGGCCACCGCCGCCGGCTGGGCGGGTCCAGGCATCTTCGATAAAGCGCGTATCCGCCTCAAAGGTTTCCAGGGCGCTGCAAATGCGGTCTTGCAGGTCGAGCAGGTAGGCTTTAACAGCCTCGGTGCGGGTAGTCATGGCATCACCTTGAATCGGGCAAAGCTACGCGAGGCCATTGGGCGTCGGCGGCAAATGGGCGCACAGGATACCACCGCGCCGGGCGCTGCCACAGTTGACGAAGATCAAGCATAGGAGTCCGATAGGAGCCTTTCGCGAAACAGACTTGAGGACAGAGCAGATGGCCAAACGTATCCAGTTCAGCGCCCATGGCGGCCCCGAAGTACTTGAGTATGTGGACTACACACCCGCGCAGCCCGGCCCACAGCAGGTTCGCGTGTTGAACAAGGCCATTGGCCTGAACTTTATCGACACGTACTTTCGCAGTGGCCTGTATGCACCGCCAGCCTTGCCTTCAGGCCTGGGCGCAGAAGGCGCTGGGGTGGTGGAGGCGGTGGGCAGCGAAGTCACACAATTCAAGGTTGGCGATCGCGTGGCCTACGGCAGTGGCCCGCTGGGTGCCTATAGCGAGCTGCATGTGTTGCCGGCCGCCAACCTGGTGCATCTGCCGGATGGGATCAGCTTCGAACAGGCTGCTGGGGCCATGCTCAAAGGCCTGACCGTGCAGTACCTGTTGCGCCAGACCTATGAGTTGAAAGGCGGTGAAACCATCCTGTTCCACGCCGCTGCCGGTGGCGTCGGTTCCCTGGCCTGCCAATGGGCCAAGGCCCTGGGTGTGAAATTGATCGGTACGGTCAGTTCACCGGAAAAAGCCGCCCTGGCCAAATCCCTCGGCGCCTGGGAAACCATCGACTACAGCACGGAAAACGTCCCGCAGCGGGTGCTGGAACTGACCGACGGCAAAAAATGCCCGGTGGTGTACGACGGCGTCGGCAAGGACACCTGGCTCGCCTCGCTGGACAGCGTCGCGCCCCGGGGCCTGCTGGTGAGTTTCGGTAATGCGTCGGGTGCGGTGGACGGGGTGAACCTGGGGATTCTGGCGGCGAAAGGCTCGCTGTACGTGACCCGGCCGACACTGGCGACCTACGCCAACAATCCGCAGAACCTGCAGGCAATGGCCGATGACCTGTTTGCCATGATCGAAAGCGGTAAGGTGCGCATTGATATCAACCAGCGTTACTCGTTGGCGGAGGCGGCGAAGGCGCAGGTGGAGTTGTCGGGGCGGCGGACGACTGGGTCGACCATTTTGCTGCCATAAAGATCTCGGTTGTTTGGCAGACCGCTATCGCGGGCAAGCCCGCCCCCACATTTGACCGATTTCCAACATGGGAATGCACTCGAATGTGGGAGCGGGCTTGCTCGCGATGGCAGCACCACGGTCTCAAGACGGGCGCCGCACCTCGCCTGTCGCCAGATCCCGAATCAAACTCGGGTTCTTGCGCCCACCCAAACTGCCACCCAGCACCCGATCCACCTGACCCCGGAAATACTGCTCCACCCGGATCCGCGAGCGCGCCGCCGGCCGGCCTTGTGGGTTGGCAGAGGTGGAAATCAGCGGCCCCACCAGCGAACACAGATCCCGTACCAGCGGATGATCACTGACCCGCAATGCCACGGTGTCGTGCTTACCGGTAATCCATTCAGGCAGCAGATCCTGATGGGGCACCAGCCAGGTATTGGGCCCCGGCCAGGTACTGGCCATGCGGTCGATCCAGGTGTCGGGGAAATCCTCAAACAGAAAGTCGAATTGCCGGATATTGTCGGCGACCAGAATCAGCCCCTTATCCACCGACCGGCCCTTGATCGCCAGCAAGCGATCCACCGCCTCTTCGTTCCACGGGTCGCAGCCCAGGCCCCACACGGCCTCGGTCGGATAGGCAATCACCGCGCCTGCGCGAATTTCTCGTGCGGCTTCTTGCACACGCCACCTGTTGACCATTACTCACTCTCCGGACTAAAGCTCTGCGCAGTTTACCGATCTTCGTTACAAAACCTAACTGCGCGCAAGCCAGCGGCCACTTTCGCAGATCACCCGGCCCTCCAGTTCCAGCTCGGTAAGGCTGGCCAACACCTGAGACAGGCTCTGACCGCTGGCGATGGCCAGGCTTTCGCTGGTGTGGGGTGCCGCGTGCAACAGCGCCACCAGCGGATGGGTCACCGCCACCGGTGCGGGCCGCGACAACGCCTGCCAGCCGCGCAGCCCTTCGAGGATGTGCTCGATGGTTTCCACCAGCACCGCACCCTCACGGATCAGTTGGTGGCAGCCCCTGGCCCCTGGATGATGAATCGACCCCGGTATGGCGTAGACCTCACGCCCCTGCTCGGCCGCCAGCCGCGCAGTGATCAACGAGCCGCTGGCGACACTGGCCTCTACCACCAGCACGCCCAGGGACAGGCCACTGATAATGCGGTTGCGCCGTGGGAAGTTGCCGGCCTGGGGACCGGCGTCCAGCGGGAACTCGGAAACTACCGCGCTGCCCTGGGCAATCATCGCCTCGGCGAGTCGGCGGTGGCGCTGTGGATAAAAATTTTCCAGGCCGGTGCCCAGCACGCCGATAGTCTGCCCCCCGACATCTAATGCAGCCTGGTGGGCCGCCCCATCGATGCCCAGGGCCAGGCCGCTGGTAATGACAAAACCGGCGCTTGCCAGGCTGCGGGAAAAGGCCGCCGCCGTATCCATTCCGGGCCGGGAAGCTCGGCGGCTGCCGACCATGGCCAACTGCGGTTTTTCCAGGATAGCGGGGCTGCCAGCCACGAATAACAGCGGTGGCGCATCGTCCAGCTCGGCCAGCAAGGCTGGGTAGTCGGGCTGGTCCCACATCAGCAAATGCTGGGCCGGACGCTCTAGCCAGGCCAATGCGACGCTGGCGCCATCACGCACTTGCACGCTGCGCCGGGCTTCGGCGCAGGCCGCCGGCAACCCCAGGGAACGCCAGGCACTGGCCGGCGCGCCGATGGCTTTCGAGGCGCAGCCAAAGGCCTCGATCAATGTCTTGAAACGCCTGGGACCGAGCTGCGGCATGCGGTGCAAACGCAGGCGGGCTTCCAGCTCGGCAGGGGAAATATCCGGGGTATGGATTACTGACATATGATCATCCTTGATCTGGAACAAGCTGTGGATAACTCTGTTGGTAACTTCTGTAGCAGGCTAATTATTGCAACGGGTTATCACCGCCCAATCGGGCATCCCGTTTTGAAGACGAGTAGCGATTTCCTCATGGGGGCAATCTCCTTTATTATGTCGGTTCGCGTGAATTGCCTTGGCCTTCGCGGCCTGCGAGCGTTTCACACCGGTCGTGCGGGTTGTCCCGAGGCCGATTTGCCTTTACCTCACATGTGCAGCAATTACGCTTATGGCTATTTTGAACATCCTCGAATTCCCCGACTCGCGCTTGCGCACTATCGCCAAACCGGTGGCCGTAGTGGACGACAAGGTCCGTCAGTTGGTCGATGACATGTTTGAAACAATGTATGAAGCCCCGGGCATCGGCCTCGCCGCGACCCAGGTCAATGTGCACCTGCGCGTGGTGGTCATGGACCTGTCCGAAGATCGCAGCGAACCGATGGTGTACATCAACCCCGAGTTCGAGCCGCTGACCGACGAAATGGGCGAGTACCAGGAAGGCTGCCTGTCGGTGCCGGAGTTCTACGAGAACGTCGAACGCCCGCTGCGCGTCAAGATCAAGGCCCTGGACCGTGACGGCAAGCCCTTCGAGCTGATTGCCGAAGGCCTGCTGGCCGTGTGTATCCAGCACGAGTGCGACCACCTCAACGGCAAGCTGTTTGTCGATTACCTGTCCACGCTCAAACGCGACCGGATCAAGAAGAAACTGGAAAAGAAGCATCGCCAGCAAGCTTGATTCCCTTCTTCCAAAGGCTTGCTCCGGCAAGCCTTTTTCTTTTGTGAGACGTTTCCCATGACCGAGCCACTGCGCATCGTTTTTGCCGGCACCCCCGAATTTGCCGCCGAACACCTCAAGGCCCTGCTTGCCAGCCCTTATGAAATCGTCGCGGTGTACACCCAGCCGGACCGCCCGGCCGGCCGTGGGCAAAAACTGATGCCCAGCCCGGTCAAGCAACTGGCCCTGGAGCACGGCATCGTCGTGCTGCAACCGCCCACCCTGCGCAACGCCGAGGCCCAGGCTGAACTGGCCGCGCTGAAGCCGGACCTGTTGGTGGTGGTGGCCTACGGCCTGATCCTCCCGCAAGCCGTGCTGGATATCCCGCGCCTGGGTTGCATCAACAGCCACGCCTCGCTGCTGCCACGCTGGCGCGGTGCCGCGCCGATCCAGCGCGCGGTGCAAGCCGGTGACGCCGAAAGCGGCGTGACCGTGATGCGCATGGAAGCCGGCCTCGACACCGGGCCGATGCTGCTCAAGGTCACCACGCCCATCACCGCACAAGACACCGGTGGCAGCCTGCACGACCGCCTGGCCGAGATGGGCCCGCCTGCGGTGATCCAGGCCATTGCCGGCCTCGCGGCTGGCACCTTGGAAGGCGAAGTGCAGGACGACAGCCTCGCCACCTACGCCCACAAGCTGAACAAGGACGAAGCGCGCATCGACTGGAGCCGCCCGGCCGTGGAGCTGGAACGCCTGGTCCGCGCGTTCAACCCATGGCCGATCTGCCACAGCACCCTCAATGGCGAAGCCTTGAAAGTCCTCGCCGCCAACCTGGCCGAAGGCCATGGGGCGCCCGGTGAAATCATCGGTGCCAGCAAGGAAGGCCTGTTGGTAGCGTGCGGGGAGCAGGCCTTGTGTCTGACCCGTCTGCAATTGCCCGGTGGCAAGGCGCTTAACTTCAGCGACTTGTTCAACAGCCGCCGTGAGAAATTTGCCCCCGGCATCATCCTCGGAGTGGACGCTTGATGAACCCGCGTTTGGCCGCCGCCAAGGCCCTGGCCGCCGTGCTCAATGGCAAGGCTTCCCTGAACAGCTCGTTGCCGGTGCAACTGGATAAAGTCGAAGACCGTGATCGCGGTTTCACCCAGGACCTGGCATTTGGCACCGCCCGCTGGCAGCCGCGCCTATCGGCGCTGGCGGCCAAGTTGCTGCAAAAGCCGTTCAAGGCGGCCGATGCCGACGTCGAGGCGCTGCTGCTGGTGGGCCTTTACCAGTTGCTCTACAGCCGTGTGCCGGCCCACGCCGCCATCGGCGAAACCGTGGGCTGCGCCGACAAGCTGAAAAAACCCTGGGCCAAGGCCTTGCTCAACGCCGTGCTGCGCCGCGCCCAGCGCGAAAGCGAGGCATTGCTGGCCGAGTTGGAGCACGATCCGGTAGTGCGCACCGCACACCCGCGCTGGCTGCAAAAATCCCTCAAGGCGTTCTGGCCCCAGCAGTGGGAAGCCATCTGCGCCGCCAACAATGCGCATCCGCCGATGATTCTGCGGGTCAATCGCCGCCACAACAGCCGCGATGCCTATCTCACGCTGCTGGCAGATGCCGGCATCAACGCCAGCGCCTGTGTGTACAGCCAGGACGGCATAGTCCTCGAAACGGCTGGCGATGTCCGCAGCCTGCCAGGCTTTGCCGAAGGCTGGATCAGCGTGCAGGACGAAGCCGCGCAACTGGCCGCCGACCTGCTCGACCTCGCGCCCGGCCAACGGGTGCTGGACGCCTGCTGCGCGCCTGGCGGCAAGACCTGCCACATCATGGAAGTCCAGCCCAACCTGGCCGGCGTGGTGGCCGTGGATCTGGAAGCCAAGCGCCTGGTGCGCGTGCGCGAAAACCTCGCACGCCTGGGCCTGGACGCCGAACTGATTGCCGCCGACGGGCGCGACACCGCCACCTGGTGGGATGGCAAACCGTTCCAGCGCATCCTGCTCGATGCACCGTGCTCTGCAACCGGGGTGATCCGCCGCCACCCGGATATCAAACTGACCCGCCAACCCGACGACATCGCCGCCCTGGCTGTGCTGCAAGGCGAGCTATTGGACGCGCTGTGGCCGACACTGGAAGTCGGTGGCATCCTGCTCTACGCCACCTGTTCGACGTTACCGACCGAAAATACCGAGGTAATCCAAGCCTTCCTCGCCCGCACCAGCGGCGCGCGGGAGTTGGACATTGCCACCGCCGCGGGCATCAAGCAGCCCCATGGCCGCCAGCTACTGGCGCAGGAAGGTGGGCACGATGGCTTCTATTACGCCAAGCTGATCAAGATTGCCGCTGCACGCGGTTGAATGGTTTTTAAGGGAGTGACCGGATGAAGATCATCATCCTTGGCGCAGGGCAGGTCGGCGGTACGCTGGCCGAGCATTTGGCCAGTGAAGCCAACGACATTACCGTGGTCGACACCGACGCCGAACGCCTGCGCGGCCTGGGCGATCGCCTGGATATCCGTACGGTTCAGGGCCGTGCCTCGTTCCCCACCGTGCTGCGCCAGGCCGGCGCCGACGACGCCGATATGCTGGTGGCGGTGACCAATAGCGACGAGACCAATATGGTCGCCTGCCAGGTCGCCCATACCCTGTTCCATACCCCGACCAAGATCGCCCGAGTGCGTGAAGCGGCCTACCTGACCCGCGCCGGCCTGTTCGACAACGACGCGATTCCGGTGGACGTGCTGATCAGCCCGGAGCAGGTGGTCACCCACTACATCAAGCGCCTGATCGAAATCCCCGGTGCACTGCAGGTGATCGACTTCGCCGAAGGCAAGGCGCAACTGGTGGCGGTCAAGGCCTACTACGGCGGGCCGCTGGTGGGCCAGCAACTGCGCCAGTTGCGTGAACATATGCCGAATGTGGAAACCCGCGTGGCCGCGATTTTCCGCCGCGACCGGCCAATCCTGCCCCAGGGCGACACGGTGATCGAAGCCGACGACGAAGTATTCTTCATCGCCGCCAAGGCCAACATCCGTGCAGTGATGAGCGAAATGCGCCGGCTCGACGAGAGCTACAAACGCATCGTCATCGCCGGCGGCGGGCAGATCGGCGAGCGCCTGGCCGAGGCCATCGAAAGCCGCTATCAGGTGAAGATCATCGAGATGAACGCGGCACGCTGCCGGTATTTGTCCGACACCCTCGACAGCACCGTGGTACTGCAAGGCAGCGCTTCGGATCGTGACCTGCTGATGGAAGAGAACATCGCCGACGCCGATATCTTCCTGGCCCTGACCAACGACGACGAGGCCAATATCATGTCGTCGCTGCTGGCCAAGCGGCTGGGGGCGAAGAAGGTGATGACCATCATCAACAACCCCGCCTATGTGGACCTGATCCAGGGCGGCGACATCGACATTGCCATCAGCCCGCAATTGGCGACCATCGGCACCTTGCTGGCCCACGTGCGGCGCGGCGATATCGTCAGCGTGCACTCATTGCGCCGGGGCGCGGCGGAAGCCATCGAGGCGATTGCCCACGGTGACTCCAAGTCGAGCAAGGTGATCGGCCGGGCGATTCGCGATATTGGCTTGCCACCGGGCACCACCATTGGCGCGATCATTCGGGATGAAGAAGTGATCATCGCCCACGACGACACGGTGATCGCCACAGGGGACCATGTGATTCTGTTCCTGGTGGATAAAAAACATATCCGCGATGTGGAGAAATTGTTCCACGTGGGGTTGAGCTTTTTTTGATCTGACGGAGAGACCGACATGCTCGAATCCCTGGAAAAAATGCTCGCCAAGGGTGTGGATAACTCGCTGCTGCGCTTTGGCTTGGGCAAGGGTTATCTGGACTTGAAGGACAATGCCAAGGCCGTCGAGCATCTAGGCAAGTGCGTCGGGTTTGATCCGAAGTATTCGGCGGCGTGGAAGTTGTTGGGCAAGGCGCATGCTGCGCTGGGCGATAAAAGCGCGGCACAGCAGGCATGGGAGAAGGGCATCGAAGCGGCCCAGGCCCACGGCGACAAGCAGGCCGAAAAAGAGATGACGGTGTTCCTGAAGAAACTCGACCGCCAGGCTTAACCGGAACCAAAAATGTGGGAGGGGGCTTGCTCGCGAATGCGGTGTATCAGCTACACATTCAGTGACTGAGACTCTGCATTCGCGAGCAAGCCCGCTCCCACATTGGTTTTGCATCGACCTTGAGTCAGTCGCGAATCAGTACCACCGCGCCTCGCCCGGCGGGCGTTTCTTGAAGCGCTTCATGCTCCACATGTACTGGCTCGGGTAAGCGCCCACATAACGCTCCACCACCTTGCTCATCGCCGCACAGGACGTGGCCGTGTCGGTGCTGTACATGTCCTCGGGCGCCGCTTCCAGGATCACTTTGTAACCCGAGCCATCCGGCAGCCGCAGGGCATGCAGGAACACGCCCACCGCCTTATGGCCGGCGAGCATGTTCGGCACGAACTTGCTGGTCAGCGCCTGGGTAGCGAAGAACGGTACGAAGATCCCGGCCGATTCCGCCGGCTCCGGGTCAGCGGGAATCCCCACCTGGCCGCCCTTGCGCACTTCCTTGATGACACTGAGGATGCCTTCCTTGGTGGACGCCGCCACCCGGTTGCCCAACTGCACGCGTTGCTTGCGCAGCAGGTCATCCACCGCCTTGAGCTTGGGCGGGCGGTAGAAAATGATCGGTTTGCACTGGCTGCAATAGAAGTGATTCAACACTTCCCAGTTGCCCAGGTGGCTGGTGATACCAACCACGCCTTTGCCCGAGGCCAGGGCTTGCTGCAGCACTTCCAGGCCTTCGACTTCGCGCACCAGGTCGATGGAACGCTGGGCCGGCCAGATCCAGGCGCAGGCGCTTTCGGTCAGGGACTTGCCGATGTCCATCAGGCTTTGGCCGACCAGGCGCTCACGCTCGACCGGGTCCATGTCCGGGAAACACTTGGAGAGGTTGATCCGCACCGTATCGCGGGAGCGGTTGGGGGTTTTCCACATGATCCAGCCAATGGCTGAACCTACGGCTTGCACGGCGCGCCAGGGCAGCAGGGCAAACAATCGCAGAGCGCCTACCAGCAAGGCGCCTTTTAACTTTTCCACAAGTCACTCCTGATCGTGTGTGGTGCGCAAAGCGGCCATTCTACCCGGCGTTGACCAAGTCCGCGTAACGGTCGCAGTCCTGGGTGTGGTCCATGACCATGCCCGAGGCCTGCATGAAGGCGTAGCAGATGGTCGGCCCGACGAACGTGAAGCCGACTTTCTTGAGGGCTTTGCTCATGGCTTCAGCCTCTGGCGTAATCGCCGGGACTTGGCTGCGATCCTTGAAATGATTGACCTTGGGCACGCCGCCGACAAAGGACCAGAGCAACCCCACCGGGTCCTCCAGCGCCAGCCAGGCTGCGGCGTTGCGCCGGGCGGCATTGAGCTTCAAGCGGTTGCGCACGATGCCAGGGTCGAGCATCAACTGCTCAATCTCGGCATCGCTCAACTGCGCCAGGCGCTGGGGATCAAAACCGAACAAGACCTTTCGATAATGCTCGCGTTTGCGTAAAACGGTGATCCAGGACAGGCCCGCCTGGAACCCTTCGAGCAAAAGCAACTCGAACAAACCCTGCGCATCGCGCAGCGGCGTTCCCCACTCTTGATCGTGATAAGCCATGTACAGCGGATCTTCAGAACACCAAAAGCAGCGTGGCATAAGGCTCCATGGAGTGGTGGCGGGGCCGAATCGGGTATACTCCCGCCCTTTAAATCGCAGCCCAAGTAACAGGTGAATTTTGTGAGCCAGCCTACGCCAGCCGTGCGTACCTTCCAAGACTTGATCCTCGCCCTCCAGCAATACTGGGCCGAGCAAGGTTGTGTGGTACTTCAGCCCTACGATATGGAAGTAGGCGCCGGCACTTTCCACACCGCAACATTCCTGCGGGCCATCGGCCCGGAAACCTGGAACGCCGCTTATGTGCAGCCCAGTCGTCGCCCGACTGACGGCCGCTACGGTGAAAACCCCAACCGTCTGCAGCACTACTATCAGTTCCAGGTAGTCCTCAAGCCAAACCCGGACAACTTCCAGGAGCTGTACCTGGGCTCGCTGAAACATGTCGGCCTGGACCCGCTGGTTCACGATATCCGTTTCGTCGAAGACAACTGGGAGTCGCCAACCCTGGGCGCCTGGGGCCTGGGCTGGGAAGTCTGGCTCAACGGCATGGAAGTGACGCAGTTCACTTACTTCCAGCAAGCGGGCGGCATCGAGTGCTACCCAGTGACCGGCGAGATCACCTACGGCCTGGAACGCCTGGCCATGTACCTGCAGGGCGTGGACTCGGTCTACGACCTGGTATGGGCTGACGGCCCGTTCGGCAAAGTGACTTATGGCGATGTGTTCCACCAGAACGAAGTGGAGCAATCGACCTACAACTTCGAACACGCCAACGTCGAGAAGCTGTTCGAACTGTTCGACTTCTATGAAAGCGAAGCCAAGCGCCTGATCGAACTGGATCAACCGCTGCCGTTGCCGAGCTACGAAATGGTCCTGAAGGCATCCCACACCTTCAACCTGCTGGACGCCCGCCGTGCCATCTCGGTAACTGCGCGCCAGCAATACATCCTGCGTGTACGCACCCTGGCGCGTTCCGTCGCCCAAGCCTACCTGCTGGCTCGCGCCAAGCTGGGCTTCCCGATGGCAACCCCGGATTTGCGTGATGAAGTGTTGGCTAAGCTGGAGGCTGCACAATGAGTGCTCAAGATTTCCTGGTTGAACTGGGCACCGAAGAGCTGCCACCCAAGGCCCTCAACACCCTGGCCGACGCATTTTTGGCCGGTATAGAAAAAGGCCTGCAGACTGCCGGCCTGAAGTTTGAAGCCAAGAAAGTCTACGCCGCACCACGTCGCCTGGCGGTGTTGCTGACCGCGCTGCAAACCCAGCAGCCGGATCGCAACATCAACCTCGACGGCCCGCCACGCCAGGCCGCTTTCGATGCCGAAGGCAACCCGACTCAAGCGGCCCTTGGTTTTGCCAAGAAGTGCGGCGTCGAGCTGAGCGAGATCGACCAAAGTGGCCCGAAACTGCGCTTCAGCCAGGTCATCACCGGCAAGCCGACCGCCAGCCTGCTGCCGACCATCGTTGAAGACTCCCTGAACGACCTGCCGATCCCCAAGCGCATGCGCTGGGGGGCACGCAAGGAAGAGTTCGTTCGTCCGACCCAATGGCTGGTAATGCTGCTCGGTGATCAAGTCATCGATTGCACCATCCTCGCCCAGAAAGCCGGCCGTGATTCCCGTGGTCACCGCTTCCACCATCCAGAAGCCGTACGCATCACCTCGCCAGCGAACTATGCCGCCGATCTGCGTGCAGCTTATGTGCTGGCCGATGCCAACGAGCGTCGCGAGCTGATCAGCAAGCGCACCGAAGAGCTGGCCCGTTTGCAGGAAGGCACCGCCATCGTGCCGCCAAGCCTGCTCGACGAAGTAACCGCACTGGTCGAGTGGCCGGTGCCGCTGGTGTGCTCGTTCGAAGAGCGCTTCCTGGATGTGCCGCAAGAAGCCCTGATCACCACCATGCAGGACAACCAGAAGTATTTCTGCCTACTGGATGTGGACGGCAAGTTGCTGCCGCGCTTCATAACCGTGGCCAACATCGAGAGCAAGGACCCGCAGCAGATCATCGCCGGTAACGAAAAAGTCGTGCGCCCGCGCCTGACCGACGCCGAGTTCTTCTTCAAACAAGACAAGAAGCAGAAGCTCGAAGACTTCAACCTGCGCCTGCAGAACGTGGTGTTCCAAGAAAAACTTGGCAGCGTCTACGACAAGGCTGTGCGGGTTTCCAAGCTGGCGGCCTACATCGCGCCACGCATTGGCGGCGATGCTGCCTTGGCCGCTCGCGCGGGCCTGTTGTGCAAATGCGACCTGGCCACCGAGATGGTCGGCGAGTTCCCGGAAATGCAAGGTGTTGCCGGTTACTACTACGCGCTCAATGACGGCGAGCCTGAAGACGTCGCCCTGGCATTGAACGAGCAGTACATGCCGCGCGGTGCTGGCGCCGAGCTGCCGACCACCCTGACCGGCGCGGCCGTAGCCATCGCTGACAAGCTGGACACCCTGGTCGGTATCTTCGGTATCGGCATGTTGCCCACCGGCAGCAAAGACCCCTATGCCCTGCGCCGTGCCGCCTTGGGCGTGCTGCGCATCCTGATCGACAAGAAGCTGGACCTCGACCTGACCCAGGCCGTGGTGTTTGCAGTTGGCCAGTTCGGGGCCAAGGTCAAGCAAGCCGGTTTGGCCGAGCAAGTGCTGGAGTTCGTGTTCGACCGCCTGCGTGCGCGCTACGAAGACGAAGGCGTGGACGTTTCCGTCTACCTGTCGGTTCGTGCCCTGCAACCGGGTTCGGCACTGGACTTCGACCAGCGTGTGCAAGCCGTACAGGCCTTCCGCAAGCTGCCGGAAGCCGATGCATTGGCCGCCGTAAACAAGCGTGTGTCGAACCTGCTGAGCAAGGCCGAAGGCCTGGGCAATACCGAGGTCGATCCTGGCCTGTTTGCCGATGCCAAGGAGTTCTCGCTGAACTCGGCAATCGCCAAGGCAGAAAACGCAGTGAAGCCGCTGATCGCCGAACGCAACTACGCCGAAGCACTGGCGCGCCTGGCCACCTTGCGTGAACCGGTGGATGCGTTCTTCGAAGCGGTGATGATCAATGCCGAAGATGCCGGCGTGCGGAAAAACCGCTACGCCATGCTGGCGCGTCTGCGCGGCCTGTTCGTCAACATCGCTGACATTTCGACGCTGAGCTGATCATGTTGAAACTGCTGATTCTCGATCGGGACGGGGTAATCAACTACGACTCCGACGCTTACATCAAGTCGGTAGAGGAGTGGATCCCGCTGCCCGGCTCGATCGAGGCCATCGCGCAGTTGAGCAAGGCCGGCTGGACGGTAGCCATTGCTACCAACCAGTCCGGCATCGCCCGCGGCTACTACGACATCGCCACCCTGGACGCCATGCACGCACGCCTGCGCGCGTTGGTGGCAGAGCAGGGCGGTGAGGTGGGGCTGGTGGTGTACTGCCCCCACGGGCCTGACGAGGGCTGCGATTGCCGCAAACCCAAGCCTGGCATGTTGAAAATCATTTCAGAACATTACAAGGTGCCCCTGGCTGGGATATGGTTCGTCGGGGACAGTCTCGGTGACCTGGAGGCGGCCAAAGCCGTCGACTCTCAGCCAGTTTTGGTAAAGACCGGGAAAGGCGAAAAGACCCAGGCGAAAAACCTGCCGGTTGGCACCTTGATTTTTGACGATCTGGCGGCGGTTGCCGCAGAACTTATCAACAACTAGTCGCCCTCGACTTCCTGACCAAGGATTGTTCGGGAGTGCACTTTTAACAGGCGGGCGTTGTCCCGCAACGGTAAATGCTGCCATGTCGATTTTGCAGGCCATCAGAACCTTCTTCTTTTACCTGCTGCTGGGCACCAGTTCGTTTCTCTGGTGCACCCTGAGCTTTTTTATTGCGCCTTTTTTGCCATTCAAGGCGCGCTATCGCTTTATCAATGTCTATTGGTGCCGCTGCGCGTTGTGGCTGACCAAGGTGTTCCTGGGCATCCGTTTCGAGGTCAAGGGCGCCGATAATGTCCCGGACCAGCCGTGCGTGATCCTGTCGAACCACCAGAGCACCTGGGAGACGTTTTTTCTTTCTGCCTACTTCTCGCCCCTGAGCCAGGTGCTCAAGCGTGAGCTGCTGTTCGTACCGTTCTTTGGCTGGGCCATGGCCATGCTGCGCCCGATTGCCATCGACCGCGACAACCCCAAGGCCGCGCTCAAGCATGTGGCCAAGAAAGGTGACGAACTGCTCAAGGACGGCGTTTGGGTCCTGATCTTCCCTGAAGGCACCCGCGTCCCCTTTGGCACTGTAGGCAAGTTCTCCCGGGGCGGTACGGCATTGGCGGTCAACGCCAATCTGCCCGTGCTGCCGATTGCCCACAATGCTGGCAAGTTCTGGCCGAAGGAAGGCTGGGCCAAGCGCAAGGGCACCATCACGGTGGTGATCGGCGAGCCGATGTATGCCGAAGGGGAAGGGCCACGTGCAATTGCCGCGCTCAATGACCGCGCTGCAGCCTGGAATGAAGCGCAACAACGGGCCATGGGTTCGCTGCCGCCACTGCCGGTTGCCGAAGACCGTACGGTGACCTGACGTTCTGTGGATAACCTGTGTACGGTTTGTTGGCAAAATGCAGTTTTTGGCTTGTAGGCTTATGATTTGATTACATATTTCTTAAGCTAATAAAACACCGAAAAACGTGCATAAGTTTTTTCGAGCGTTGAAGACCGGCCCTTGCGGCCGGTTTTTTATGCACAGCGATTTACTCTTCCCACATCGGCAACTGCAGGCTGAAAACCGTGCCTTGCCCGACCACACTCGCGCACTCGATCCGCCCCCCATGGCGGTCCATCACCGCCTTGACCATGGTCAGGCCCAGCCCAAGGCCTTCGCTGCCTTGGGAAGAAGAAAAACGTCGGTATTGGTTGAACAGTTCAGGCAGCTCCTGGGCTGCGATGCCGGGGCCCTGGTCCTGAATATGACAGGCCAACCATTGACCGTTACGTTCGAGACGCACTGTAACTGTGGTGCCGGATGGGCTGTACTTGATTGCATTCTCCATCAGGTTGAACAAGGCGCGGGTCAGCAGTGATTGATCTGCCAGGACCATGTCCTCACCCGCCTCGTCCAGGTCGTGGACCAATTGGATCTTTTTCAATTGGGCCAGCAGCGCTACCTGGTCAAACGCATCGAGCACCAGCATGGCAAACAGGCTGGGCTCAAACTGGTAGCCGTCGGACTCGGCCTTGGCCAATTGAACGAACGACTCAGTCAAACTCAGTGCCCGCCGCACTTGCTGTTCGATCTGGGTAAATACCTGCCAGACGTCCGAAGCCTCATACCGTTGCACATCCAGCAACGCCAGAATGGCCGAGTGGGGCGCCCGCAGATCATGGGAGAGAAACCGCAGCAGGGTTTCTCGCTGCTGCTGGGCGTCACGTTCGATACTCAGGTCAGTCAGGCTCAGCAGCCAACCCAACGCCACATCACCGTCGACCGGTAACAACGGTGCCAACTCCAGGCGCAGGCTGCGTTGCTGGGTGTCGCGGAACTCGACGATTTCCAGGGCTGACAGCGGCGTGCTCACCCCGCCTTGCAAGGGCGGGTAGCCCAATGCCTTGAGTTGCTGCAGCAAGTTCTCGGTAATCAGCTCGTTGCCAAACACATCCCGGGCAATGCGATTGGCCAGCAGGATCTCGCCCGTGGGATCGGTAATCAGCGTAGCGACCGGCAGGCACTCCAGGCCGTCGGCCATAAAACGCCGGGTGTCGCGGGTACGGCTGACCGCTTGCTCCAAGGCCACGATACGGCCCTGCAATACGTCGCCCTTGCTGACGGCGGCACGACGGCGTTCCGGCAGCACCTTGGGTTCACTGTCGAGGCGCGCCAACTCCCAGCCGAAATAGGCCAGGATTACGCTCAGGCGCCGCCAGTTCCAGATCAGGTAGCCGAGCAACATGCCGATCAATGTGGCTGCTGGCGACCACCAGAGCCCCAGCCGCAACAAGCCCCAGGAAGCGAGGAGGGCACCCACCATACAACCCAGGCTCAGCCATAGCGCATAACGCGGGCGCAACAGCAGCAGGCCCAGCAGCAATGCCACCAGCGAGGTAGACAGCAGCGTGGCCAGCCAGCCAGGCAACACTGTAATGCTGCGCCCTTGCAGCAGGCCGTTGAGGATATTGGCCTGGATCTCGACACCCGGGGTGGTACCGACGCTGGCCGAAAGCGGCGTCACATAGCGATCGCCCATGCCCGGCGCGGTGGCTCCCACCAGGATGATCCGATCACGTAACAATTGGGCGGGGACTTCACCGCGCAGAACGCTGACATAGGGCACGCTGGGAAAGCCATTATCGGCGGCGATAAACGGAATGCGGATGGCATTGTCCCGTTGCCAATCGGTTGCTTCAAAAGACGCTGAAAGCCCTGGCATATCGGCGTGTTGCCCGATCAGCTCGAAGGCCAGCCACGCCAACTGCGGGACCAATTGCCCCGGTGGTCCTTCACGCAGGTAGAGGCTGCGCACAATACCGTCGCTGTCGGCTTCCACGTTGATATGGCCAACTGCCCTGGCACAATCGCGCAGTGGCAGCACGGGGAGAATTTGCGTGAGGGGTTGCCCCAGGCGCGGTGTGCCTTCGCGAATCAACGGCAGGAGCACATTGCCGGCATTGCAGATCGCCTGGGCCAGGCGCTGATCATTGGCCGGCTCGCGCGCCGGTTCGCTGAAGATTACATCAAGCAGGATCCCGGCAGGTTTGGCGGCACTCAACTGGTCGATCAGGTCGGCATGCAAGCGCCGCGACCAGGGCCATTGGCCAAGCTCCCTGAGACTCATGTCATCAATGCTCACCAACAGAATGCGCGGGTCCACCGGCAACGGCGCCATGCGCCGCAAGCTGTCGTACAACAGGTTATTCAGGGACAGGCCAGGGCTCAGGGACAGCAAGGCCGTCATCGGCAGCAACAGCAGACTGATCAACAGCCATTCCCTGACCAGCCCATTGAACAGGCGCTGGGCCTGGCTCGGCTGACGCTGTTCAGCGCGGCGCCACCACTTCATCGTCCAAACGCCGCGGTGCTACTGCACACGGGTGGCAGGTGGGTAATAGAAGATGTCATAAGTGCCTGTTTCCCCTTCCAGTCCCTGGTCATCAAAGGCCGACACGCGAACGTGATAGAACGAGGCCTTGAGTCCAGTGAAGCTCAAGCGCGGCTCACTGGAGAAGTTTTCCTGCTTGATGTTCATGAAAGTTTTATCGGTGGCCACCTGGGCGCGGTAGCGTTGAGCCCCCGGTTGCGGGTGCAGGAACAATGTCCAGACCGGCGCATCGCCTTTCTGGCCGTCCTGGCCCATCAGGCGCGGAGCAGGCAGTAAGTCGACCGTCTTCAGCTCGCCCTGTGGCTTGAGCAGCACCCCTTGTCGAGCACCAACCTTCAATTCGCCTTCTACCGGGCCCGTCTGCGTTTTTTTCTTCAGATGTTTGCCCTGCGGTTGCGGCTCGCTGCGGCTGGCGGCCACCTGGCCGTTGAGCACTTCGACAACCGATTGCTGATCATCGTTACGCACACGGAAGTGCGTACCGCGTACGCCGAGTACGCCCACCGGGGTCACGATCTGAAAACGGTCATAGTCGCTGGCACGCTTGAGTACGTAGGCTTCCACTTGCCCTTGTTGCAGGATCACCTGAGGAATCGCCTGTTCTTCCACCAAGTGCAAACGCACCTCGGAGCTGGAGGGCAGGACAACCCGCGAGCCGTCACCCAGCAACAAGCTGACAAACGCCGAAGGCGAGGTTTTTACGCTTTCCCGCTCATCGATCAGCATGCCTTCTTCCAACACGCTGGGGCGCCCCTCGGCATCGAGCTTCCAGGCTTCACCGGTCAGGTGCTGGACGACTGCCGGCAGCGGCTGTGCCCGGCACATCAGGTTGTCATCTATATAGGGCGCACGCACAGGGGCAGGCTTGGCTAGAACGTGTGGGCTGTTGATCACAAGCGCCAGGGCCAGGCTTGAACCGAATAGAGAGGAAAGGTAATTGCGGCGAGGAAAGAGGGTCATGGCGCTCATCAAGGTTCTAGTTCTAAAGGTCCGTCAGACTGCACATTCAGAAAGCGTCTTGCCGCGGCAGGACCTTGAATCTCGCCTACGATACCCGATGACGCATCGAACTCGATAGCCGGAGTGGCAGGGATGAGCCGCTCGAAAAGGTGACACATCCCTGTGTCTGCCGGATCGACGAAGCCGAACCGGATGTACATCGAAGAAATACTGTCCCTCACATCCCTCCGACAGCAGCCCGTAGCGAACTGCGGACTACAGATGATACGTCCGTGTATCGAGAGCGCTTCCCGCGCACGCCCTCCATGTGTCACTCAGCGAAAGAGAATTTACCTACAAGAGTGGTGCATAGGGGCACAGCGCTACATTTGTTCAGATTTAGAAGATCCACCGTTGGTCCTGATCAAGCACGCTACCGTGTTGAAAGGCCTGTGGGGCATCAATTTCCCTGAGTCCAGCGGCGTAACCGAGGCCGTCTACGGATTCGGCGTACACCGACATTTCGTTAAGGGGGGCCTGCGCCGGACTACACGCATCCACCATCTCCGTGCCAAAAACTGTTGCCGCAACCAGCACTAACATCTTTCCCCACACTCTGACCTTTTGCACGAGACTCACCTGTCCCGACAGCGCATAAAACCTGATTGCCATTGATCCTTTTCCTGAGGGGCTTGAGCCGGTATCTTTCCAGTTGGGTACGCGATGTTTAACGGCCTTAGGGCTATTTGATATCAGCGTACCGAGAGATGCAGGGAGCTTGAGAAACTGACCATAATTGTTCAGATTCGACGGTGACCCCATACGCTCTCTTCAACCGCTGCAACACTCTTAAAAAGAAAGGACCCTGCCATGCGTGTCGCGATACTGGATGACGAACCTGCCGAATTGCGGCGGGTGGAACAGACTCTGCGACAAATCCCAAGCACCTCGGAGCAGCCATGGACGCTGCATTGCTTCGAGCGTGGCGAAGACTTGCTGCGCCAACTGCGCCGAGAAACCTTCGACTTGCTGGTACTCGACTGGCAGTTGCCGGACCTGAGCGGTATCTCGATCCTGCGTTGGACCCGTGAGCACATGGAGGCGCCACCTCCCGTAATCATGCTTACCAGCCGCGACGCCGAGAGCGATATCGTCCAAGCCCTGAACAGCGGTGCAGATGACTATGTCAGCAAACCGTTTCGCCCTAACGAGCTGAAGGCACGGGTCAGTGCCGTCCTGCGTCGTCACGGCCTGCAGAAATCTGCTGCCTCCGAAGTACTGGTTTTCAACGACCTGACGTTCGACGATGCCGAGCTGACCGTCAGCCGCGCCGGTGATCCCATCAACCTGACCGAAAGGGAATACCGCCTGGCACGCTGCCTGTTCGCCAACCTGGCCCGGCCGTTGTCACGGGAATATCTCTATGAACGGTTCTGGACCCATGAAGAAATGGTGTCTTCACGACCGTTGGATACCCATATTTATCGGCTGCGAAACAAGCTTGGCCTGACGCCGGAACGGGGTTGGCAGTTGCTGACCATTTATGGCTATGGCTATCGTTTGGAGAGCGTGACAGCAGCCACCGCATAGCTGATGTTCCACGTGGAGCATTTAAAAAAGGGCTGTCTAGTCCTGAAATAGGTTTACACCTGTTTCAGTCTCAAAACGCCCGATGCACCGCATCGGGCGTTTTGTATTTCAGGGACAGGTGTGGCCGTTCCCCGTTGTAGATCAGCACCGATTCATCCACCATTTTCACTGCTTCCGCCAGGTTTTTAGGGCGGCACAGCAAAAGCTCGGTCTTCAAGATCCCGTTTATCCTTTCTGCCAGAGCATTCTGGTAGCAGTCATATCCGTCGGTCATTGAGCATCTAACGTTATGGCTAGCGTGCAAGCGCTGGTAAAGCTCGGAGCAGTATTGGGCTCCACGGTCTGAGTGATGGATCAGTGGCAGCTTGCTTCGACGTTTGCTAATTGCTTTTTCCATCGCTTTGATCACCGACTCGGTATGCAAGCTCTCATGCACATGATGGCCTACGATCTTGCGCGAGTAAGCGTCTGTCACGAGGCTCACGTAGGCGACGCTTTCCTGTGTCGGAAGGTAGGTTATATCTGCGACCCAGACATGCTCGGGCCTGCTGGCAACGATTTGTCCTGGACCCTCTTTGAGCAAATTCGGATGGCGGCGAAAGCGGTGATGGCTGTCCGTCGTTTTGTGGTAAGCCCGTTTGCGCACCACCAGTTCTCGAGCGTTGCGCAAGATGCTAAACAGGCGGTCTCTACCGACCCGCACTGGCGCGCCAACTTCGACGCTCATCAGGTAATGCAGCTTGCGCGTGCCTATCCTGGGCTGGCGGCGGCGCTTTTCAAGAACAAAGTCCATGACCTCTTGATCTTGACGAGTCCTTGCGTCAAAAGCTCGATTACGTTGGTAATACGCTTGGCGCGAAATGCCCATGAACAGGCAAGCCCTGGTGATGCTCAGGTCTTGGATTTGCCCTTGCGAGAGGACTTGCCGAGTCGCTTTTTTACGACGCAAACACCGTAGTCATTCTTCAGAACATTCACGACGGCTTCGAAGAATTGCGCCTTCTGATTGCTTAGCGCCAGCTGTTCTTCGAGCTCTTTGATCCGCTGCTCGGGTGTCAGCGGGAGGGTTTGCTCGGTCATGGACCTGCTCCTCGGCTCTCGAATTGAGGCGCCTTGGCTCCAGTCCTGCCGGCCATGCTTGCGTAGCCAGACCAGTACCGTGGACCGGCCCTGAATGCCGTAGCGCCGTTGAGCCTCTTTATAACTCAACTCGCCCTTTTCGACCTGGTCTACGACCGATAATTTAAAGGCTAGCGTGTAGTCACGCTGGCTCCGCCTTTTGCCCGAATCCATTGGTTCCTCCTGAAGATAGGTCAGAAGGTGTAAACCTTATTCAGGACGGGACAGGCAATAAAAAAAGGCCAACGTTAAAAACGTTGGCCTTTTTTGTTTCGCAAATGCGTTATCAGAAGTCCAGGTTGGACACTGCCAAGGCATTGCTCTCGATAAAGTCACGACGTGGCTCGACCGCATCACCCATCAGGGTGTTGAAGATCTGGTCCGCGCCAATGGCGTCTTCGATGGTCACACGCAGCATGCGACGCTGCGCTGGATCCATAGTGGTTTCCCACAGCTGATCCGGGTTCATTTCGCCCAGACCTTTGTATCGCTGGATGGTGTGACGCTTGGTGCTTTCTGCCATCAACCAGTCCAGTGCTTCCTTGAACTCCTTGACCTGCTTCTTGCGTTCACCACGCTGAATATAAGCGCCGTCGTCCAGCAGGGTGCTCAGTTGCGCACCCAGGGTAACCACGGTCTTGTAGTCGTTGCTGCCGAAGAAGTCGCGGTTGAAGGTGACGTAGTTCGACAGGCCGTGGGAGATCAGTTCGACCTCTGGCAGCCAAACGTTACGTTCACGGTCTTCACGCAGGCTGGCTTTGTACACCAGGCCAGACTTTTCAACGGTGCGCAGGCGCACTTCGTACTGGGCCAGCCAATCCTGCATCGCTGCATGATCGCCCAACTGCTCCAGGCTGACGGCCGGGAGGTAGATGAAGTGCTCGGTCAGTTCCTGAGGGTACAGGCGCGACAAACGCTTGAGGGTCTTCATCACCATGCGGAAGTCGTTTACCAGACGCTCCAGCGCCTCACCGGAGATGCCAGGAGCCTCATCATTCAAGTGCAGGCTGGCATCTTCCAACGCCGACTGCGTCATGTACTCTTCCATGGCGTCGTCGTCTTTGATGTATTGCTCTTGCTTGCCCTTTTTCACTTTGTACAACGGCGGCTGGGCGATGTAGATATAGCCGCGCTCGATCAGCTCCGGCAACTGACGGAAGAAGAAGGTCAGCAGCAGGGTACGGATGTGCGAACCGTCGACGTCAGCATCGGTCATGATGATGATGTTGTGGTAGCGCAGCTTGTCGATGTTGTACTCGTCGCGACCAATGCCACAGCCCAGGGCGGTGATCAAGGTGCCGACTTCCTGGGAGGAAATCATCTTGTCGAAACGGGCTTTCTCAACGTTGAGGATCTTACCCTTCAACGGCAGGATCGCCTGGGTGCGACGGTTACGACCCTGCTTGGCGGAACCGCCAGCAGAGTCACCTTCCACCAGGTACAGTTCGGAGAGGGCAGGGTCCTTCTCCTGGCAGTCCGCCAGTTTGCCCGGCAAGCCAGCGATATCCAGCGCACCTTTACGGCGAGTCATTTCACGGGCTTTGCGCGCCGCTTCACGAGCCCGTGCCGCATCGATCATCTTGCCGACAACCAACTTGGCTTCGTTAGGGTTTTCCAACAGGAAGTCGGAGAAATACTTGCCCATTTCCTGTTCAACAGCGGTCTTCACTTCAGAAGAAACCAGCTTGTCTTTGGTCTGGGAGCTGAACTTCGGATCCGGAACCTTGACCGAAATAATCGCAGTCAGGCCTTCACGGGCATCGTCACCGGTGGTGGCGACTTTGTGCTTCTTGGCCAGACCTTCGGCTTCGATGTAGGTGTTCAGGTTACGTGTCAGTGCCGAACGGAAACCCACCAGGTGAGTACCGCCGTCGCGCTGAGGAATGTTGTTGGTGAAGCACAACAGGTTCTCGTTGAAGCTGTCGTTCCACTGCAGGGCGATTTCCACACCGATGCCGTCTTCACGCTGGATGTTGAAGTGGAACACCTGGTTGACCGCAGTCTTGTTGGTGTTCAGGTATTCAACGAACGCACGCAGGCCACCTTCGTACTTGAACAGTTCTTCCTTGCCGCTGCGTTCGTCCTTGAGGACGATACCCACACCGGAGTTGAGGAACGACAGTTCACGAATCCGTTTGGCCAGGATGTCCCAGCTGAAGTGGATATTCTTGAAGGTGTCAGCCGAAGGCTTGAAGTGAATCTGGGTGCCGGTGGTTTCGCTGTCACCAACGATCGCCATGGGTGCCTGAGGTACACCATGCACGTAGGTCTGTTCCCAGATCTTGCCGCTGCGGCGCACAGTCAGGATCAGTTCTTCCGACAGGGCGTTTACCACCGACACACCTACACCGTGCAAACCGCCGGATACTTTATAGGAGTTGTCGTCGAACTTACCGCCGGCGTGGAGCACGGTCATGATGACCTCTGCCGCCGATACGCCTTCTTCTTTATGCACATCTACCGGAATGCCGCGACCGTTGTCGCGCACGGTGATGGATTCATCCGGGTGGATGATGATGCTGATGTCGTCGCAATGGCCGGCGAGAGCTTCGTCGATGGAGTTGTCGACCACCTCGAACACCATGTGGTGCAGACCGCTACCATCATCGGTGTCGCCAATGTACATACCGGGACGTTTGCGTACGGCATCCAAACCTTTCAGCACTTTAATGCTGGTCGAGTCGTACGTGTTTTCTTCGCTCATGCCTTCACTCCCGATGGTCGTGGGTCTGGGTGATACGGCCTTGTTCCACGTGGAACAAAGCGACTGGCGTTTCCGTCTGCCAGCCTTCCCTCAATAATTCGTGGTCTACACAGGTAATAAATACCTGGCAGCGTAAGTCTTCCAACAAGCGGCATAGCGCGCGGCGGTGTTGCTCGTCCAGTTCGGACGGCAAATCATCCACCAGATAAATACATTGACCGCGCCGGGCCTGGCTAACCAAGTGCCCCTGGGCGATACGCAGCGCGCAGACCACTAACTTCTGCTGACCACGGGACAAGATATCCGCAGCGTTATGTGCCCCTAATCTAAGGCGCAAATCAGCGCGTTGCGGTCCTGCCTGGGTGTGGCCAATTTGCTGATCCCGTTGCAAAGAGGTGGCGAGTACTGCACTCAAGTCACGCTCTTTGTCCCAACCACGGTAGTAGCTCAGCGTCAGCCCCTCGAGTTCTAGCAACTCACTCAAGGTCTGTTCAAAGACTGGTTTCAAGGCTTTGATATAGGCGCGGCGGTATTCATCTATTTCGTCGCTGGCCAGGCACAGTTCACGGTCCCAGGCCGCTTGCGAAGCGGCGTCAAGTGTACCATGCCGCAGCCATGAGTTCCGCTGCCGCAGGGCCTTCTGCAGGCGCTGCCAAGTGGCCATGAACCTCGGTTCCACGTGGAACACTCCCCAATCGAGGAACTGCCGGCGGATTTTTGGTGCACCTTCCAACAAGCGAAAGCTGTCGGGGTTGATCAACTGCAGTGGCAGGATTTCCGCCAGTTGCGCCGCACTGCGCGCATTCTGCCCATCGATACGGATCTGGAACTCCCCCTGGCGATCACGAGATATCCCCAGGCTGCTGTGCCCGCCTTGCGCCAGTTCAACCTGGCCAAATACGGTGCACGCCAATTGCTCGTACTGAATCACCGGTAGCAGGCGGGCGCTGCGAAAGGAACGAGCCAGGCCAAGCAAGTGAATGGCTTCCAGCACGCTGGTTTTGCCACTGCCGTTGGCGCCGTGGAGGATATTGATGCGGGGGGAGGGGGAGAAGGTCACCGGGTGCAGATTGCGCACCGCGGTGACCGAGACGCGACTGAGGGACATCTAGCTTCTGCTGAACATGATTACAGGCGCATCGGCATAACAACGTAAGCCGAGTCGTCGTTATCGGATTCTTGCACCAGGGCGCTGCTGTTGGAGTCCGAGAGGATCAGACGCACCTGCTCGGTGGTCATCACACCCAGCACGTCCAGCAGGTAGCTCACGTTGAAGCCTATTTCTAGGGAACCGCCGTTGTAGTCGACGCCCACTTCTTCTTCCGCTTCTTCCTGCTCCGGGTTGTTGGCCTGGATTTTCAGCTGGCCGTTGGCCAATTGCAGGCGAATACCCCGGTACTTTTCGTTGGAAAGAATCGCGGTACGGCTGAACGCTTCACGCAGGGCCTGACGATCACCGATTACCAGTTTGTCGCCACCTTTGGGCAGCACGCGCTCGTAATCCGGGAACTTGCCGTCTACCAGCTTGGAAGTGAAGGTGAACTCACCAGTGGTAGCACGGATGTGATGTTGGCCCAGGACGATGCTGACGTTACCGTCCGGCTCTGTGAGCAGACGCGCGAGCTCCAGGATACCTTTGCGCGGCACGATCACCTGATGACGATCCGGCTGGCCGATATCAGCCTTCATCGAGCACATAGCCAAGCGGTGACCATCAGTGGCCACGGCACGGATGATGCCTTCAGAGACTTCCAGCAGCATGCCGTTGAGGTAGTAACGCACGTCCTGCTGGGCCATGGCGAAGCTGGTGCGTTCGATCAAACGACGCAGGCGGCTTTGTTCCAGGCTGCAGGTCAGCGAACCCGGGCCTTCTTCCACAGTCGGGAAGTCGTTGGCCGGCAAGGTCGACAGAGTGAAACGACTGCGCCCGGCCTTGACCACCAACTTCTGCTCATCGACCTTGATATCGATCAGCGCGTCGTTGGGCAGGCTTTTGCAGATGTCCATCAGCTTGCGCGCAGGCACGGTGATCTCACCGGGCTCGGCGGGTTCTTCCAGTTGTACACGACCAACCAGTTCGACTTCCAGGTCGGTACCGGTCAACGACAACTGCTGGCCTTCGACAACCAACAATACGTTGGAAAGTACCGGCAAGGTCTGTCGGCGCTCGACGACGCCTGCGACCAGTTGCAGGGGTTTCAACAGGGCTTCGCGTTGAATGGTGAAATGCATGGTCTAGTCCCTTGCCTTAATAAGCTGCGCTGGTGTTCATCAAGTTGTCAGTGTACGCAGCAGGTTCTTGTAGTCCTCGCGAATATCCGCGTCGGATTCCTTAAGCTCGTTGATCTTGCGGCACGCGTGCAAGACCGTGGTGTGGTCGCGACCACCAAATACATCGCCGATTTCCGGCAGGCTGTGGTTGGTCAGCTCTTTGGAGAGCGCCATGGCCACCTGACGCGGACGCGCTACCGAGCGCGAGCGGCGCTTGGACAGCAGGTCGGAAATCTTGATCTTGTAGTACTCGGCCACGGTGCGCTGAATGTTATCCACACTCACCAGCTTGTCTTGCAACGCCAGCAGGTCCTTGAGGGATTCGCGAATCAACTCGATAGTGATATCACGGCCCATGAAGTGCGAGTGAGCGATGACGCGCTTGAGCGCGCCCTCCAGCTCACGCACGTTGGAGCGAATGCGCTGGGCGATGAAGAATGCAGCGTCGTGAGGCAGATCGACTTTCGCCTGGTCGGCCTTTTTCATCAGGATCGCGACCCGGGTTTCCAGTTCCGGCGGCTCTACCGCAACGGTCAGGCCCCAACCGAAGCGCGATTTGAGGCGCTCTTCCAGGCCCTCGATTTCCTTCGGGTAACGGTCGCTGGTGAGGATGACCTGCTGGCCACCTTCAAGCAGGGCGTTGAACGTGTGGAAAAACTCTTCCTGGGAACGTTCCTTGCGCGCGAAGAATTGAATGTCATCGATCAGCAGCGCATCGACGGAGCGATAGAAGCGCTTGAATTCGTTGATCGCATTGAGTTGCAACGCCTTGACCATGTCGGCCACGAAGCGCTCCGAGTGCAGGTACACGACCTTGGCATTCGGGTTCTTCTTTAATAGATGGTTACCCACAGCGTGCATCAAGTGCGTCTTACCCAAGCCAACGCCGCCATAAAGGAAGAGCGGGTTGTAACCATGCTTGGGGTTGTCGGCCACCTGCCAGGCCGCAGCGCGGGCCAGTTGGTTGGATTTACCTTCGACGAAGTTTTCAAAGGTAAAGGTGCGGTTCAGGTAACTGGTGTGCTTGAGCGCACCTTCAACCTGGACCGTGCGCTGTTCGGCACGTACCGGCGCCTGCTGGGAGCTGGCGCCTGCCATCGGGTCGAAGCTGTCGCGGGATGGCTCTTCGCTTACTGCCGCGTTTTTCTGCACGGCGGATTTCGTCGGCAT